>CAYYUZ010000092.1:0-16131 GCA_964475005.1 uncultured Spirochaetales bacterium
CCATCTTTGCCCTGAACATCGGCAACACGAATTCTGAAGGACTTCGGAGTGAAACCTAAAACTCAGCTGAGCTGACGCAATCCCAACATCGAAAAAGGAGAACGAGATGCCGTTTAAGTCGTACATCGAACCACAAGATATCCCCACGGATGGTATAAAGAACTTCGGAAGTCTTCTTCCCATCATACGATATGGAGAGCTTTCACACGATGAAAAGCCCGAGGTTATTGTCGTGAAGGAGTCAATGTTTTTAAGAAACGAAGATGGGTCAAAGATTGGGGTGGTAACGCGGTCTGAGCAAGATCACCGTTCAACAGTCGGCGACTGTTCAATCCTTCTTCACAATGACTTTATTAGGGACGAGTGCTCTGTGAACAACTTGAACCAAGTGAACTACGACGTGAATGACCGCCTTCATGAACATTTTGGCGCATATTCTTCTTCCTTCAAACCGGCTTCATCCGACGAGTCCGTTCTGGTACACTATACCAATCCGTACACAAAGAAGCGCTACATCTACGTAATATTTGAGATGATTTGCACCGACTACCCACCACCGATGTTTTTGAAACTCAAGACTCGAATGGAGGATGCCTTTATAGGTATGCAGGACGTAAGGGATGTCATTACTGGTATCAAAAAGTACAACAAAACCCCTATTGAGGTTGACACGAAAATCGCAGAACTAATCAAACCAAAAGGCGTCTGGTCAAACAAAAACCGGAGTGTGCTAAGCCTCGAGATAAAACCGCAGATCAACGCTGTGAATCTCACCATCTTTAAAGTCAATGTCGTTGGACTTGGCTGAGCACCCACCAAGGGCTGATCTCTCCCTCTCCTCCAATCCGAGCCCTCCCTGGCCTTCCTCCGCTCCCTTCCTGTCCTTTCTTCCCAGCAGTCTATCCTTCTAAAGTTTGTCTGACCTCGGCTGTGCTGACGTCAGACAACGGAATCAAGATCTGAAACCTTGTTCCCCGGCCGGACTCTGTTGGCTCCAGTTTGATCTTGAAGCCGTGTGCCACAACGATGCTTTTGACAATCGAAAGGCCAAGGCCCCAGCCAAGCCGGGACTGGTCCTTGCTTCGATAGAATGGTTCCCAGATCAGGTGCGCCTCGGGTGGCGAAATTCCTCGTCCTTCGTCTTCCAGATCGATCACAATCTGGTCAGTGTGCCGGCGGACTTCCCAACAAATTCGGTGGCCAGGCTCGGTGTATTTGAGCGAATTGCTGAGGAGGTTCTCGAGCACCCGTTCCATAAGCTCGGGGTCGAGCCTCACCGAGATCTGGGGGTCGAGAGTAATGTCGCCAGAAAACCGGCGGCCCATCATTTCAACGTCGGCTCGAAACCGATTCCATAGACCCGTCAGCCATGGAGCCAACAGCACATCTTCGAAGGTGGCGACCCGTTCCCCCGTTTCAAGTCGCACCAATTCGATCCACCGGTCTACCATCCTTTCGAGGTGTCTTGTCTTGTCTGAAATGATGGAAAGGTAGTGGGAGCAGGCGGAATTGGTCGTGCCGATCTCGTCCTCAATGGCTTCGGTGTAACCCTGAATCAGGGCCAACGGAGTTCGAAAGTCGTGGGAAAGCCCCATGAGGAGGAACGACTTTCTTTCCCGATCTTGATTCAAAGCGACGCGCAGCTCCTCCAATGACCGGGTGAGGCTATTGATTTCTACAGTACCCGCGATTTGAATCGGTTGGGTCAGCGCACCCGCCGCAAGATCCTTTGTCGCTGCCACAAGTTGTCCTAAGGCTTTGTCGAAGCGTCGGAACAGCCACAATACGAAACCTATCGGTCCTAGAAAAAGAAACAAGGGCACGAGGAGACCCGGAAACGGCTGTTGGAGCGGGTCTGGACGAGGCCCCGGAAGGGGCGCCTTGTTTGAAAGGACCAAGAAAAGGAGAGGTGCGACCACGGGAGCGATAAGAAGAATCAGGGTGATGTTTCGAAGGCGCATAGCTACTCCCCTCGATCGGGTTGGAAGAGGTAACCGAAACCACGTTCGGTTCTGAGGAACACAGGCGACAAAGGGTTCGGCTCAATCTTTCGGCGCAGCCTTTGTATGTAGACACCCACGGCAGACAAATCACCGTACTCGTTCTTCCAGACCGTATCGTAGAGTTCCTGGGGCAAGAACGCCTTCCGCGGATGATCGAGGAAGAATCGCAGCAACTCGAATTCTCTTGCCGAAAGCGGAATCCTGACGCCATTTTTGGTCAATTCCCGCGTGTCCAGACGGAGCTGAAAATCGCCCCAGGCTCTGAGTTCGCGTGAGTTTCCTTGGCCAGAGCCCGCACTGCCGCGTCTCAACAGCGCTCGGCAACGGGCCGCCAGGACCCTGGGAGAAAAAGGTTTCGGCAGGAAGTCGTCGGCCCCAAGGCCAAGCGAAAGAATCAAGTCCTCGTCCTGACTTCGAGCGGTCAGGACAAGAACAGGCAGGGCAGACGACTTGCGTAATTGGGTCAGGAACTCAAAGCCGTCCATTCCGGGAAGCTGAATGTCGAGAACCAGAAGGTCATACGACTCAGACTGCAGGCGCTCAAGACCTTCCTCGGCCGAACCCACGAGGGTGTAGCGGCACCCCTCCTTACTCAGATAGAGACCGACCAACTCGGCCATTTCTGGAGTATCTTCGACGACGAGAACCGACGCTTGCACCCGACCTCCTCCGCTAGAACTCAAACCCGGATAAGTCCACCTCAAGCGCAGGATGGACCCACGCTTGGGAGCCAGGAAGAGGTCCCGAGCCTTTGATGGTCAACTTTGAAAACACGAGCGCATCGAGCTGCCATTGACTGGTATCTCCACTGCGCGAATACTCCGAGTTAACGGCGCCTCGGTTCCAAGTCGTCTGTGCTCCCAGGGTGAGATCCGGACCGAACTGGTAGGTCGTTCGAGGAGTCACCGACCATGAAACTTCGGTCAGCGAAGCTGTGAACGAGGTACCGGCGGTCATTGGTATCCTAAGAATTCTCAGGAATTCCAAGGAGCCCGCCAAATAGTGAGTGCCGTATCCTGTCGCATTTCGGGAGCTCAGGGTGCCATTGTTCAAAAGCTTTGAAAGAGCTGTGGCACGGTCGTGGTAGACGGAGGGGTCTGAGGCGCCGGTCCCATTGTAGTAGTATTGAAGTGACGAAGAGAAACTCCACAAGCGTTCGGTTTCATCCATAGAGTAGGAAGCTCCAATCGTCTGCTGGGTCAGAAGGCGTCCGTCATTTTTGTCGACGGTCAAACCGCCGTTTCCGTCGTCGGAAACCCTCTGCTGGTCGTTTCCCCATAACAAGATCGACTCGGTGTAGAAGTTGGTGCCGAACGCCTTGAAGCCGCTGGTCACGAAGGTTCTCGGCGACTTGATTCGAGAAGGCTGCCAGAAGCCACCAACCGAAACCTCCGATCCGAAGAACGACCAGGTTCCCTGCGAAGCAAAGCTGACGTTTGATCCTGTCGTGACTTGATCGGTGGAGACGACAGTTTGATACAGACCGGCATTTCCTTTTTCGAGGGTTGCCTTGAACGAGGTCGGCCCCTCCTTGACCGCCTTGGGGTTGTTGGAATTGGTCGGGTCAGTAGGGTCAATGGTCGTCAGGTTCAGAACATCGGCCGGGCTATAGAAGTAGCCTCGTCCCCACTGAATGAACTGCTTTCCCGCTCTGAAATACAGGGAATCTCCCCCCTGAAAGTCCACAAACGCCTCGCTGACGTGAAAGCTCGCCGTGACCATCCCTGGGTCATACGACCAGCGGCCCTTGGTCTCGACCCGCAGGTTCTGGTCTGGCCGCGCGATAAGCCCGAGATCGAGCAGAATGGCCTGGTTCAAATCGGGGTCTGACTGGGTCCAGGTTGACACCCCCGTGTATTGGAAGGCTCCCATGAGACTTGTCTTCTGCTCGGCACCCAGAAGTTTTCCGGCGATATCTTGGGTTGTGGACGCCTGCGGGACGGGTTGGTCGGCGTCTCCAGGCGCCCCAAACAAGGCGTCATCGGCACTTTGCGCGCAGCAGAAATCTGTCAGTAAGATCAAACCGCCAAGAACCATAAGGACTTGTTTTTTCTTCATCGCTCTTTCCTAGTTGGTGGCTTTTTCTAGGAAAGCCCGGGTAAAGACTTCATTGGCCAAAGGTTTCACCGAAACATCGCTGAGGGAGACCTCGGTCCTCTTTCCCGGCACCAGTGCATCGACAAAGATCTGTTTCGTGGCGACCAGCTTCTTGCCAACCGAGGCGTAGGTCGGATACAGGCTGGTTCTCAGAAGGCGTCCCGAGAGGCTGTAGTCTTCCGATTTCAGAACCGTTTTGGCCGCCTTGTCGACCCAGATCTTTTGTTTCGGGTAGGTGACGCTCGAGTTGACGGCGGTGAGGTCAAGGATCCAGACCTCGAACCGACCAAGTTTGCCTTCGGACCAAGCGGTCACCTTGTAGTCGGCCGAGCGCTTGGACTTTTCGAAGTCGGAGTTCTTGGCGTCCGTCCCCGAAAAGTTGTCCTTCATCGAGGTGAAGCTGAATTTTCGGCTTGTCGGATCGTAGGTGTACATCCGATCACCGCTTTTCAGATAACCCGTTCCCTTCTTCGACTCAGGGGTGAGTTGAAGTCCAGAAAAGGAGTCGTCGGCATCACGGCGGAACATTGCCATGCTCTGGTCCGAGTTGCCGTTTTCGGGGTCGGTCTGCTTAAGCTGAGCCACAGCGGCAAAATCCAACCCGGACAAGTCCGTTTGTTCGTCGATGGTCACCAGCAGTTTGCCGAAGTCAACCTCCTCGCCCCAGGCGAAGGCACCAACCAGCGCTGCCAGAATCATGAAAATCAAAAACCGTTTCATCGCCTTCTCCTTGAATCGAAAAACGAGCAGGACACTACCCTCGGTGCCTCAAAGCGTCGGCAGGAAAGAGCTTGGAAGCCTTTTGGGCCGGCCCCCAGGCCGCCAGCGTGCCCGAAACCAAAATCACAAGCACCGCGGCGATCAGCTCGAGGGCACCGGGTTGAAAGCTCAAATGGCCCTGGAGGAGAAACATAGAAGTCATCTGGTCCCCGCCCAGTGACAACCCTGAAAGCAGAAATTCGATGACAAGGGCGATCAAACCGCCACACAGGAGTCCGAGAACAATGACGGCCCCAGCTTCCCCCAGAAAAAGATTCAGGATTCCTTTTCGGCGAAGACCCAGGGCTCTCAGGGTTCCGATTTCCACGGTTCGCTCTTGAAGGATCATTCGGAAGGTGTTGGAGATGCCAACGACGGTGACGCCCATCATGATCAAAAAGATCACGAGAGCGATGCCCTGAATCGCCGAGATCAGCGACATGAACGTCGACATAAAGTCGTCGAGAATACTGACACTGTAGCGGGGACCCGTCCATCTTGCCGTGTCTGCATTCTCTCCAAGCATCTGGTCCATCATTTTCTGCATGGGGTTGGCATCAGATTTTTGATCCTCTCTCAAAGAGACGCTGGCCAGTCGCAAGAAGGCCAGCTCAAGGGAGTGAGCCACCGGCCTCTGCTGATTGAGGTCTTTTAGGTAGATGTTGAGGGCTTGGTACTCCAAGGGACCAAGGCCGAGCATCTGGTTGGCCTGGCTCAGAGTCAGGTAGCTCTCTTGGCTGAAGAATCCGCCCCCGGCCGTTTTGATTACCGCCGCAACCGTGAAATCGAGGACGTTTTGCTGGCCGTCAAGAGTCTTGAACTTCACCAGCAGATCATCGCCAACCGAAGCGCCAAGTTTGAAAGCGGTGTCGGCATTCAACAGAATCTGGTTGGGGGTCAAAGAGGTCGGGACGCTGCCGGCCACGGCAACGAGGTTGGCCCGGAAGTTGTCTTCGCGGTCCCACTCGACACCCGACAGGCTCACCCGGGCCGTTCGCGATCCAAAGACCACCGTCGAATCTATGGTAGAGCGGCGGCTGAACGACCGAATCGAATCCTTGATGGAGTCCAGGGCTTGATCAAGGTGGCCGGGATGACTGATTTTCGAGACGATTTTTCCGTATTGGTTCCACTCTTCAGCTTTGACGAAAACCTGGCCGCCGAAAGCGTGGGAGAGATTGCTTTTGAGGTTGGCAACCAGCCCGTCGCTGAAACCCAACAAGATCACAACAACGGCAAATCCGATTGCGACGGCAGCGGCGAGAAAGACCGTCCGCCGCTTCTGCCGCAGAAGATTTCGTAGCGCTAGAGCTGCAAATTGCATGGTTTTCTCCTGTTTTTCTCAATCAATTTGGATCGCCTTGAGTGGGCTCAGTTTCAAGGCCACGTGCGCCGGGTACCATCCTGCCAAGAGTCCGACGGCGATGAGTTGTACCCAAGAAGCCAAGGCGCTCGAAAGGGAGAACAGGGGCTTGATGTGGTCGGAGGCGAACAACATTTGAAGGAAGAACGAGCCGAGCGGAACTCCCGTCAACCACAGAACGCCGAGACCCAGGAACGAAACGGCCAAGCCCAGTGCTCCCGCACCCAAGCTCAGAAAGAAAACTTCGAGCAAGATCATATTGCGGACGAGTCTTCGGCGACCGCCAAGGGCACGCATTGTACCGATCTCGGTGGTGCGTTCCGACACCGAAATCATCAAGGCATTCATGACGATGAAGAGGGCGACAAGGGCGATGATCAAGATCACGATGTTGAACGCTGATTTCAAAGCCAGCACGGTCTGGGCCTGGTTGCCCGCCCCAGCGACCCAGTCCTGAACCTGGACCTCGAGACCGGCCTTGCGGAATTCTGCCCCCAGCGTTCGTTGGGCTTGCTCCACAGGAACTCCGGCCTTGAGGCGAAGGGTCACAAACTCCCAGGCGCCAGGATCGGCAACTTCAGGTTTTCGGGCGCCCAGGCCCCTGGTGAGAACCGAGTTCAAGTCGATGCCCGAGGAAGCCTGAACCCCGGAAGCCTTATCCAAGGAAAACAGGCTGTCTTCATCGAGGAGCGTCACCGATGAGGGCTCCCCTTGAGCCGCGGCGGCCTCGACTGTCTGGCCTTTGAGAAGCCTCAGAGTATCGATATCGCACCAACCAATAAAACTTAGCGGCCCCTGCGAGTTCCCAGCGACCGAAATCCCGGTCAAGACCGCGTCGCGGATTTTGCTCGATTCTCCCATGACGGAGAGACTCAAGGTGTCTCCCACCTTGATGTCGACTCCGGATTTCTCACGGATGGTGTTGACCATGCCGCGGTTGATGACAAACCCGTGTTCCCCGGATTTCCAAAATCCTCCTTCTTCAAAAACAACGGTTTTGGGGAAAGTCTTGGTGTACTGGACGGGGTCTATCCCCAACAACTGGGCCATCCCCTTCGCCTGTTCGTGGACCAGAATTTGCGCAATGCTGACGGAATGACCGTTCCAGTGATCGACCAACTCGGAGGAGTCGAGAAGCTTTTGCAAAGTCGGAAAATTCCCGATCGGGACAATCTTTGCCCCACCGCCTGGCCCCCCCCCGCTTCCGAAGACCGTGATGGGAAGTCTGGTCACCGAGGCGACAAACAGGTCGCCCGTGTACTTTTCGATGTACGAAGCCCGAACACCCTGAGCGGCAGAATCGAGAAAGGCGTTGCCGAAGATCAAAAGGAAAAGACCAACCGCCATGATTCCTCCAACGCTGACGGTTCTTTTCCGGTGCTCGGCCAAATTTCTAAGGGCAACCGTCCAAAGAATGGGGAGCTTCATCGCTTCAACCCTTTCGCTAAGAGGTTGGAGATAACCGTGCCGTCGAGAATCCTGATCACGTGGTCAGCCTCGTCGACGATCCTCTGATCGTGGGTCGAGAAGATGAACGTTGTCCCAAGTTCCTTGCTTACAGTTTTCATGAGCGCGATGATGGCCTCGCCGGTTTTGGAATCCAGATTGGCGGTTGGTTCATCTGCCATGACAATACGCGGCTTGTTGACAAGGGCACGGGCTATGGCGACGCGCTGGCGCTGACCACCAGACAACTCGTTCGGCCGATGTTTGCTCCATTCGGTGAGCCCGACCGAACCAACCAAATAGTCGATCCAATCCTGGTCGGGTTTCTTGCGCTGCCCCGCGCCGATCAGGAGCGGAAACTCAACGTTCTCTCGCACCGAAAGCACGGGAATCAAGTTGAAGCTTTGAAAGATAAACCCGATCAAGCCATGGCGCAGGTCGGTGATCTGGTCATCGTTCAGGGTTTTTGTCGACACCCCCTCAAGAAAGACCTCTCCCTCGGTGGGAGTATCGAGACACCCAAGAAGATTCAGCAGGGTGGTCTTGCCCGATCCGGAAGGCCCCGCGATTGAGATAAAATCGCCCTTCAAGAGATCAAAACTGATCCCCTTCAATGCCCAGACTTCTGTCTTGCCCAGGGGATACATTTTCTTGACGTCTCTCACCGAGACCACGGTTTCTTGCATTAACATCATTCCCTCCTCTTTAGTAACGAAGCGTGAGACCGTAACCGGCAGGATCGATGTTGAAGGGTCCCAGCTTGAGCTCACCCTTATCCAAACGGTTTTTCGTTTCCGGAACGGCTTGTCCGGCGGCGAGGAGGCCCCACCCCTGATAGACAATCCAGGTAAGGGCCCCAATCGCGATGGCCGGAGCGTAGTCGATCAGGGTCAATCCCGAGTTGGGAGTGAGGGCTTTCGTCCAGTCATTCTTGAGCGTTGAGGGGAGAAGCGCGTAGACTCCATAGATGCCACCTCCCAAAACCACCAGGTCGCCGGCGGAATAGCCGGCGCCCGACCAGAAGTCTCCGTTGCGGAATTGACCTGCACCCGGCCAGACTAAAGACAATTTGGCAGTATCCAGGACCAGAGCATCCTTGGATTTGGCCACGCCAATGCGTGCGGAGAACGCCTTGGTTTCCTCTAGGGTCAAGTCACCGACTTTTCTTCCAGAGTATTCGCCGTAGATTTTGGCTTCTTCCAGCTTCCAGTAGTAGTTGTTGAGAGGGCCCACGGCGAAATTGCTAAAGTCGGGAATCGGAACTTGCGGGCTGAACTGAGCCCACGTCGAGGCCGACCCTAACGCAAAAAGGGCGGTAAGGAAAAACGTATTCAGCCGATTCACGGACGGACCACCACAACTTCCTGCAACACCATTTTCATTTCCCCGGGAGGAGGGGGACCCTGCTTCGGACCATTCGGTCCGGCGCCGGGTTCGGGCATCGGGAAGCTTTCTTGCGCGACAAGTTTGCCCTTCAAATCCAGCCAGAAGTGGAACTTGGGCATAAACAGGCTCGCCATGCCGGTGCCCGAGACCCCGAATGACTGAACGTCAATTCCCTGACGAGTGGACCTTCCTTCATTCTTGATCTCGAACACAATATTCCGCTCAGGCACGATTTCGGAGATTTTGAGAACAAGGATGCTTGCCTTCTTCTTTTCGAGGAGAAATTGCCCCGCCTGTTCCCAAGTATCGAACCACTGGGACTCACCCAAATCGACGTTTCCGACTTTGTCGCCCTCTGAATCTGATCGAGAGAAAGCGACTTTTTGACCTTGCCTTTCGGCACGAAAGGAAAGGCCCTTTTTCGAAACAGTCAGCGAAGTCATCCGACCATCGATGTCAAATTTGCTGACCCGGATTTCGCCAAGCAACTCGCGAGTTTCCGTTCGTCCTTGTGAAGTTGTTTCAACATTGAGTGTCTCGGTCCAAACTTTCTGCATTCCTTCCGTCTTGATTTGTATCGTTCGAGACTCGGCTGTCATAGTTCCTCCTCCAACGATCAACATCAGAATTAGAATCAGAGCTTTTGCGACTTGTCGATTTCTCATGGGCCCCTCCACGATGAGGATACAGACCGGCCGCAGCTGGATCGATAAACCGTGGATGAAATTGAGATAAACGTTTGTTATGTTCGGCGACTAGGAGACCGAGTGCTTTCCAGTAGGCGGCCTGTGCGCCGCAAGGAAACACCCCAAAAAACAGAAGGCCCGTTGGCGAGCTCTACCAACGGGCCTTTTCTTCATTACTCTCTACTCATCGAGTTAATCGGCAAAGGGACTCGACAGATTCAGGATCGTTGAGGTCCGTCTCCGCCTTCTCACGGAGCCTTTTCCAACCCGACTACAAACTCTGCGAGCTTGTCGAAGATCTCTATCATACCGCCATCTTCTCCCTCGTCCCAGTGACTGCGTTTGAACGTGAGCTTCGTCTGGCCACTTCCGAATGGCTCGAAGGTCACGACATCGCGCACTTCCACGTCGTTGCTGTCGGCGGGTTCCACTTTTCCGTTTTCGTCGGCGTAGAACAGGAGTGAGACAATCTTCTCGGGCACGATGATCTGGGTGTATTCGCCGCCGCTCCAGCCCTCCCAACCGTCGGGCGACCTCATGCAAAACAGGTACTGCCCTCCCACTCGAAAATCGATCTTGCAAGACGGTGAGGTGAACCCCTTCGGCCCCCACCATTGCCTGGCATATTGGGGATCGGTCCACGCCTTCCAGACCAGCTCGCGCCGGGCGTCGAAAATCCTGGTGATCACAAGATCGTTCAAAAGATTCGTTGTCCGTTCAGCCATCTCTCTCCTCCGTTCTTTTCATCTCCGCTAGAACAACATCCAGCTTGTCGAAACTCTCTTCCCAGAAGCGCCGGTAATCCAGCGCCCAGTCGCTGACGGCCTTGATCGCTTCCGGCCTCAGCGTGCAAACACTCTCTCGCCCGCTCTTGGTTTTCTTCACAAGACGCGCCCGCACCAAATACGCGATGTGTTTTGAGATCATCTGCTGCGAGAGGGCAAACGGCTCGGTCAATCCGTGAACGGACGCAGGACTGTGCGAGAGCCTCTCGATCAGGGCCCGCCTCGTCGGGTCAGACAGCGCCATAAAGGTCGTTCCTAAGGTATCCACAACCCTATGGTAGTGGCTTTATGCCGAATGTCAAGAGAATCTACAGGATCAGGAACAGGAAAGAGACCATTCAGGTGGCAAGCGAAGCGATGCCCACCCTAGCGCCCTGCCCCTTCGGGTCGGCTCCGCCTCAGGGCTTACAAAACCCTCCGCTGGAGGGTTTTGGGGCGCCGGAGATCGCCTCTTTGGCGAAGTCGAGGAAGTGCACGGAGCGCAGGCGTACTGCATGTACGCCGAGCACCCAAAACCGTCCTGCGGACGGTTTTGTAAGTCCCGAGGCGATAGCCGATCCGAAGGACGGGCCGTATCGACCGAGACGAAGCCAAAATGGCGAGATCCAAGCCCTAGCCGTTCAACCGCCTGAACAGATCCTTTGTGGTGCGATAGAGATCGCGGAATACCGCGTAGTTGCGCTCATGGACGGCTCGGTTCGCGGGGTTGGGCTCGAAGCGGGCACGAACGGCCACGGTGGCCGCCGCGGCTTCGAGGCTCGGAAACTCTCCCAGGCCCCAGGCGGCGACAAGTGCCGCTCCGGCGGCTCCAGCGTTCTGAGAATCTTCGACCGCCTCGACGGTTCGACCGGTCACGTCGGCGAGAATCCGGCAGGTGGCGTCCGACAGGGCTCCGCCGCCGGCAAACCGCAACACGGAAGACGGTTTGAGTTTGCGGCTCTGGGCTTCCAGCAGCAGGCGTTTGTTGTACGCCAAGCCTTCGACCACCGCGCGGATGAGCTGGCGCTTCCCCGTCCCCAGTCCCAAGTTAAAGAACATCCCTCTCACCAACGGATCTTCAAAAGGAGAGCGGCTTCCGTGCAGCCAGGGGGCGAAGAGCACTCCTCCCGAACCGGCCGGTACCTGCTCAAGCTCCTTGGTCAGAAAATCGATCAGGCTGAGAAACTCGTGTTCAAGGCCAGCCGGGCGGACTGTCTTCTCGAGGTACACGCCAATTTCGTCGAGCGCCAAGTGGTCACGTACCCATTCGAGGCACTTTCCCGAGGTCTCCTGTTCACCGAAGTACGCGAACCGCCCGGCATCGGCGCCAGGAACGGTGGCCATCATAGTTTGGGTGTCGATGATGCGCCTATCGGCCACGGTCGACACCCAACCGCTGGTCCCCACGTACACGTGAGTGCTCCCCACGGCCACCGAGCCGGCACCCACCCCGATGAGCGAGGCGTCACCGGCCCCGGCAAATACGGCCAAGTCTTTGGGTAAACCCAGCGTCCTGGCCGCCTCGGGCGTTAACCCTCCCACTTTCTCCGACGGGGCGACAATCTCGGGAAGATGCCCGGCGTCGACACCAAACCGGCGGATGAGCCAAGGGCTCCAAGCAATGCCTCGACGCGCCACCGAGCCGGGCCTTGTATCGGTCAAGAAGGTCGCAAAGGCCGAATCATGGCTCATCGTGTATCGACCGGTACACCGCCCGGTCAGAAAGTCTTTGGCGTCGAGCCACCACTTCACCCGGGCGAAGGCTTCGGGCTCCTCGTCCTGAACGCGAAGGTACTTCCAAAGGGGATCTTTCACACTCGCCGCCACGCCGCCGGCAACCGAAAGCCAGGGCAGGAGCAACCCGACGCCGATGCCGGCCACTCGTGGTCCCGCCGCCGTCAGGGCCCGATGACGTCTTGTAGGCCGCTGGTCGAGGTAGCTCAGTGCCGGCCGGACCGCCTTGCCTTGGGCGTCGACAAGGACCAGCGACTGCATTTGCGCGCAGAACGTTAGCCCCGCCACCTGGGACGGCTCCACCTGCGAGGCCTGCAGCACTTCGGGGATCGACGAGGCGAGGGCTTTCCACCACTCTTCGGGATTCTGCTCGGCACGGCCGTCGGCTCCCGTCTCCAGCGACAGCGGCCTGGTTGCCGAAGCCCTGAGCGTCAATCGGTCGCTGATCGCGTAGAGACAGGTCTTTGAGGCCGTCGTCCCGAGATCGAAGGCTAACAGAAACAGGGGTTCGGACACGGCAAGGCTCCTTTTGATGAGCGCGATTATGAGCCGCGGCTCACCTAGCGGCGCTTGGGCCACTGTACTACCCGGAAAGGCCCCGACGCAAGAACTGAAGGGTCTGCGCGATCAAGGTCTCGTCGTCGAGGTCCTTGGAACCCAGGTACACGTTCTTGCGCAGTTTGTGGTAGTCGCAGCTGAAGGAGAACTGCAGCGCCATGAACACGTTGTCGAGGAAGAACGCCGCGAAGTTCTCGTCGAGGTCGGACCGGGCCTTGCCGAGGGCGCGCGCTTCGGCTAGGAGCACGGCGTACACCCGCGCGCTCAGTCCTTCGAAACGAAGGCAGAACTCTCGTCCCAGTGACGAAAGGCCTTCTCCACCGATTTCATGATAGAGCCGCAGCACTTCTGCATGTTTTCTTGAGTGCTCTGGAATCAGGCGGACAATGGCCTCGATGCGGGCCCAGGGGTCGGTCTCCCGGCTGAGAACTTCCTCGAGGCGAAGCTGGAGCTCGGCCATGCCAGCGCCGAGGACGGCGAGAAAGCAGTTCTCCTTGGTTCCGAAGTACTGATAGAGCGAGCCGATGCTGATCCCCGCTTCGGCGGCGATAGAGTCGACCTTGGCGGCAGCGAAACCCTGCCTAGCGAACACCTCGGCGGCGGCGGTCAGCACGGCCTTCTGTTTGGACTCGGCCAAACGTGAAAAAATGGCAGTCGATGGGTCGGACATACCGCCAGCATAGTGCCCGGCGGCAACTTTGACAGCCCCCCGATTCAGTGCTAGACTCGCACAAGTGAGCCGCGGCTCATAATTCTTCCGTGGAGGCACGCCATGGCCAACGGTTTTTCGATTTCCACCTATCCCGACGTTCCCCGGGTTCTGGCCGACCTAGACGCCTTGATCCTTCAGCCCATCCGAACCCTTCGCCCCGAGGCGCTTGAGAACTACGTCGACAACTACTTCGAACGCGGGTGTCCAAAGTCGAAGGCCATGACCACCGAGGCCAAGACGTATATCCCCGGCGGCGTACAGCACAACCTGAGTTTCAACTTTCCCTTCCCTCTGGTGTTCACGCAGGCCGAGGGGGCTTTCCTAACGGACCTCGACGGGCACCGCTACTTTGACTTCTTGCAAGCCGGCGGCCCCACCGTTCTTGGATCAAACCCCGCGGTGGTCCGTGACCAGGTCATCGACCTGCTCAAAACTTGCGGTCCTTCGACGGGACTTTTCCACGAGTACGAGCTGAAGCTCGCCAAGTTCGTCGCCGACCACATGCCCGCAGTCCCCATGCTCCGCCTGTTGGGTTCGGGCACCGAAGGCTGCATGGCGTCGATCCGAGTGGCGCGCCTGGCGACAGGCAAGAAGAACATCGTGAAGATGGGCGGCGCCTACCACGGCTGGAGCGACCAGGTCGCCTACGGGCTCCGCATTCCCGGTACCCGCCACCATGAGGCCCACGGGGTGTCCAAGCACGTGTTCAAACACACCCAGGAGTTTTTCCCCGGTGACCTTGATGCGCTCGAACGCGTGCTTCGCCGCAACCGCCTGCACGGGGGAACGGCCGCCGTCATGATCGAACCGCTGGGACCAGAAAGCGGCACTCGTCCCGTGGCCAAGGATTTCAATTCAGGTGTGAGAAAGCTTTGCGACAAGTACGGTGCGCTCCTGATTTTCGACGAAGTCGTGACCGGGTTCCGCGTGGGGCTTTCGGGTGCCCAGGGCTACTTTGGCGTCGAACCCGACCTGACCGTGTTTGGCAAGGTTCTGGCCGGCGGTTACCCCTCAGCGGGCGGCTTGGGCGGCAAGACGAAGTATATGAAACTGCTCGCGGCGGGCCTTGAGGCCGGAACCAAGAAGGCCTTGGTCGGAGGGACCATGGCGGCCAATCCGCTTTCGGCTGCCGCCGGTTACTTCACTCTTGTGGAAATGGAGAAGACGGGCGCCAGCGAGAAAGCGGGGGTTTTGGGCGACCGTCTGACCGCGGGACTCCAGGCCTCGGTGAAGCGGCGCGGTCTGCCGTTCGTTGTCTACAACCAAGGTTCCATCGTCCACCTTCAGACCGTCGGCACCATGCACTTCACCATCGATTTTGGCAAGTTCTGGCAAATTCCCGCGAAGATGAAGGAAATCAAGGCCCGCAAGACCGTGATGGAACACATGGGCGCAGCCTACAGCGCCGAGGGCATCATCACCCTGGCGGGGAGCCGCCTGTACACGAGTGCCGCCTACACTCCAGAGCTGATCGACCAGGCCGTCGCGGCGTTTGACCGCGTGTTTGCCCGTGTGGAAGGTGCGCAATGACCGAAGCCGAAGCGCGTAAGCAACTTGTGGCGGCCGGGCGGAGATTGCTCGACGAAGGGCTTGTCGCCCGCAGTTGGGGCAACCTTAGCCTCAGGCTCGGCGGCTCCATGGCCGTCACCCCCAGCGGCATCCCCTACCCCTCCCTGCGCGAAGAGATGATCGTCGTCGTCGACCTTACGACCGACGCCTGGTCGGGCCCCTGGAAACCCTCGGGCGAGAGAAAGGTTCACCGCGAAATCTATAGGCGCCGGCCCGACGTTCAAGCCGTGGTGCACACCCACCAAAGCGCAGCTTCGGCGTGCTCCGTACTGAGGCAGGCTGTGCTCACCGACATAGGCAGAGTGGAGTGCGCGCCTTACGCACTGCCTGGCACGAAGGCGTTGACCCGCGGAACCGTGGCGGCGCTCGGCAATCGAGGGACTGTGCTGATGGCCAACCACGGGGTGTTTTCCGTAGGCCGCGATCTCGACCAAGCCTTCGACCGAACCGCCCACCTTGAGGAACAGGCTGCGGATTACCTGGCTGGGGCCGCCATTCATGCGTTTCCGATTCCTTTGGACACCCCCTGGCAAGCGACTTGGCTGACCGCAACGACCGTCGGCGGCGCCCCAGCGTGGTTCTCCGCGGCTCCCTTCACGAAGCAATGGACTTTTGCCGGCCGCCCGCTGACCGCGCTGCTCGATGATTTCGCGCAGTTGGCCGGTCCACGCCTTGTCGTCGCCGAGGCCCTGCCGGCCCGGTTGCCGCGTGGCAAGGCCCTATTGGTACGGGGTCAGGGTGCCCTGGTGTGGGGTGACGACGCCGAAGCCCTCGCGATGGTCATCGAAAAGAACGCCCGAGCCGCCTTGGGGACTCAGGCCTTCGGGCGACCGCACAGCTTTCCCGCATGGGAGGCACGCCTGATGCGGTGGGTCTATCGCAACTCGTACTCCAAGCAAGCTTCCAAGGCGAGGCGCATCGCTCCTTCTGACTAGGCAGTTTTGGCGGTTAGCGATTCCTTGAGACGGGTGGTGAGCGCGACCATGACCAGCATCGCCGCGGCGAAAATCCCCAGCCAGAGGCGAATCGAACCGGCACCGCCAACCGACATTCC
>CAYYUZ010000093.1:0-8307 GCA_964475005.1 uncultured Spirochaetales bacterium
AGTGTCACCAGCAAATCGCTTCCAGAAGACCGCTTCGTCACCGTCATATCACTCCTTCCTTGGGGAGAACAGCGTGCTGAAAACAAGTGTAGTTCACGCAAAAAAAAAAGGAAGTGACGGTTGAAAAAAGTTTTGTCTGCCCAATTTCAAAGGGGCATTTGGACGCAAGTTCAGGCACGCACGTCGACTACGTTCGTAGTGTCGGGGGTCTCCTGAGACTTCGTATAGGCTTCGGCACGCGCCTTTTCTTCAAGCTGGGTGGCGGCGGCGGCGATGGCAAGGTCCGGCCCGCTAGGTTCAGCAGGAGCCAGGGCGGCGGCCCTCACGATTTCCATCTTGGCTATGGTCGCTTGAGGATTTCTTGCAACTGGGCTGAGGTCGATGCCGACTTCTCCCCCAACGGCGTATTCCCGTCCATCGGGACCGCGCTGGTAAGAATACTGGGCGCCGCTGGTAATCGCACCGCCGCCGGCGGCAATATGGGCCGCTTCGTGGGCCCTCACGACAGAATCGCGCGACTGTAACCTTTGCAAAAAGAGCTGGTCGGCCAGAGAGGAGACGTCCTGGTTGCGTAAGGACGAAATCACCATGGCCCAAATTTACTCCCTGGCGGGCCAAACGTCAAAAGTTCCCAATTCTTTGGTTTGACAGCGCTTCAGGTCTGCGGGAGCGCCTCGGGGAGCACCAGCGGCCGGAAAAGCTCGACCGCCCAGACCGGCATCAGAGTGTAAAGCTCTTGCCGGCTGTTCCAGTCGTGGCTGAGGATGTAGACGATGAAACGGCCAGACAGGAACAGGACGAATTCGCCGATGGCCGCGGCGCGCACCTCGGTCACTGTGTGGCCATGGACGGTCAGGATGTGGCTCAGAAACGCGACGACCCGGTCGATGTACTGGTTGATCTTGAGATAAACGTCTTGCAACTCTCTTCCGCGAAGATTTTCAAGCGAACCGAACATGAGGTCGCGGATTTGAAAATGGAGGTCGAGAAGAGCCGTCGAAAACCGGCTGAGTTTGGTATCAAGGTCGATCGCGGGATCCTGATAGGCCGGATCCTCGCGGAGCCGGAGGCTGTCGATATGGTCGTCAAGAAGAGCGAAAAGAATGTCCTCTTTGGTCTTGAACGACAGATAAACTGTACCCTTGCCGATTCCGGCCGCCACGGCAATGTCGGCCACCGAGGTCTTGACGTACGAGTACCGGCGGAACAGTCCCAACGCGGCCTTCTTGATGGATTCACGCGACACGACAGCACCTCTTGAGCTATGACCAATTTCGTTTTTGGTCAATTCAGAGATACAACTCCTCTCGGAAAATTGCAAGGGGCGGATGAGCATACCGGCTCCCCGATTGCCGTGAGCGGATTTTCCAGATAACCTTAACTTGTGATTCGCTTTTTCAGCCGTCCAGCCCTACCCCGCCCCGACGATCTCTGCCTTGTGCATTCACCTGCCCGGGGCCCCATCCACTTTCGTCCGCCGGGTCAAGGTTCGTGGGTTTCCCGGTCGGTCTTGCCGCAAGACACACCAGACGGCCTCTTTCTGGGCGAGGTCGATTTCGAAACGGGATCAGACGCGGTCCCGCTTTGGTCGATCGAGGTCCCCATGCCCGAGGGCGAACTGTGGACGCCGTTGCGGCAGCTGCTAGCGGAAGCCGACGCCGACCAAGGCAAGGCCGTTGTTCGAGCGGCCGAATTGGCGGCCTGGCAGTCAACGCACCGCTACTGCGGAGCGTGCGGAAAACCAACAGTAAGGCGCATCGAGCAGTTTGCCTTCGACTGTCCGGCGTGCGGGCTTGAATTTTGGCCGAGGGTCACCCCCGCGGTCATCATGCTTGTCCATCGCGGCGACCAGGTGTTGTTAGCCAAGAACGCCAGGACACGGGGTGCGATGTACTCGTGCCTCGCGGGTTTTGTGGAAGCTGGCGAGACTCTCGAAGAAGCCGTGGCCCGCGAGGTCGAGGAAGAAGTCGGGGTCAAGGTGGGAACTCCTGTGTATCTTGCAAGCCAGGCGTGGCCCTTCCCTCACGCGCTCATGACGGCGTTTCTAGTGCCCTGGGAGTCGGGAGAACCCGTGCCCGACGGTCAAGAAATTGTTGACGCCCAATGGTTTGAACGGACGAACCTTCCCGAACTGCCACCCGGGATCAGCATCGCCAGACGCTTGGTCAGGCAGTTCTTCCACGACAAACACTTGTAACGAGGAGTCCCCATGACCGTACCCCACCGCCTTGCCGCCTTGCGAACCCAGATGCAGACCCAAGGCTGGGCGGCCTTCGTCGACACCGGCACCGACCCTCACGACAGCGAGTATCTGCCCTCCCGCTGGGAAACACGGGCGTGGCTGAGCGGGTTCACCGGTTCGGCGGGTACGGTGGTCGTCACCGGCGACCAGGCGGGGCTGTGGACCGACGGGCGGTATTTTCTTCAGGCCGAAGCCGAACTGGCGGGTTCGGGGCTGACCCTGTTCCGAGAAGGCCAACCGGGAACCCCCACTCCCATGGCTTGGCTTGCCGCCACGCTGCCCAAGGGCGCAGTGGTGGGCGTCGACGCCCGGACGGTTACTTGGTCGCGACTGCTGAAGTGGAGGGAGGAGACCTCGGTCGCCGGCCTGTCGGTCGAGGCGGGTCCCGACCTGATCGAACGGATTTGGGCCGACCGGCCGGGGCTGCCCAAGAACCCGGTGACCGACCATCAGGCGGCCGTGGCGGGCTTGGTGAAACGAGAAGACAAGGTGCGCGCGTTGCGGGCAGCGCTGAGGTCCCATGGCGCCGAGGCCCAGATCATCACAGCCCTCGACGACCTTGCGTGGTTGTTCAACCTGAGGGGGAGTGACATTCTCTACACCCCGGTCTTTGTAGGCTGGGGTTGGGTCGATCAAACCAGGGCGTGGCTGTTTGTGCAGGAAGGCACCCTGGGGAGCTCAACGGGCCAGGCGCTGGAGTCGGTAGGCATCGGCCTGCACGTCTACGACGATTTTCAGGCGACACTGGCCGGCATGGTCGCGGGCCAACGCCTGCTGCTGGTCCGTGATCGCATGAACGCCCATCTGGTCCAAACGCTCAACACCCTTGGAGCGTCTCTGATCGAGGGTACTTCTCCTCTGACCCTGATGAAGGCCCGCAAGAGCGAAGCCGAACTTGAGCTTTCGCGCAAGGCCCATCTCAAAGACGGCGCGGCGCTGACAGAATTCTTGGCGTGGTTCGCCAAGGCTCCCAAAGACGGGCTGACCGAAGCAGAGGCCGCCGACACCTTGGACCGCTTCCGCGCCGAACGCGGCGACTGGCATGGACCAAGCTTCACGGCTATTCCGGGATTTCGGGAAAACGGCGCCGTCATCCACTACCACGCCCCCGGACGGGGAGCCGAGCTGACAGGGCGGGGACTCTTCCTGTTGGACACAGGGGCCCAGTACACCCAAGGAACCACCGACGTTACCCGCACTCTGGTGCTAGGCGAACCCACGGCCCCAGAAGTCGAAGACTACACCCTTGTGCTCAAGGCGCACGTGCAAGTCAGCCTCATGCCCTTCCCCCTAGGCACGCGCGGCTACATGATCGACGCCTTGGCGAGGCGGGTACTCTGGAAAAACGGACGCAATTTCAACCATGGAACCGGACACGGTGTCGGGGTTTTTCTGGCCGTTCACGAAGGCCCGGCCCGGCTCAATGCCGAGCCTCTTCCGACGGCGCTCGAGGTTGGGATGATCCTGTCGAACGAACCCGGACTGTACCGTCCGGGCCAGTATGGCATTCGGATTGAGAATCTGGTGACCGTGGTTGACGCAGGAAGCACCGAGTTTGGGGCCTTCTTGGGTTGGGAAACGCTGACCTTGTGCCCCTACGAGCGGCGCCTGATCGACGTGGATGCTCTGGAGGCCGACGAGCGTGCCTGGATCGACAACTATCACGCCCACGTGCTCCAGGCCGTTGGTCCTCTGGTTTCGCCGGCCGCCCTTATGTGGCTCACCCAAGCCTGCGCACCGCTCTACAAGAGTCCCTGAAATAGCTAGGGCTCGGATCTCGACGTTTTGGCTTCGCCTCAAGGTCGCTTCAGTCCTCAGCGTACTTCCCAGTACGCTTCCGGGCGGCGCGGCCTTTCGGCTTTGCCAAAACGTCGAACTCCTTCGCCGTGAGATGGTCGGGCTAGAAGGGACCTGGTCTGGATTTCTTTGGAGGAAATGCGTATTTTGGGGCGATGGAGACTGCCGCCACCGAAGTTCCCGAGCTGTTGCGTCTAGACAACCAGCTTTGTTTTTCCTTCTACGCCGCCTCGCGGGCCATCACCCGAGCCTACCGGCCCATCCTTGAACCCTACGGATTGACCTATCCGCAGTACTTGGTGCTGCTGATTCTGTGGGAACAAGACGGGCAGTCTGTCAACCAGATCGGCCGCCGTCTGTACTTGGATTCTGGTACATTGACGCCACTTTTGAAGAGGATGGAGGGTGCAGGTTTTGTCGAACGGGAGAGGATGAAATCCGACGAAAGGCAGGTGGTCATCCGCTTGGGTCCTCGCGGCCGGGACCTTCGCGCTATCGCCCTCAAGATTCCCGAGAGCCTGATCGAAACCAACCACCTCGACGAAGGCGAAGTGCGCCGCACCAAGGTCATGGTCGATCAGATCCTCGCCAAGATCCTTGAATGCTCGCACGACGAGATCCCGTCGTAGTGTCCTGTCACGCAAGATTCCAGCGCTCGGACCTCGTCATTTTGGCTTCGTCTCCGTCGCGTTCGGTGCTCGCTGTACACACGGTACGGCTGTGCTCCGTGCGCTCCCTCGACTTACCAAAACGACGACTTCCTTCGCCCAGAACGACATCGGCGAGCATCGCTCGCCATTTTCAATCAAAAATACTTCTCTATTCGCCGCAGAAGCGCTTCGCTTTCTGCCCATAACGATGATGGGAATGAACGACACGGACACAATACTAGGCGGTCACCGGCTTTTTTCGAGAAGGACACCCAGAGGCGTCTTTTTGACCAGGGATGTGCGTTTCTTCTGGTAGGCGTTTTGAACAAGCTCTTCAATTTGCTGGGTGAAGTAGGTTTGGATCAGCCGCATAAGTGTGGCCGTTTCGTTCACCTCTAGACCCAAAGCCGTTTTTCCCTTGTGAACAAATCCGCAGACGTAGACCATTTCGGGAGACGCTCCCGCGGAGAGGCGCTTGAGCATCACCACAGCGTCGACGTTGAGGACGGGCCCGCCGACCATAAGCTGCACGTCGGACAGACGCGTGGCCACCTCGAGGTGAGGATCGGACTCCTTGAAGACGCAAAGGAAGTGGCTGATGCTAATCTCCGAAACACGGGCCTCGAAGCGGTGGCCCTTGAGGCTGAAGTTCATACGGCCGGTGCACGCCATTCGAATCGCCTTTCGTCGGCCGTTTGCCTGATTGGCAACAAGGATTTTGCGGAGCTTGGGGAGGTCGGGGGTTCGCCTCTGGCCGAGATAGATGCAGCCGGCCTGGATTCGGGCCTCCAGAAGATAGAACCTCTCAAGATCGGCACGGCGTTGGGGATCGAACTCATGATGAAGAACCCCCAACCGGACCCGCTCGCCGTGGGTATCGGACAACCCGCGCAGAAGCGTCGGCCAATCCCCGCTGGGCAGGGGTGTGTCGACGTTGAAAAACACGATCAGCTCCTCAAAGAGATCCACAAGGCAGGCGACCTGGTCTTCGAGTGGAATCAGCCGAGTCTCGCGAAGGGGGTAGACTTCGAACCCCGCAAGGAACAAGGATTGAAGCTGGGTGTCGTCGAGCGTCAAGGAGGAGTCGGCGTTGAGGAAGAACGTTTTGATCTCTTTGCGGATTTCTTGATCCATTTCCACACCTTCCGAATCAAGTATAAAGATCCGGGAGTTGAATGCAAGGGCGGAAAATAGAACTTTTTTTGCTCCTCCCGCCGACTTTTTTATGACTATATTTATCATGTTTCATGGGAGGTTCATATGTTTCGATTTCTTCTTGTTCTCGCCCTGAGCATGGCAGCGACCCTCGTGTCGGCTCAGAATGCCCCGACCACCGTGGAAGGCACAGTGACCTTGATTCTGCTGGACCACCTGCAGATCCAGTCGGCCGACGGAAAGGTCACCGTCGTGGTCTTGCCCCCGGGGGTATCGGTCACCCGGCGGATCCTGGTCCCTTGGACAGACATTCACTCAGGCGATTGGGTCGGCGTCGATTCCAAACCCGGGTCGGACGGAAACCAAGAGTCGGTGGCCATCAACGTCTTCAGCCCAAACATCATCGCCAAGGTCAGAAAAGGCCAGTTCACCATGTCCTCGGGCGACTTGATGACCAACGCGCCTGTCGACAAGGTGAGCACAGGTTCGGACGGCAACGCCTTGACGTTGAAGAATGAGGGAGCGATGGTGAGCATCCGGATCACGGCGCAAACCGTCGTTCACCGGTTGCTCGACGCCTCCACGGCGGATCTCAAGCCCCGCGTTCAAGTGCAGGTGCGCGGCACGCCCAATCAAGACGGAAGCCTTCAGGCGGGCAACGTCAGCCTCGCGGAATCGTAGTCGTCGGGCCGGGGGTTCCACTTAGGGAGCCCCGTGTTTTAAGCAGTGAAACAACCTTGACAGTGACTTTTGTGCAAGGTAGGCTGGGCCCATGCCTGACCCCGACAATCCGGGCACCGTTCAAACCCTCGACCGGGCGCTCCGGATCATCGAATTGCTCGCCCTCCACAGCGAGGGCCTAGGAGTGACCGCCATTGGCGGGCTTGTGGGGCTTCACAAGAGCACAGTTCATCGCCTGTTGGTCCATTTGGTGTCGCAGGGCTACGCGGAAAAAGACGAGTCGCGATCTGTCTATACGCTTGGTTTGAGAATTGTCGAGCTCGCCAGCCTGCGGCTCAATCAGGTGGAACTCAAGACGGAAGCGGGACCCTACCTTCGCCAACTGGCTGCCAGCCTCAACCAGCCGGTACAGTTGGCCATTTTGGCCGACTTCGACGCTGTTTCCATCGAGAAAATCGACCCCCAAGCCCACTTGAGGATGTATTCGCAGATCGGCAAGAGGGTGCCTGTCTACTGTTCGGCCCTCGGCAAGTGTTTGGTCAGCGACTGGAATTTGCCGGAGCTTGAGACTCTTGCCGCCAAGGTGCCGTTTCGGGCGTTTACCCCGCGAACGAAAACGACCGTCGAGGCTTTCCTGTCCGAAGTCCAATTGGTTCGAGAGCGCGGCTGGGCCGTCGACGACGAGGAGCACGAATTGGGAATTCGTTGTATCGGAGCTCCGGTCAGAGATTTCACGGGAAAGGTCGTGGCCGCCGTCAGCGCCTCTGGATCACCCGCCGTAATGACCACCGAAGCCCGCGTGATCGACCCGGTTCGCCAAGCGGCGATAGAGATTTCACGACGATTGGGGTGGCTTGCGGGAGAAAAGTCCTAGCGGCCGGTCAGGGCGTCAACCAGTTTCTGAGCCGCCTCATCTTGGGAATCGCCTTCGCCGTCCCATTGGTACCGTGCTTCTTGAGAGTGGTAGCGGGGATCGATCATCTCCGCCCTTACGGATTGGATGGTGTTCATCCCTGAATCGGATTTCTTGAAACGATAGGTCACCTTGAGCACAAGATCGCCGCCATTCTTGGACCCGGCCGGGTTGGTGTCCACGGCGGCGTCGTGCAGCAGGTTTTCAATTTTCGGCCCCAATCCCAAAGGGTCGTCGATGCACTGAACGCCCACCCGCGTGCCCCTCAGGTTCAGACGAGGATCCACCCAAGTCGAGGCGCAACTAGCCAACAAAAAAACGGCAAAAATTCCGATGATTGCTTTCATGTCCAGACTCCCTTTCTTCTAGTGATAGGCACTTCGGCCCGAGCTTGTCAATCAACGGGCCAGCCAACCGCCGTCGACGGGAATGACCGCCCCGGTCATGTAGTCCGAGGCGCTGCTGGCCAAGAACAGAGCGGGTCCCATCAAATCGTCGGGCTGGCCCCAACGTCCGGCGGGAATCCGGTTCAGAATATCCTGGGAACGCTCGGCATCGGCACGGAGAGGGGCTGTGTTGTTGGTCGCCATATAGCCCGGAGCAATCGCGTTGCAAGTGATGTTGTGTTTGGCCCATTCGTTAGCCATGGCCTTGGTGATTCCGGCGACGCCGCTCTTGCTGGCGGTGTAGCTCACCACGCGGATGCCGCCCTGGAAACTCAGCATCGAGGCGATGTTGATGATCTTGCCCCCGCTGTTCTGTTTGATGAACTGGCGCGCGACCGCTTGGCTGAGGAAGAACACCGTCTTGAGGTTGAGGTCGACCACCTCGTCCCAGTCCTTTTCGGTGAAATCGAGGATGTCCTGCCG
>CAYYUZ010000093.1:8407-16027 GCA_964475005.1 uncultured Spirochaetales bacterium
CCAACCCCTGAATGGATGGACCACGACGGACTGATCACGGCCTGGCGGTCGGCAACCACAAAATGCCGTGTTTCGTCGGGACGCCCGTGCAGGTGGAACACCCGGGTGTCGGCGGCCATATCGAAGTAGAGGTAGACCTCCATGCGGCGCTCGTGGGTGTGGCAGGGCATGGTGTTCCACACGCTGCCTGTCTCGAGCACGGTCATCCCCATCACGAGCTGACAGCTTGAACAAACCGCTGGGTGAACGTACTGATAAATCGTTCGCACGTTCACCGACTCGGGTGAACCGACCTTGCGGGGGTTGGCCTTGCTGAACTCGATCTTCACGCTCGGGAAGCTCTGATGCGCCGGGGCGCTGGCCAGGTAGAACTGCGCCGGTTGTGAGGGGTTCTTGCTGGCAAAGACCACGGACTGGGTGGCTCGGCCCACGTAGAATCCGTCTCCCTTGACCAGGGGATGAACCGTGCCATCGAGGGTCAGGGTTCCTTCTCCGCCAATGTTGATGAGGCCCAATTCCCTCCTCTCCAAGAACACTTCGGTGCCAAATTCTTTACCGCCGACCAGTGTCAGAGGGTCGTTGAGGGGCACGGCGCCGCCAAACACAACGCGGTCCACATGGGTGTAGGTCAGGGCAATTTCTCCGGGAACAAAGACTTGCTCGACCAAGAAGTGCTTCCTCAACTCGGCGGTGTCGTACCCCTTCACGTCGTCGGGGTGATGCCCGTAGCGAGAGTCAAGTTTCATCGTCGCCTCCTTAGCGTTGGACTCGCCCCGAGGCGTCGCCGCCCAGGAGGGCTTCGATCTCCGAGCGAGTCACGAGGTTGAAGTCCCCCGAAACCGCGTGTTTCAAGCAGCTGGCCGCAGTGGCAAACTCCAAGGCTTTGGCTTCTTGGCCCGGCCATTGCGTCAACCCGAAGATGAGTCCGGCGCTGAAGCTGTCGCCGCCACCTACCCTGTCAACGATATCATCGATGGCGTAGGAACGGCTGACGAAAAATCCCTTCTGTCCGTCTGCAACCGCCGACCAGCCGTTTCTGTCGGCCGACACCGACGCGCGCAACGTAACCGCGACGAGGGAAAGATTGGGGTAGGCCTTCTTCACTCGCTGCGTCAATTCCTGGACAGCACCTTCTGTATCGCCCTCGATCCCCAGGCTCTTCTGAATATCTTCTTCGTTGGCGATGAGCACATCGACGTAGCGCACGAGCTCGGCCATCACTTCGGGGGCCGACTTGCCGTAGTTCCAGAGTTTCTTGCGGTAGTTGAGATCAAGACTCACCCGAAGTCCGGCCTGCTGGGCGGTCTTCAGAGCCTCGAGGGTGACGTGGGCGGCCGATTGAGACAACGCGGGAGTGATGCCCGTTACGTGGAACCAGCCCGTACCCGCCAAGAGTCTTGGCCAGTCGAAGTCACCGGGTTTGGCAAGACTGATCGCCGACCCTTCGCGGTCGTAAACGACGTTGCTTGCCCTCTGGTTGGCGCCAGTCTCCAGAAAGTAGATCCCGAGGCGCCCGGTTTTGGTTCGCCGGATTCCGGAAACGTCGACTCCCCAGCGGCGCAACTCACGGACCGCGCCTTCGGCCACGGGGTTTTCGGGCAACGCTGTGACAAAGGAGGCGTCCTGGCCCAGGAGTGCCAGGGAGACGGCGACGTTAGCCTCGCCTCCTCCGAAGGTGGCTTCGAGTTCTGGCGACTGAAAAAGGCGTTCGTTCCCGGGAGATTTCAACCGAAGCATGATCTCCCCAAAGGTAGTGACTCGCATGGTGATCCCCTATTTCGTTCTCGCGGCTTTTACAGCCTCGACGAACTGCCTGGCCATCCTGGTAACCTTGTCGTAGTCGCCAGTCTTGGCGCCTGCCGTCAGCTGGCTACCAGCACCGACCGCCACGGCACCCGCGTCGATCCACTCGGCGACGTTTTCGACGCTCACCCCGCCTGTGGGCATGAGGCAGGCCTGGGGAAGCGGCCCGCGGACGCTCTTCAGAAAGGCGGGACCCGCAAGTTCACCCGGAAACACCTTGATGATGTCGACGCCGGACTCGAGAGCCGTGATGACCTCGGTGATCGTCTGCGCGCCGGGCATGCAGGCGATTCGGTAGCGGTGGCAAAGTCTTACGGTTTCAAGGTTGAGCGTGGGAGCCACAACATAAGTGGCGCCTTCCAAGATGGCGATGCGCGCCGTCTCGGGGTCGAGCACGGTCCCGGCTCCCAACACAATCTCGTTGTCGCTGAAACGGCGACGCAAGTCGGCGATGACCCGGTGCGCGTGGGGAACTGTAAACGTCACCTCGATGGCCGTCACGCCACCGGCCAAACAGGCTTCCGTGATCCTTTGGGCCTGATCGGAGGATTCGGCCCTGACAACGGCAACGACTCCGACGTCTCGAATGCGGGCCAGCACGTGTTCCTTGTCCATTCGCCCCCCTTCTGTCTCATTCTATGAAACGATGTTTTATGATATTGGATGGGTTCTTTTCCTGTCAAGGGACAGGAACCTTCAAGCTCCAGGTGCCCGATCCGTACTCAGACCGGCCGCCGGGCAAGACCAGCGTGGCCCGAGTGTTCGGGGGAACCTCGAAGTCCAGCACCCAAGACTCGTCGGTCAGTTTCCAGGCCAGCGAAACGGCGCCGTAAGGGGTCTCAAGCTTTGACCTGGCCCAGGTGAGGCCTCCTCCTGGCTGCGGATGGAGGACGATGTGCTTGTAACCCGAAATCTCGGGATGCAACTCGATGCCGCCGATGGTCCGGTACATCCAGTCGCCCACGGCCCCGTAGGCGTAGTGGTTGAACGAGTTCATCTTGGGGCTCCAAAGGGTCCCATCGGGTTTGAGGCCGTCCCAATGCTCCCAGACCGTCGTCGCCCCACGGGAGACCTGGTACAACCACGACGGGTAGTCCTCTTTCAACAGGAGGGCGTAAGCCAAGTCCAGACGGCCTCCCTCGGAAAGCACGTCGCAAAAAGCTGGAGTTCCCAAAAACCCGGTGGTCAGGTGGCCGTCGTTTTCTTCAAGGAGTGCGGCCAAGTCGGCCACGACCCGAGGGCGAAGCTCCACTGGAACAAGGCCAAATTCCAGCGCCAGGATATGGGCGGTCTGCGTCCGAACCGCCAATCTCCCCATCGGAGTCAAAAACTCGTCCTGGAAGGCACGGACGATGCGGTTGTACAGCGCCTTGTAGATCTTAGCCTCGTGGTCCTTCCCCAAAACCCGAGCGGCGCGCGCCAGGAGCCCTGTCGAATAGGCGTAGTACGCGGTGGCCGTCAATTCCGTGGGGGTGGCACCGAAAAAACTTCCCTCGTGGGCGTCGAGGGCGACCCAGTCGCCAAAATGGAACCCCGTTTCCCAGTAGACGCCCTCGGTAGCGTTTTGACGGATGAACTCGACCCAGGCCTTCATCGAAGGCCAAGACTCCTCCAGCAGGCGGAGATCGCCCGTGGCTCTCCAGAGCTGCCAAGGAACAATCACGGCGGCGTCGCCCCAACCCGAGGACGAGGAAGACGCAGGGTGGTCGGGGTTGTGGGCGTTCACCGTTTTGAGAACGTCGGGAATGACAAACGGAACACCGCCGTCGTTCAGTTGGTCGGCCCGCAAGTCGCGCAGCCACTTGCGGAAAAAACCGTCAACCTGGCGCAAGCGAGCCGCCGTGGTCACAAAGACCTGGGCGTCGCCTGTCCAACCCAGCCTCTCGTCGCGCTGCGGACAATCGGTGGGAACATCGACGGCGTTCCCCTTCCATCCCCAGGAAATATTGCTGTGCAACTGGTTGAGGTCGGGGTTGGAGCAGCCAAACTCCCAGGTGGACTCCATGTCGGAATGGATGACCACGGCTTCGAAGGCGCCCGCATCTACGGGACCGGGCCATTTCTCGACTTTAACGTAGCGGAATCCTTGGAACGAGAAGCGCGGCTCGAAGGTCTCGGGCCCGCCTCCCTTCAGAATGTACTCGACGCGGTTCTTGGCATTGCGCAGGTTCTTTGTGTAGAAGTGGCCTTTGGCATCGAGGGTCTCGGCGTGCAGAAGGACGACGCGGTCTCCGGCTTTCCCTGAAACCGTGAATTTGACCCAGCCCGAGAGGTTCTGACCAAAGTCGAGAAGCTCTCCCTCGGGCGACGCGATCTTTTGCGCGGGAAACCTCTCCTGGCGTTTCACCAGAGGACCATCCTGGGCAAAGGGAACCACGCCCGGATCGGCGAGCGGCGTGACGTGCCCCCATTTCTCGGTGCCTTCGAGGCGCGCGTCGTAGGTTTCGCCATGATAAAGTTCGGCGTACGTCAAAGGAGAGTTGGCCGCCAGCCACGTTTCATCGGTATGAACACTCAGAGCCCGGCCATCCTCTCCCACAATCTCCAAAAAGGCCGAAAGGGCCAACCGCGAACCGTAAAGATTTCTGTCCTTGTGCCCGCCCAGCTCACCCTTGTACCAACCGGGAGCCACCAACGCTTCGACAACGTTGGCGTCCGGGCGCAACAGATCGGTCACATCGAAGCTTTGATAGGCCAGGCGTTTGTGATACGACGTCCAGCCTGGCATCAAAACGGCATCGGTGACGTTGCGCCCGTTGAGGCGCAGCTCGTAGAGGCCTAGGGCCGTGGCATAAAGCCTCGCCGAAATCGGAACAAAGGGAAGATCAAACTCGTTTCTCAGGGCCTTGACCCGGCTGGATTTGCCGTCTTTGAGACCTTCGGGAGAGATAAAGGCCGCCGGCCAAGAACCGGGCGCGAGCGCGGTTTCGAACCATTCCCCTTGCGACCAGCCGGAGCTCTGGTGCCCCGTCGCCGTGACTCGGACACGCAACCAGTAGCGGGTCTTGGGTTTCAGGACGGGACCACGGTAAGGCACCAGGTGCGACTCCCCGCTGCGAACCGTTTTGGAATCCCAGACAAGGGTCTTGAAGTTCTCGGAAAGCGACACCTGAAGGTGCCAGGTTTTTTGCCGGGTGTTGGGCAGGGTGTCTTTGACCTTCCACGAGAACCGGGGGCGGAATTCCCCGAGACCGAGCGGTCGGATTTGGTTTTCGGTACGCAAGTCGAACAAGGTCATGCTAACATTCTCATCTTGCAATTCATTTCCTTTTATGCTGGCGAGCTCTTGACGGAACAACCAAAGACCAAGCCGTTTACGAATCTACAATACACCTTATCTTGCTACGGGTCAGGCGATACGCCCAAGACGATTCCGTCGGAGAAGCGACTCCCCGCTACCAAATCTCTGAGGGAATATTTTCTGACTTGACGAGTCAGGAATATGGCATTAGCCTACGCTATTCATCCGTGTGGAGCCCTTGAACACCATAAAACCAAGGAGGAGATTGCCAGTTTCTCAGACAAGAAAATATCCTCTGGAGGTTTGCTATGAAAGCCATTGATAGTAGTTTTTCAGAAATTGCCAAGTCTGCCAAGTTCGTCGAATTGCTGAGGCAGAAGCGTGGATTCCTTGTTCCGATGACGGTCTTTT
This sequence comes from uncultured Spirochaetales bacterium, assembly GCA_964475005.1. Lineage (GTDB taxonomy): Bacteria > Spirochaetota > Spirochaetia > JABEVK01 > JABEVK01 > JAIFLN01. The sequence goes on from CAYYUZ010000093.1 coordinate 13,863, forward strand.
TCCTGGTCTTTTACTTTCTTCTTCCTATTTTGACTTCCTTCAGCACTGTGCTCAATACGCCAGCTATCGGGCCTATTTCCTGGGCATGGATCTTTGCTTTTGCTCAGTTTGCTATGACCTGGGTGGTCTGCGGGATCTACTCCTGGCGGTCCGCAAAGTTTGACGTTCTGGTAGAGGAAATCAAAAAGGGGACAAAAGCATGAGCGTGGCGTTTCTTCTCTTCGTTGTCATTGTCGCTATTACCCTAGTGATCACGTATTTCGCCTCTCGGGCGAAAAAATCGTCGAGCGAATTCTACACCGCCAGCGGAAGCCTGGGTGGCATTCAAAACGGTTTTGCCATTGCAGGCGACTATATGTCCGCGGCGTCCTTTCTTGGAATCGCGGGTTCCATTGCCTTGGCGGGATTCGACGGCTTCTTCTACAGCATCGGATTTTTGGTGGCGTACTTAGTCGTTCTCTATCTTGTTGCGGAACCTATGCGGAATTTAGGCAAGTTTACGATGGGCGACATGATTTCGTCGCGCTTCGAGAACAACACCATTCGAGCCACAGCCTCCGTCAATACCGTGGTTATCTCCATCTTCTACATGATTGCTCAGCTAGTCGGGGCGGGTTCGCTGATCAAGCTGCTGCTTGGCTGGGACTATTGGGTTTCGGTCCTCGTGGTGGGTGTTCTCATGACCATCTATGTGGCCTGGGGTGGAATGAGGGCGACAAGCTGGGTGCAAATTGTCAAAGCGATTCTCCTCCTCGGTGGAACGCTAGTGCTCACCATAGTTGTTCTTGCAAAGTTCAATTTCAACATTTCCGACATGTTTAGCCAGCTTGCCACAGCAACGCCGCTCAAAGAGGCTTTTCTCAACCCAGGAAACCGTTTCAAAATTCCTTTGGATACGATTTCCCTCAACTTAGCCTTGGTGCTTGGCACGGCTGGGCTTCCGCATATCCTGACGCGATTCTTTACAGTAAAGGACGCGAAAACCGCCCGCAAGTCGGTCGTCGCTGCGACCTGGATGATTGGACTGTTCTATGTCATGACGCTGTTTCTCGGCTTTGGAGCGGCTGCCTTCGTGGGGAGCGACGCGATCAAGACGGCAGACGCCGGCGGCAATATGGCCGCTCCTCTATTGGCGAAAGTCTTGGGTGGCGATGTCTTTTTCGCCTTCATTTCGGCTGTTGCGTTCGCCACCATTCTTGCCGTTGTGACGGGGCTTGTCCTGACCTCCGCCTCGTCGTTCTCGCATGATCTCTACAACAGCATCTGGCGAAAGGGCACAGCGACTGAAAAGGAGCAGGTGCTCGTGGCCCGCTGGGCCGCTGTCGGTGTCTCCGTCGTTTCGATGGCACTGGCCCTTGCCGCGAGCAAGCTCAACGTCGCGTTCTTGGTGGCGCTGGCGTTCGCGATTGCCGCCAGCGCGAATCTCCCCGTCATCTTGTTTACGATCTTCTGGAGGAAGTTCAACACCACAGGCGCTGTGGTTGGCATGCTGACGGGGCTGATCAGCGCCATCGTGCTTGTTTGCCTCAGTCCGAGTGTGTGGAGCGCCAAGGCAGGAGCGGCTATGCTTCAGGGTCCAGCCTGGTTCCCCCTGGCCAACCCCGGTATTGTTTCGATCCCTCTTGGCTTTCTCGGCGCGGTCGTTGGAAGTTTGTTGGCGAGAAAAAAAGCCGACGAAGAAAAATTCCAGGAAATCCTGGTTCGCGGGAACGTCGGAGTTTAGGGTCTCTTGAAAAGCCCGCGGTCGAGTCGCTTCGATCGCGGGATGCCTTGACCCGTCCACCACAATGGGGTAGCGTCAGCGGAACAATCATGAAACTGAAATTCCTAGTCAGCCTTCTTCTTGTCTTAACGACCACCTTGTCCTTCGGTCAGTCGTTCAATTGGCGTGAAGTCTGGAGCCAGACCTCTGACGAGAGCAAACAGCAGTTGGTGCGCACCTGCATGCTGGCCTTCGACATGACGGCTTCGCTCTACCATGACTCGGCGGCGGATTTTGAAAAGCTTTTCCCCGAAAATGGTGCCGCGGTGGTGAAGGCCACCGAAGACTGGTTCTACAGTTTCAACGCCTATCGCCGGGGCAATTCAGCGGGGGATTTTGTCTCGTTTGCCGTTGACGAAATGGATAAGTACTACCAAGACCCCAAGAACGGCTACTACCCCTT
>CAYYUZ010000094.1:0-3958 GCA_964475005.1 uncultured Spirochaetales bacterium
TTGTTTGCCGACGACTTCGGCGCAGGCGGCTACGACGAGCTCATTGTCGTCAAACGCTCGGTGGTCCAGAGGAATCCTGACAAATACCGGCGCTTTCTGCGGGCTCTGGTTCAGGGGTGGTCGTGGTCTGCGGATCACGGTCAGGAAGCCGTGCGCCTGATCGACCGTTGGCAGCCCGCCGAGTCACACGAGTTCCATGTTCAGGCGTGGAAAGCCCTTCGCCCCCTGGTGGCAACAGGAACTGTCCCGATCGGCTGGATCGAAGACTCCCGCTGGCCCGGCGGCGCTCCGTTCACCACCGATTTCCTGGAGGCGCGGTGAAGTCTCCCCGGCAACGCTCGCGAATCCGAACAAGGCTCCTGTTTTGGTTTCTGGTCCTCCTCCTCGTCCCGATGACGGCGACAAACCTTGTCTTCGTCATGCTGTCGTGGAATGCCGCGAAGTCTCAGGTTTGGCACCAGCTTTCCTCCGTGGCGTCGCTCAAGGAAAACGCGATTCAAACTTGGATCTTTGGGCTTTCGAGGTCGGTGGCGGCCATTCGAACGCGGGAACACGTCCTGGCCCCCAACCTCCCGACAGCGGATGACTTGAAGAAGGAACTCCTGTTGGAGAACCTGTTTGAGGAACTCTATGTGGTCACCACCAACGGCAAGGTCGTCGTTTCGACCGAGACGGGGAACGTTGGGAAAGTTCTCGTGGGGAAGGAGTATTTTTCAAGTCTCTTCACATATGGGTTTGTCTCGCGGCCGTTCTACGATCTGACCCGACAAACCATGCAGGTCGTCGCTTCGGCTCCGCTGACGGACCGCTCGGGAACCGTGGCCAGTCTGGCGGGCTTGGCGAACCTCACCATCCTCGAGGGTGTCATGGCCGAACGCACGGGTTTGGGAACCACTGGAGAAACCTATCTTGTCGGACCCAATGGTACCGTCATCACCCCTACCCTGGCCAAAAAACGCAACGATGTCGTCCGTTTGGCGGGTGTCGAAATCGCGGCGAAGGGAATCCTGACGGAAGAATCGACCTATCAAACCGCTTCGGGAACCCCTATGGTCGCGGCCTTTCGATGGATCTCGTCGCTGGGCGTTGTTCTGGTTGCTGAGCAGACACAGGCCGAAGCGCTGGCACCTTCCCTTCAGATTCTGACGGTCAACCTTTGGCTGGAAGGACTGTTCATTCTCCTTGCGGGAATCATTTCTCTGTTGGTCAGCCGGAGCCTAGCCCGCCCGCTGGACGCCTTGGCCACCACAGCTCAAAAGATCTTCGGTGGCGATCTGGGCGTGCTGGCCCGAGAGGATGGGGCCTGGGAACTTGTGCAAATGGGCCGCGCCTTCAACGCCATGACCACCCGGCTCCGTGGTTCGATTTCGGAACTCACCGCCTACAAGCAAAATCTGGAAGGTCTTGTTGCTCAGCGCACCATGGACCTCGAAGTCGCCCTGGGCCGAGCTGAGGAGTCCGACCGTCTGAAGTCTTCGTTTCTAGCCACCATGTCGCACGAGCTGAGAACGCCCTTGAATTCAATCATAGGGTTTACTGGAATTCTGAGTCAGGGGCTGGTGGGGCCGATCAATGAGGAGCAGAAGAAACAGCTGGGGTTCGTAATGAACAGCTCACGCCACCTGCTTGAGTTGATCAGCGACATCCTCGACATTTCGAAGATCGAAGCGGGGGAACTGAAGATCGAGTCCGTGGATTTTGACCTCCCAACCGTCATCGCCAGGGCCGTCAAGAGTCTCGAACCCTTGGCCCAGAAAAAACATCTGGATCTTGACTGCCAGATTTCGTCGGAGGTCGGGATCATGGTCGGCGATCCGCGCCGCGTCGAGCAGATCCTTCTGAACCTTCTCAGCAACGCCGTGAAATTCACCGACACGGGAGCGGTGAAGATCCGCTGCGAATGCGCCGATGCCCAGCTTCGCGTCCAGGTGACCGACTCGGGCCCTGGTATTCGCCCCGAGGACAAGAGCAGGCTCTTCCGCCCCTTCCAGCAACTGGACGCCGGGTTGAACCGCGTTCACCAAGGCACGGGCTTGGGGTTGTCGATCTGCTTGCGGCTCGTCGAACTCATGGGCGGTGCGATTGGAGTCGAGTCCGTGCCGGGAGAAGGCAGCACCTTCTCGTTTTCGTTGCCCTTGGTTCCAAGGAGCACTCCGTGAACCACCGAGTTCTCATCATTGAAGACAACGAACAAAACTTGTACCTGCTGACGTTCCTGCTGACCAGGAATGGCTACGTCGTCGATTCGGCCATGGAGGGACCGTCGGGCATTGAAAAGGCTAGGCTTTGCGTGCCGGACCTCATCCTTCTCGACATCCAGCTCCCCGTAATGGACGGGTACGCCGTGGCGAAGGTCCTGCGCGAACAACCCGAGTTGGCCACGGTGCCCATTGTGGCCGTAACCTCGTACGCGATGCCCGGCGACAAGGAAAGGGCCCTGGCCTCGGGATGCACCGGCTACATTGAAAAGCCCATCAATCCTGAAACCTTTCTTTCCCAGATCGAGGTCTATTTTTCGGAGGACACGGGAAGGTAGATTTCGAAACAGGTTCCCCGGCCAACCACACTGGAGACTTGAAGAAAACCTTCGTGCTGACGGACGATCCCGTAGACCATCGAGAGCCCCAGCCCCGTGCCATGACCGGAGTCCTTGGTCGTAAAGAAAGGATCGAAGACCCTTTCGAGAACCTCGGGAACCATCCCGACACCCGAATCTTGAAATCGGAGGCGAAGGAACTGACCGGGTCTTCCGCGGGGACTTCGCTGAACGAACTCCTTGTCGAGATCCATGAGAGCCAGATCGACAAGCACTTGGCCGGGCGGAGTGATGGCATCTTTGGCGTTGGACGCGAGGTTGAGCAGCACCTGTTTCAGCTGATTGGCGTCTGCCCAAACCCAAGGCAAGCCCGGCGCGTTGGTCAGCTCAACGGTCACCGAGGTCGGAAGACTCGCCCGAATCAGCGGAAGAGACTCTTGAAGCAAGGCGTTGAGGTCGAGAAGTGCCAGGGATAAGTCTTGCTGGCGGGCGAAGGCCAGGATCTGTCGGCTCAAGGTCGCCCCCATACGAACGGCTTCCTGAATTCTAGCTACCCGTTCCTTCACAACCTCGGGCTGGAATGGCTCATCGTTCAGAAGGCTCGCCATGCCGCCGATGGCCGTGAGCACATTGTTGAAGTCGTGAACCACGCCGCTGGCGATTTCCCCCATCAACTCCATCTTCTGAGACTGAAGCAGTTGATTCTCAAGCGCCCGCCGCAACGCTATGTCGCGTTGCAAGGCTTCGTTGGCCGCCTCCAGGTCCGCGACCTTCTTTTCAAGTTTATGGAACAAGGTCAGGTTGTAGTTCTTCAGAAACTCGGTTTCCGACTCTGAGTTTTCGGCGAGCTCAGGCGCCTTGGCCTTCAGCAGTTCGGCGACCACCCGGAGAAGATTTTGAGGCTCCTGCGGCTTGACCAGAAAACCGTCGGCCCCCAGACTCCTGGCGAACTCTTCGTCACCGATGTCGGTGTAGGTCGCCGTATAAAAGACGAAGGGACGAGTCTTCAAGACTGGGTCGGCTTTCCACCGTCGGCAGAGGGAGAACCCGTCCATCACCGGCATGAGGATGTCAGAGATCACCATGTCGGGAAGCGTTCTCGACACCGTTTCCAAAGCCTGCTCGCCGTCAGAAGCCTCAAGCACCTGGTAGCCATTCGATTCCAACAAGATACGGAGCATGTAGAGGTTCTGCTCGTTATCGTCGACGACAAGCACAATGGGCATAAAGACAGTATAGACTGCGCGTCGTACCGCCGCCACGAAATCCGTCGCCTTCCAAGCGTAGCGCAAAACCCTCCGGCGGAGGGTTTTGTGAGCCCCCAGGCGGTAGCCGGTGCGCTTGGCGCAGGGGGCGCGTCTTTTCAATTGCCGACGACGAAGTGACGCGCGGAGCGTACCCTTCGGTACGTGAGCACGGAAC
>CAYYUZ010000094.1:4058-15902 GCA_964475005.1 uncultured Spirochaetales bacterium
TTGCCGACGACGAAGTGACGCGCGGAGCGTACCCTTCGGTACGTGAGCACGGAACAAGGAGGAGGCGAAGCCCGGAGGCTCCGCAGTAGCTTGGAAGGGAAAAAGTACCTCCTACGGGGGTCGAACCCGTGTTTCAAGAATGAGAATCTTGAGTCCTAACCACTAGACGAAGGAGGCATCAACCGCATTTCTTACCACGACGCTAGGGTAAGAAATGCGGTTCGGTTCCTTCTTTATCCCCTTTTCCCACTCGCCAAGTCAAGACCAACCGGACCTGCAAATCCTCAAGAGTTCACCTGTCAGTGGGTGTCGACACTTGTAGGCAACGCAGGCCAGTCCCAGCTCGACCTCGGGCCCGTAGACCCCGGGAGCGTACACCCGGTCGCCCCAGAGCGGGACCAGATACCTGTCGAAGTGCCGACGAATCTGATGCGGCCGCCCAGTATGCGGCAGAACCGTCCAGACGTTTCTTCCTTCGGCATCGACCCCGGCCGGGAGAACCGTGGTAGCCGCGGTCTGCACTTTGCCACGCCAATCTAAGGTGTCGCGCCAGCGGTAGACGGGCCGATACGCCGCGTCGAGGTTTCCGGGCGGCGTGAGGGCTCGGTAGAGCTTGCGCACCCGCCGTTCACGAAACATTGTGTGAAGGGCCCATTCGGCCTGCTTGTGCTTGGCAAAAAAGACAAGCCCCTGGGTGTCGCGGTCAAGCCGGTGCACAGCCGAAACCAGAGACGATCTCCCCAAGAACTTCTGGACGCCCCAGGTGAGACAGTCGATGTCTGAAAACGGCGAAGGGGCGGTATTCACTCCGCCTGGTTTATCGACCACGAGCAGATGGTCGTCTTCCCAGACCACACGGTGCGGCTCCAGCGTGAATTCACTCACAGGGAGGTCGGGCCAGAACACTTCAAAGTCGGCGCCGATGCCGGGCGGACCGGGCTGCTTCCAGCGCACTTTGTCGCGAAACACGCTCCCCTGCTTCAACAGGCCCTCGACCTCCTCGATCGCGAGCTGCCGACCCACCACAGGCGCCAGTTGCCGGATCAGCTGACCAGTCAGCGGTTCCCCAGGGGTGGGTGGAAAAACAAGGTGCTTCATGAGGACCCCAGGCTAGGTCGGTCCCCCAACGCTGTCAAGATCCGGGCCTTGCGGCTTTCAAATGTTGAGGCGTAAGCTAAGGTTTTGGAGGCGAACATGACCATCGTCGAAGAAGTCGCAGAGATCTCTACCGGCACGGGATCGATGAGGACCTACGTTTTCCGCCCCGCGTCACCGGGAACTTATCCAGGAATCTTGATGTTCTCGGAGATCTTTCAGGTCACGGGGCCCATTTGCCGGACAGCGTCGTTGTTTGCCGGAAACGGGTTCGTCGTGGCCGTGCCCGAAATCTACCATGAGCTTGAACCCGCTGGGACGGTGCTGCCCTACGACACCGCGGGCGCGGACCGGGGCAACCTTCACAAGACGACCAAGGAACTGGCAAGCTACGACGCCGATGCCCGTGCAGGTTTGGAGTTCCTCAAAAACCACCCTCACTGCACAGGCAAGCTGGGCACGCTCGGTATCTGCATCGGGGGGCACTTGGCCTTCCGGGCCGCGATGAACCAAGGGGTCCTTGCCGCCGCCTGTTTCTACCCTACAGACATTCACAAGCGCGGCCTCGGCAAGGGGATGAACGACGACAGCCTTGATCGAATCAAAGACATACGAGGCGAATTGCTTGTTGTCTTCGGCCGCCAGGATCCCCACGTTCCCCGTGAGGGACGCCGAATCCTTTACGAAGCCTTGAGCGACGCAGGAACGTTTTTCCAGTGGCACGAGTTCAATGCCCAGCACGCCTTCTTGCGTGACGAAGGACCTCGTTACGACCCTTCGGCCGCGCGCATTGCCTACGGTATGGCTTTGGAACTCTTCCACCGCCGTTTGCACGGGGGCGATGTGATGGTCGAAGTCGCTGCTGGCGGGGAAACCAAGCACTAGATCCAGTTCAACACGGGAATAAAGACGATCAGACACACAAGAACGAACGCCCACAGCGCCGACACGGTGGTGACCTTGGCGCGCATTGTTTTCATGTCGTGGACCCAGAACGCCACCACGAAGAACGTGAAGTACCCAATGAGGAAGATCAGCCAAGGGGCACCCCGACCCCACCAAGGGTAGTCCCAGGTCAAAGCACCCGCAGTGTTGAGAAAATATTCGACGATGACGCAGAACACCGAACCAACGATGGAAACGAACAGACGGTTATTGATCCCCAGGATCTTCGCCTTGGGATCGGGGAGCAGCATTTTAGACCACACGATGCCAGAAATAGCGAACATGAACATGATTTCAATGTTGAGCCCGGCCAGGATCAAGAATGCTGTCTTTCCGGGGGCTCCCCAAACGGGCGCGTAGTTCGTGAAGTGCAAGACCAGCGAGTTCCAGATCTCGTTGAACCAGTCCATTCCCCAGAAAGCCAAACCCGTCAGGATCAGCGTCCAGTTCTTCTTCTGGGTTTCCACGGAGTAGATGTAAAAGACAAAAGCCATAATTGGTATCACGTACCACTGAAACTGCGATGGGTCGCGAAGGATGGCGACGGCTTGTTGTGCAGATTCGGTCATGGGAACCTCCTCGGGGGGCTCCATGATCATGAGGCGAGGCTTCTCGAAAGTCAATGCGGATGAAGATTGACCTTCACTCCCTTAGCCCAAGAGGCTCGACCTCGAATGTCCGTCCCACCGTCTCGACTGCCCAGCCGTCGGCGCCCAGGACCACCACGCTCACGCTGGCATTTCCAAGAATGGTCTTGCCGGTGCCGACCCGGCCGGCGCTGACCAAGGCCAAGACCGCGTTGATAAAGCCCCCATGCGAAATGGCCACTACCGACCGTCCAGGATGCTCCAAAGAAACGCTGTCGAGAAAACTCACAACCCTCTCTTGGATGGACTGAGGCGATTCCACTCCGGGGATCTGGCCGTCAGGGAACCGTTCCCGCCTCTGGTCAAGGGTGAGCCCCGCGCCAGCACCGTAGTCGCGCTCAACAAGCCGGACGTCGAACGTCGTGACCGAGACCCCTAGAGAAGCCGCCAAGGTCTCGGCGGTTTCCCTGGCGCGTCCCAGTGGACTAGACACCAAAACGTCGCAGTTGATGTCCCAGGCTTTGGCCAGCCGCCTGGCCTGTCGGCGGCCCTCCTCATTGAGGGGGATGTCCTGAGTTCCTTGGAAGCGGCCCTGGCGGTTCCAATCGGTTTCGCCGTGGCGAACAAAGGTGAGCGTTGTCATCGCGGGTAATCTATCTCGTCACGACCCTGCCGGTCGAGGGGCTAGAACGAGAATCCCGCACTGGCCGAAGGCCGGAAGAGGCCGGTCGAATAGCCGTTGTCGAACCCGTGCACCAGGTCGAGATCGCCCTCGACGTACCAGTTTCTTGTGAACCAGAACGATCCGCCCGCGCCCAAACTCGCGTAGGGGTCGAGGCTTCCCAGTTTGGCGCCGGCAATTCCGTTGTAGTCGAAGGCGTACTGGGCAGCCGTCAGCCCGCCTCCCACACGGGCGACGCCTCGCAACTGTTTGGAGAAAAGGTAGTTGTAGACCAGAGACAGGCCTCCGCTGTAGGTCTGGCTGTTGATGACCGCTGTGGAAATTCCCCCCGACCCCGACCAGTAGGTTCCGTCTAGGCCCAGACCAAAACTGTCTTGGGCCCGCTTGAGAAACAGGACTTCGAGCCTTGCTACAGCGGCGAGGGGGTACACGGCTTGCGACCAAGTCTGTTTGAACCAGTCGTCGTAGAGCGGAACCACGGGGGCATACCCCGCCGAAAGGTGGACATCGAACGGTTTCTCGTACTTCACCTTCAGGGCTGCCTTCAAGGTTCGCTTGAGACCGCCGGGGTTCTGCACGGTCAAGCTGTAAGTTCCAAACGCAAACTCAAGCCCGGGGAACTCGAGCGAGACTTCCTGGTCGCTGGAATGAGTGACGACCCGGCCTGTGGCTGTGACCTCGGGGGTTTGGTCCTTCACCAAGATGTAGGTGGCTCCCTCCTTGAAAAACTCTCCCTGAACGGTGAAGCGGTGCACGGGGTCTTCAAGGTAGAGGGTTTCCGGAAGAAGAGCCTTGGGCTGGGGTATCTCGGCGCGCAGGACTTCCAGGGGTTCCCACGGCGCCTCTCCCTCGGGTTTCTCAAGCAGGTTGTAGGCGATAATTTTGAAACGGTAGCTCCCCGGTTTGAGGTTCAACTCAACCCGGGGCTGCTCGACGGTTTGGTGGAAGACCTCGAGACCAGAGGCATCGACCACCACGACCTCGTAGTTCATCACGGCGTCGCTGGATTCCCACGAAAGGGTCTGTCCAACCTCGTCTTGTGCTTCGTCGGCCCACGCGATCAAAGGAGAAAGCAAACTGACCGCTAGCACGAACGCCAAGGCTAGCTTTTCAACGCCCATAGAACGTCCGCCCGGTCGGGAGCTTGGGGGCCGAAACCACGGGGACGTCGACTGTGAAGGTCTGCAAGGCCGCGATTCCCTCCTGTTCGACCGAACCGTCAGGCCCCACGGACAGGGCTTCGACCTCCCAGGTGAAGGTGCCCCGATCGAGAAGCTTGGCTTTGTCCAAAGTGACGTGTTCCACCTGAATCCGTTCGTCGTAGACCGGCAGCAGTCCTCCCTCGCGGAAGAGCCGCACCCTGTATTCGTGGGCGCCTTCGACAGCCGACCACGAAAGCTCGAAGTCCTTGAGCGTGCGCAGCTGCGCCGGTCCGAACACCATCCGGTTGACCGGAGACAGGTTTCGGGGGGGAGGAAACTTAGGAATTTCGGTCACCGTGAAATGGTTCGGTGCCTTCGCCGTGAGGTCGAAGCGGTCGATGTGACCGGTGACGGTCCAGGTGTACTCGCCTGCCGGGAACCTCGCCACGTGAAGGTCGCCCACGGAGGCCGTTTGGACCACTAGGCTGCCTTCGCGGCGGACCTCCACCACGGTGTCGGGCGGAGGGTTGGCCGTCTCCCAGTGAAAATTCACACCACGGCGCAGGGCAGCCAGTCCGTCGATCTTTTCGCCCTCGGCAGGCGAAGTCAGGTCGGGAAAGGCCAGGTGCCGAAACGAAAACTGTGTTTCGCCGTACAGTCCGATGATGCTTGTCGAAAGGAGGGTTTCACGGCCGAAAGCTTGAAGGCGGGCCAGATACCGGCCGTCTGGCCAATCCCCCAGCGGAATTTTGACGCTGCCCGACGGTTGCCCTGCGGGGGTCTCCACCTCGGTCTGGAAAATCTGCTTGGCCGGGGTCGCGTTCTCGCCGGCCGAGAAGACCTTGAGCTGGTAGAAATCGGCGCCCTTGGTGACCAGCCAGGAGAGGCCGTAGGTTTCATGTTCCGGCAGAAGGATGGTCGAGCCCGGCGCCGGATCGGTGAGCTGAACGGCGGGAAAGGGGTCGACCACTTCAAAACTGCGCGGAGGCGTTTGGAGAAAGACCGAACCGTTGGTGTTGTAGCTGCTCAACCTCCAGTAGAGCAGCCCCTTCCCCCAATCCTTGCCGAGCCTGGTCCCATCCTCGGCCGGGCCGGAGAAGGCCAATTCGGCAAAATCCCGGGTGGTGGAAACTTGAAAATCGGTCCGGGCACGCAGATTCGACTTCCAGCTGAACCGCGTGTTGGTAAGGAACTGCCCGGCCACCTTGTAACCGTCGGGGGGGTAAGTCGGGCGGAGGGCGAGGCTTCCATCGACGGCGTGCAGGTTGCGGGCAGGACCTGTAGGCGAGCGGTTCCCTTCGTCGTCGACCCATTGCAAAACCCAAACGCTGTCGCCTTCTTGGGTCAGGGGACCGAGGTCTCTGGGCTCCAACAGGACGTAGGGGCTAGTCACTGTGAAGTGGGCGGTTGGGTTTCCGGTTGCCCGGCCCCGGTAGGCCGTCAGTTCGTAGCTTTTGGCCTCGGGAACTGGGTCCCAGGTCAGCGCGATTCCCTTAGTAGCCAGCTCCTGGGTTTGAAAGAGCGTCCCTTCCACAGGAACCAGGGGGGCGATCTGGGCCATTTCGGCGCGGCGGACGACGGTGAAACTCCGCACCGGAGGTGTTATGGCCGCGGACACCACGGTGGCGCCATACTCGGGCACCACCCGCCAATACCAGGTTCCGGCTTTGAGCTCGTCGAGGACAAGGCTCGTCAGGTTGGTCCGGCGCCGGATGAGCGGGTTGCGGAAATCGGGGGAGCCGAAGGCCAATTCCAGCGTTGAGGAGACCGTGAATTCGTCGGCCGTCCACGAAAAACGAAGGGCGGGAAGTTTCTTTCGGTAGGCCACTGGGACACCGTCGAGGGGTTCACTCAGCGAAAGTGGCGTTTCGTGGGCAAGGCTGAATTGCCGAACGCTTGAGTAGGAATCCTTTCCTGCGGTCAGACGCCAGTACCAGGTACCGGGCTCCAAGGGAACTCGGACCCCCGCCCTGGCCGCCACCTGGGACGAAATTGTGGAAAAATCCGCCTGGCCGGAAAGCTGCAATTGTACCTCAGCACCAGTTTGTTTGGATCCTGCCAGCTGAAAGGTAAACGCTACGGGAATCGGCCCCTCGGCCAAATTGAGCAGCCGGGCGCCCTGCAGCGGGCTCTGGGGAATCATCTCAACGGCGCGAAGCCTGGCGGCACCCGTGGCCGTGTCGAGCTCGACGGCTTGGGTCGGAGAAAAGGCCTGTTCGTGCCCTTGGCCGTCGCTGATCGACGCCGTTCCTTGGCTCAGTTCCAGGCTCAAGTTGTCGGTCTTGCGGTTCACCACCAACTGCGCGTCGGGAGAAAGCGTCAACGTTCGGCCCGTTTGCCCCAGACTGACGGGACCCGAGGTTCCACCGCCGTGGAGCGCGATCGAACCTTCGGCAAAGTCGACGTTGCGGGCACGGCCCTTCATGGTCAGTTTCAGCATGGTGTTAGCCAGCATGTCGAGGCTAAGTCCGTCCTCGAAATTGAGAACGGCCTCCGAACCGTCCGACGTTCTCAAGGTGTCGGACTGATACACGGCAGAATGGTTCTGAAGGCGTTCCCACACTTGGGAGTCGGTGGACTTCCGGGTGGCCGTCTGTTTGCGGAACACAATAGTCCCCAGAGACGGTTCGGTCCCGTGGCCGGCGATAGCGTTGAGGTCCAAAAAGAAGATGTAGAGGAGCAGCCCGGAAAGGACGCCGGCCAGCCCCGTGACCAGGCCGTCGCTAGGAGAGAATCTCATACTTCTTCTCTTCCTGTTCCGGATCGACCGGGCCCTCAGGCGTGGCTATCCCGAGCAAGGTCCGTACTTCCTGCAGAGTCTTGGGACCCGGGGCGCCCGCCGCGTTGACCACCGCGTGAATTTGAAGCGGCTGGGACTTTCCTTTGACCTTGATGGGTGTCATGGGTTCGGTGACAAACCGGGGGCCGACAAGCTCTAAGGTGCTCTGCGAGATCAAAATGTCGGTGCCGAAGGGCTTGTTTAGCGCCTCGATACGGCTGGCCAAGTTGACCGCGTCGCCAATGACGGTGTACTCCATCCGCTGGAGTGACCCGATCTGACCGGCAAGGCAGGGTCCGGAGTTGAGCCCGCAGCCGATCTTGATCAGCGGTTTTCCTGGGCCGCCGCGGTCGGCGTTGAACTCGATCAGCGATTGGCGCATCATCAGCATGGCCTCGACGGCGGCCGTAGCGTCGGCCTCGGGGGTACCCTTGGAAACCGGGGCTCCCCAAACCCCCATGATGGCGTCCCCAATGAACTTGTCGACCACCCCCCCGGTCTGTTCAAGACAACTCACCATGCGGGTCATGTACGCGTTCAGAAACTCGACGACAGCCTCGGGTTCCATGGTTTCGGATATCGCGGTGAACGACCGGATATCCGAGAAAAAGATCGTGGCCACGCGCCGTGTTCCGCCAAGGTTGAGGTCGCCCTTGAGGGCGAGTTCCGCGATCTCCTTGTTGACGAACTTGCCAAAGGTTTCTTTCACCCTTTCCCTCTCGGCAAGGCCCTTTCCCATGTCGACGAAACTTGTGGTCAACAGGCCGAGCTCGTCGTGGGTCGTGGGCTTGAGGTCGAGCTCAAACTGGCCGTCTTCGATGGCGTGCGAGGCTTTCACAAGCCTCAAAACAGGCCGGGTCACGCTCCGGGCAAAAAACCAGACCGCTAGAATCGACAGCACGAGAACGACACTGGTCAACTCCATGTTCTGCCGGGTAATCCTGAGCGCGGCGGCGTACACGGTGTCCACGGGGAGGCTGCTGGCGACACTGAGTCCGCCCAGGGGCAACTTGCGAAAAGCCCCGACCGAATCGACGCCCTTTTTGATGGCGGGATCGGCTTGAGTGAACCGAATCTGCATGTTGTCGGTAGTACTCTTGAGAAGGGCGGCGACAAGAGGGTGGTCGGCCAGCGAGGCGGCAACCTTGACGAGCCGGTTGTCGGGATGCGCCACAACACCTCCAGCAAAGTCAACGACGAAGCTGAAGTTGACCGCCTTAGTTTGTACAAGCGACTGCAGAACCTCAGTAGAAAAGACAACAACCATGGCGTTCGCGGTTCCCAGGTCGCGGTAGGGGAACAGCAGGGCCGCCGAGGGGATGCCGAACGACGGGCTGACGTTCACCACCAAGGTTTCGCCGGCTCGGGCCCGGTCGATCAGAGCCTCTTGTGCTTTCAAAAAGGCCGGGACATTGGCCTGGTCGATCTCATTGGCCAGAAAGAACTTGGCGTTGGCGAACTCGCTTTGGCCAGGTACGGCCACGTACGCGACCGTCGCGTTGCGGCTGAAAAAAGCCAAGGCCATGTCGGCCGACCGGCGGTTTCCAAGGCCCTCGGTTCTGAGGTTGTCGAACAGGGTCAAGACGCCCGAATGGACGCGCTCGATTTCGCCTTCGACTTGCGAAGCCAGCACCTGGCTGAGAGCAAGGTTGTTCTCTTCGGCGCGGGCTTGGGCGTCGGCGCTGTAAAGCCACCACGACAAGAAACTCACAAGTCCCATCGAGACAACAACGATGATGGAAATGATGCCAATAAGTTTGACCGCCAGGGGCCAACGGACCCGCTGGCGGGAGGGTATGGGACCAGAGTTCTTCTTTGTTTTAGGCATGGGAAGGTTTCCTCACTGACGGTTTCCTACGGGGAAGTGAATGTGTATAAGTTCCAGGGAGAGACGGCTTGGTAGATGGCAATGTCGGCCGTCAAAGGAACGTGAATCGTGATGCCTCCCGCTGGGAAAGGCGAGCTGGTTCCCAGGGTCGCCGGGGTCACGACGGTGGGCATATAGAGGTTGGCGATCGACGAATTGTAGAAGGCGAAATTAGAAATCGCCGTGACGGTTGCCGGTATTGTCATGCTTGCCAGGTTGGCCACGCCCGAGAACCCGTTACCCGAAATCGTTGTCATCGACGCGGGAATTACGATCGACGTCAGCAGGTTGCAGGAGTCAAAGGCGTAGGCGTCTATGCTCGTGATTCCAGGGGGAATGTTAAAGGTACCGGTCAGTTTCGCGGGAACCAGCATGAGCGTCGTGCCGTGAATCAAAGCTCCGTTTACAACGGTGTAGCTCGCGTTGGCGCTCGTGATCGATGCGAGGTTGGTGCACCCATCGAAAGCCTGAACGACTACCGTCGACAAGGTGGAGGGAAGACTGACGGAGGTCAGCGAGGTGATATTCCTGAAGGCGGTTCCAATATCTGTGACACCTTCGGGAATCGTGACTGACGTCGGGCTGCCCTGGATCGCCGTGATGACTGTTCCAGACACCGTGAACCACATGGGGTAGAGCGTGACGTTGCCGGTAATGGAGAAGGTGTCTCCCTGCTGGTAGTTGGTGCCGCCGCCGCCCGAAACAGTGCTCCAGCCTTCGAAGACCAAGTTGGTTCCAGTCAAGCTACCGGTATTCCCAAGCACCGTGACCGTAGTGTTGGCCGAGTACACCGTTGGGCCGGCCGGAACAGTGCCGCTGGAGCTGCCGCTGCTGGAGTAGGTGACGGTATAGGGGATAGCCGTCCACTGGGCGTAGAGCGTCACATTGCCGGAGTTCATGATC
Organism: uncultured Spirochaetales bacterium; assembly: GCA_964475005.1. Lineage (GTDB taxonomy): Bacteria > Spirochaetota > Spirochaetia > JABEVK01 > JABEVK01 > JAIFLN01. The sequence continues at coordinate 14,059 of CAYYUZ010000094.1, forward strand.
AATGTACCGGTTCCATCCGAAAATACAGAAACCCCCAAGCCGTTGGCCTGCGTGTTCCAGCTACTAACCGAGTACCCTGAGCGGCTCATGGGAGCCGCCGAGGCGACCGTCGCCGAGGCGCCCGGAGCCCACGTCGTCGTGGCGATGCTCCCCGTTCCCAGATTGGCGTTATACGAGAGCGTGCCGCCCCACTGAGCGCAGAGGGTCACATTGCCCGAGTTCATCGTCAGTGTGCCGCTGCCACCTGAGGCCACCGAAACCCCCGAGCCGTTGGCCTGCGTATTCCAACTGGTCACCACATACCCCGAGCGGCTCATGGCCGTTGAAGCAGCGACCGTCGCCGACGCGCCCCAAGCCCACGTCGTTGTGGCGATGCTCCCCGTTCCCCCGTTGTTGTTGTACGACAGCGTGTAGAAGATGCCGCTGGCCCCAACAGTCGACGAGGCCGACTTCTGGCCAATGCCGTCGATCAACACCACCTGATAGGCATAAGCGTGTCCCGAGGTGACCTGGGGAGCGAAATAGTACTTGGCGGCGGTGACCGACGAAAGCAGATCGGTGAGCGTTGTACCCATCGATGAAGTGGCGGCAGTGAGCGAGCTGAGCACCACGGTCACCGTGTTGACGGGCCCCGGGGTTGCGGGCGTGTCGACGTCTTGATAGACAAGGGTCGCCGAGGTTAGGTCGTCATCGGTAGCGGTTGTGGGGAGCGTGAACTCGATGTAGGCCTTGGAAGACCCGTCGCGACCAATGCTCAGGTTCGTGGCGGCGTTGGGCGGGCTGTCGCAGTGCACCTTGAAGCTCTGGCTGGGGTAGGTCTTGCCCGTGGCCGGTACAAAGATGGCAAGGGTGAAGACGATGTCTTGGTGTTCAGCGGCGGACGACAAGGTGAAACCGAAAGACAGGCTGGTCGTCGAATTGACGGTAGGGCTGGCCGGGGGCAGAGCCGAAAAGCACGTATTGGCGACATTCCAACTGAGGGAGTAGGTCGCGTTAAGATTCTTGGGGTTGACCAGGGTGACCTGCGAAGTCAAGCTGGTTCCCGAGGCCACCGTCGTCTTGGCGACGCCGGCTTCGGTGAACGTGCTCGAGGCGACAAACAACTGAGTGAGTCCATCTTCCACAAAAGCCTTGGTCGTATTGTTGAGGGTCATGGGCGAGGCGCATTGCGCCAGCAGGAACAGGGCCGCCAAACCGGCCAGGAGTTCCAAAGCGCGCACGGGCCAGCCAGCTGCCCGGAAAATCTTTTTCACCCACCATGTCACGATGCCACGAGCCATCAATCCCCCACCGGGCGGAACATATCGCGAAACTTTGAAGTCTTCGTCCCGAACTTTGGACCGACAAACTCGGCAAAGGGGTCGGAGCAAGGTCTTTCAGCGGCCCTCAAAGGGTAGCGGCAGGCTTTCCTGGCCGCCATACATAGAACTATGTATTTCTTCGACCCGTAGGCCCGGTTTTTGGCGGAAGGAGCCTGTATACTAACTTCTTCATGGACAACTCCCTGGAGCCTCCGTGGCGGCTGATTCATACTTTCCTCCTACAAATCGGCGAGCAGCCGGGTCCCGAAGCCTTCTGGGACGCCGCGCTAAGGGAGCTACGGACTCTGGTTCCCTTCGATTCGGCTCACGTGGTCTTTCGGAAGCCCGGGGGTTTGTTGGCCGGAATGCGGTCGATCGACCTTCCCGAACCTTCGGTGCGCTCCTACCCAACGTTCTGGAACCGGCTGCACGCCAACGCGTTCCACAGGACAAGACTCCACCACGACCCACGTGTCTTCTTCACGACCAGCCGCCCCTTCGTGGCGACGGAATTCGGACAAAGCTGGGTTCGCCCGCTGAGGT
>CAYYUZ010000095.1:0-15902 GCA_964475005.1 uncultured Spirochaetales bacterium
AATCCACGTGTCACCAGTTCGATTCTGGTCGGTGGCAAAACGGGCAAGTTCTTACCTGGTAAGATCTTGCCCGTTGTTTTTTTTTGAGTAGTCGTGCGATTCGACCACGTGACCCCAAAAACGCGCAGACGTTTTGCTAAAACCCAGAAGAGTCGATCTGAAACAGGATCATAAGGCCCGCGAGCACCAGGGAGTACCCGGTGTTGATCGCCGTGGTTGTGTTTCGTTTTTTTGCTGACTTTCGTGGGCGAAGAGACGATACTAGAATTATGAACCAAACGATCCGCATCGCTTCCGTGCTGTTCTTGTGTGCGGCCTCCCTGGGTGCTCAGACCGCCAACCGCTGGACTCTCTTCCAGGCGCTGGACTGGTCCGGACGCCTCGACTACCTGCACGACCAAACTTCTGTGAAAGACGACGGTCCTTTTCTGCTTCAGGCGCTCGACTTAACCGACTCTTCTCAGGTCGAGTCGGGCACCGATCAAGACTCGTCCCTGAAGAAGGAGATCACGCTCCTTCTGATCAAGATGCTGGCGGCTCATCCCGAGCCAGGCGCCGTCGCTGCGATCAGCCGGATTCCCCAGGAGTACAAGGATCCTCTCCTCAAGGGAGAATCTTGGGTTGCTCTGGCCAAGTTGGGCGACAAGGCCTTCATTCCAGGATTGGTGACGACTCTAGACTCGCTCAACGAGAGCGGCCTCCGCTCGCGCAACGAGGAGATCCAAGCGGCCTACGCCGTCCAAGCGTTGGGAATCCTGAAAGCCAGCGAAGGGTTTCGCGCGGTCGCCGGAGCCTCTCTGGCTTGGTATTCCCCGGCTAGCCAGGTGAAAGTCGCTGCGAAGAAGACCCTCCCCCTTCTGGTGTCCGATTTCGAAAAGGCCGTGACACCGCTGTTGGCCGACGATCAAGACCTAACCTTCCGCGAAGGGTTTTTCCAAGAGGTCGTCGAAATGAGCGATTCGGCCTTGGCGGCGCGGGCGGCTTCGGCCGTGCTGAGTACTCTTGTCTACCAACGCCCTGGTGACAAGGTCGATCAAGACAGAACGCGGCGGTTGACGCTGGCGGCCTTCGTCGCCGCCCAGAACTCACCCCATCCCCCGGTGTCTCTGGTGCCGTCGCTCAAGGTGCTTCTAGGCCGTACTGAATCCTACGAGATTCTGGCGGGCTCGGTCCGCCTCTTGGGAAGGATCGACGACCCCAGCGCGGTGGCCCTCCTCTCGGACACGTTGGCGGGTTTCAACCTCCGCCAAAAAGCCGGAACCAACACGACGCAGGATCTGGCGCTTGTGAAGGAGTTGTTCCAGGCGCTTGCGCAGACTGGAAAAGCCGAAGCCCGAGTCACCCTCGATGAGGCCAGGTTCAGCGATTACCCCCCAGGGTTCGTCCGGGAAGCTCAGGCCGCGGAAGACAAACTGCCTCGTGGCTAAGCCTTACCCAGGACTTGGGTCGGCACTTCTCCTTTTGCTCCTGGCGCTCGCTTGCCAGATGGGATTGGCCCTAGTCTGGGTTTCCCAACTGGGGAGCCAGGTCGACTTTGCGCTGATGACCGGTGTCGTCAACCTTGTGGCGCTCACGGCCATCGCTGCGGTGGGCTATTGGCGTTCAGGCGAAGCGCCCCGTGTCTTCCCCGTCGGAGAGATACCGATGCTCTATTGGCTGGGTCTGGTTCTGACGGCGGCGAGCGGAACCGTCGTCCTGGGAGAGATCGCCAACCTCACGACGTGGGTGCTTCCCCTTCCGGGCTGGTTGGCGAAGGTGTTTGGTCAGCTGTCCGATGGTCCTCCTTTGATTTCTCTGTTCACCCTTGCCTTCGTCGCCCCGGTGACCGAAGAATCGATCTTTCGCGGACTGCTTCTGCGAGGTTTCGCGCGGCGCTACGGCAACGGTGCCGGTATTGTGCTTGCCAGCTCTCTGTTTGCGGTCTTCCACCTCAACATTTGGCAGGCTATGACCGCCTTTCTGGCGGGTCTGTACCTTGGCTGGGTCTATATTTCGACCCGGTCGCTGCTGCCGTCCATGCTGGCGCACGGGCTGTTCAACGGACTCCCCGTGCTTTTGGCGGCCCTGGGGTTTGTGGTTTCCGGTTACAACAGTCCTCCGGTTTCGACGCCTGTGTTTCAACCACTGTTTTGGACCGCGGGAGGCCTCGTTGTTCTGGCGGCGGGACTGGCGCTGACCAAGAGGTGGGCGCCGTTGTCCCCCCCTCCCGTTTCTGATAGAGTGCTTTCATGAACGATGCCCAGCTTTACAAGCTGCCCCAAGGCACCGAACGGCTGGTCCTCGACGAGGCCTACCGTCGCCAGGTGCTGACCCACAGGGTTCAGAACTTGTTCACCTCGTGGGGCTACCAGCCCGTCCAAACGCCGGTTTTTGACTTTTACGAACCCTATGCGCCCTTTCTGGGAGCTAAAGCCGACAGCGTTTACCGTCTGGTCGACCGCGAAGGCGACCTCTTGGTGTTGCGGTCGGACATTACCCTGTTTCTGGCAAGGTCGATGGGAGTGGTTCTGGCGCCCGGCCACGCGCCCCTTCGCGTGTGCTACGCCGACACGACCCTTCGCCATCAAGACTTGGAAGACATCTCCGCCAACGAGTTCTACCAGATCGGCGCCGAATTTATTGGCTCGAAGGCTCCCGAAGACGACCTGGAGGTCCTGCTCCTTCTCGACGACATCCTGAACCTGCTGGGTCTCGACGAGGCCAAGATTCATGTGGGGAGCCGCGCCCTCTTTGAGGCTGCCTTTGGTTCCCGGCCGGCCGAGGAGCGGAAGTCGCTGCTCGAGTCGGTTTCTCTGCGGCGCTGGACGGAAGTGGGTCCTCTGGCCTCTGTGTTCTCCTACCAAGGACCGTCGTCGGGAGTGGGCGAGCTGTTGAAAACTCTCCCCAGTTTGTCTCAGGTCCTAAAAGACGAGCTTGTGATGCTGGCCAAGGGTGCGGCGGAGTTGGAATCGCTGGGACTGAAGGACAGGCTTCGCGTCGACCTTAGCGAAGTCGGGCGGCACGACTACTACACAGGCCTGGTTTTTCAGGCCTACCAACCTGGGTTGGGCGATGCGCTGGCCACGGGCGGGCGTTATGACAAATTGCTGGCGCGGTTCGGTCTCGATTCTCCGTCGGTGGGGTTCAGCCTGCAGTTGGGCAAGGCCGAACACCTCGTGGACCTCGGCCCGCTAGAGGCGCCGTCGTCGGCCAGGCGCGCCCCAGGAACATCGCTGGCCGAAAGAGTCAAGAGCGCGCGGCGTCTCCGCGCCGAAGGCGGGAACGCCACCCTATGAACCGCGAACCGCTAACCCTCGTTCTTCCCAAAGGACGTCTTTTCGACCAAGTGCAGGAATTTTTTGGCTCCCGCGGGCTTAGGTTCGATTTTACCGACCGAAAACTCACGGCCCTAGACCAAACCGGGACGCTTAAGGTCATTCTTGTCAAGAACGCCGACTTACCGACTTACGTCCACCACGGCATCGCCGGTTTGGGCATTTGCGGCGACGACGTCGTCTACGAGTCCGGGCATGAATTCACCCACCTGATGCCCTTCGCTTTTGGCGGCACCCGCATGGCCCTGGCGGCGCGGCGCGACCATGTTCGCCAAGAAGCCCCGGGTCACCTGACCATTGCCACGAAATTCACGCGTTTCACCCGAGACTACTTTCACGGGCTGGGCATTCCTGTGAAGATCATCCGTCTAGACGGCTCGGTCGAGTTGGCTCCTGTATTGGGCCTAGCCCCCTACATTGTCGATTTGGTCGAGACGGGCTCCACCCTCAAGGCCAACGGACTGGAAGTTTTGGAGACCCTGAAGACAATTGGCGTCAATCTTTTCGCTAACACCTCGTATTTCAAGTTGCGTTATCAAGAGATTGGCCGGTTGGTCGATACACTGAAGAATTGAGGACTGTATGAGCCAAGCTACTGTTGAAAGAAAGACCAAGGAGACTCAGATTCGTCTGACCCTCGACCTCGACCGCCGCGATCCCCCCAAAATCTCCACGGGGGTTCCTTTTTTCGACCACCTGCTGACCGCGCTTTCGTTTCACGGCGGATTTTCTCTAGAGATTGAAGCCAAGGGCGACCTCGAAGTCGATCCCCATCACCTTGTCGAAGACACTGGCCTTGTGCTCGGCGACGCGTTCAAGAAAGTCCAGGACTCTCGGGAGGGCGTAAACCGCTACGGACACAGCGTCATTCCCATGGACGAGGCGCTCTCCGAGGTGGTCATCGATGCCTGCGGCCGGGCAGCTTGGGTGTACACGGCCGAATTCCCCCAGACTCACGCTGGTACCTTCGATCTGAGCCTCCTCAGGGAGTTTCTCATCGCCTTCGTCAACAGGGCGCAGATCAACCTTCACGCTCATTGCCGGTACGGGGTCAACGGTCACCATATGGCCGAAGCGTTGTTTAAGGCTTTGGGGAGGGCGTTGTCCGAGGCCTACGCCGTTCGCGAGGGCGGAAACGCGGCAATGTCGACCAAAGGGGTTATCTGATCTGGCACAAGGCCAGCCATGAGGATATGATGGGCGGGATCGATGATGAACAAGAGTGAAACAGACCGGGTTCTGAAAGCGATGCCGCAGGAGGGCTTCCTCAAGGTCACCAGACCGCCCGCCGCGGAGGTCAGCACAGAGCAGAAGGTGTTGCTGATACGGAAAGCCAACGAGCTGTTCAACCGTGGGGAACTCGATCAGGCCAAGAAGATCTTCGTGGCTACCCGCTATTCCGATGGCATGATTCGACTGGGGGACCTGTACGCCCGGCGGAAAGACTACCTTTCCGCGTTTCAAATGTACAAGATGGCCCCCTCTCCCGACCGGGCCGAAGACATGATTCTGAAATTGACAACTGTTTTGAAGAATTGGATCAAGGAGTAGCTTGATGGCCGGTTTCGACCACGAAAACCACGATCTCGAGTTGGACCACCCCCATCAAGGACCGGACCTCCCCGACGGAAACGATCCCGTCACCGAACTTTCCAAGAGAGGCTACAACTACCTCAAAGAGGGTGTGCTCGACGAGGCCCAAGCGGCGTTCAACGAGTTGCTTGAAATGGAACCCAAGAACAACTATGCATTGGTGGGTTTGGGAGACGTGTCGCGCAAGCGCGGTGAGTTCGAGAAGGCCACAGGCTACTACCAGGAGTGCCTTCGCCAGCATCCGGCAAACAACTACGCCCTGTTCGGTCTAGCCGATTCCTACAAGGCCCTCGGTCTGTACCATCGGGCGTTGGAAATCTGGGAAGAGTACCTGAAACAGGATCCCGACAATGTGACAGTCCTGACTCGGGTCGCCGACGCCCACCGCAAGGTGCGCAGTTTCAGCCGCTCCAAAGAAACCTACCTCAACGTCTTGGCCCGAGAACCGGGGAACGCCTACGCTCTCATCGGTCTGGGTCACCTCTACTACGATTTCAAGGACTACAGGGAAGCCCTCAAGTCTTGGGAGAAGATGTACGACAGGAACCCTGATGGCGCCGACATCCGGGTGCTCACCTCACTGGGAAACTGCCACCGCAAGCTCAAGAGCTACGCCGAAGGTGTTCCCTACTTCGAGAAGGTTCTGGCGGCGCATCCAGACAACTTCTACGCCCTGTTCGGCTTGGCCGACTGCTTCCGCGGGATGAACAGGAGTCTGGAATCCCTTGAGTACTGGAACCGTATCCTAGAGTTCGACCCCAACAATAAGGTGATTTTGACCCGTGCCGGCGACGCCCTGCGCAGCTTGGAACGCTTCGACGAGGCCGAGGTCTCGTACCGCAAGGCGCTCAACATCGAATTTGACCTCTACGCCGTCTTGGGCCTGGCTTTGGTCCACAAGGCCCGCGGCCAGTATCAGGAGGCCCTCCACTCGCTGCAAGGGATTCTGAACAACGACGCCAACAACCCGCGCATCTACCAGGAAATGGCCGAGTGTTATCTTGAGCTACACCAGAAGGATGAGGCCGTCAAGATTTTGGCCGCCTTCCAGCGGCGCGGAATCAAGAACAGTCAGATCAACGAAATGATGAACCGTCTCAGGTAACCCCGATGAGAATGGCGGGAATTTTCCTAGCGGTTGCGATCACCGCGACCCGCCTAACGGCTCAGGTGATCGGCGAATCCAGAGAATTCTCGGCGGACGACGTTTTCAGGGCCTTGGTGCAGGCGTATCCCGACTGGGTCACCCCTAGCAAGGACGGCGACGACAAGACCTTGTCTGTTGGTGGAAAGGAATTCCTTTGGGCGGAAGGGCGGCTCCTTCCTCCCGAACAGGCCGACCACTGGGCTGACTATTCCCCTCAACCCTTCTACGTCTACCAGAGGCAGGTTCCCGATGTGGCCTCGTGGTCGGCCGAGCGCGTCGCGGAGGCCGAAGCCCGCCTAGCCGACCGTCGTTCTGCCTCCCCCAAACGCGAGTCGTCGTTTTTTGACGCCCTTTGGGAAATCCACAACCGGGGTACCGCCGACGACGCCCAGAAACGGATCCGCTTTCTCGGCCTGCCTGTCACCGTCCACAAGAGTCTCGAAAGCGTTCTGGCGAGGATCGAGGCTCGGCTTCAGGCTGAACGGACACAGGACGAATCTCTCGATCGTTTCCTGAACAACCTTGTCCGCCTCGAGGGCTACAACTGGCGCGCCATCGCCGAAACCCAGAGCCGGAGCAACCACGCCTACGGGGCCGCCGTCGACCTGATTCCCCGCAGCTATGGGGGCAAGTCTCCCTACTGGCTATGGTCTCCCCAAGAGCGACCAGGTTGGTACCGCACCGCCTGGGTCCGCCGCTGGGACCCACATCCGGCGGTTGTCAAAGCCTTCGAGGCCGAGGGCTTTGTCTGGGGCGGCAAGTGGCTGCTTTTCGACACCATCCACTTCGAATACCGCCCCGAGATTCTGGCTCTGAACGGGCTGAGGTAGAAAAGAGACCGGAGCAATCGGATCTGAAAAAAAAGCATGTGACAGGATTTCGGGATTCAGAGGATTTACAGGAGAAAGAAAGGGGGAGTAGGAAAATGGGAGTTGGGTCCCCTCCGTTCATTCCCATTTCTCAAGATCCTGTTCATCCTGAAAATCCTCGAATCCTGTCTCCCTTTTTCCCAAATGCTGAGTAGACCGGAGGCTAAAATGGCAGGTACAGCGTTTTCGAAAGATCGACGGGTTTGTCGACAGCCAGCGCCAGAAGGCTACCTCGGAACGGCAGGAATGACGACTTGGGGAGTACCGCGGCCACGGGGCTCTTGGGGTCGACCGCGGCCATGAGGCGGTTCCCCTTGTCCCTCAACTGCCAGGCGGCGGTCTTCCACAGATCGAGCGCGGCTTGTTCAAACCCCGGCGCGTACCAGAGATCGCGCACGGACAGAGGTTTCAGGACTCCGTTGGAGGGAGCGAACCTCAGGAACCGGTTTAGTAAGCGCAACCTGAAGGGAAAATCCGGGTACAGGCCCGTTTCCACCATGCCGTCAAACGCGACAGACATTCCCGCCACCGGCTTGTCGTCGGCGTTGACCGCAAGCAGGCAGGTCTGGAGCAAGAAGCCGAAGGGCTGGCGCTCGTGGAACTGTTGCAGGTACTCAGGGGTAATCTCTGTGGCGAATTCGGAGTTCTGGCGGAAACGCGTCGTCCCCTCGGCTACAGCCGTCCAGTCCTTGGCTTCCGCGACCCGAATTCTCAGACCGGCGTGAATGCGAGGCGGACGGATCACCGTGCGGGCGAACAGGTAGCGGGTCCGCCCTTCGACAATCTGCGTTGCCCAGGTCTTCGCCGCACCGAGCGAGGCCTCGTTGCCTTCCTGAATGGCGGCAATAAAAATGGTTTCCGGCCCGTGGAGCTTGCGGGCCTGCTCGAGCAGTTTGTGGTAGAGAGTCGTCGCCAACCCGCGGCGACGGTGATCGGGGTGTACCACTAACCCGTAAAGCCGTCCGAGAGGACGAACGGTACCGTGGAACCTTCCCATGGTGATCTGAACAAAGGCCTTCCCGGCCAAAGTCTTGTCAGCGGGATTTTCGGCGACAACTCCCAGCGAACCGGGATGGAGAGCCATCGTCACCTCATAGGGATCGAAGAGGCAGCGATACACGACGGAAAAGGCCCCGGAATCCGGACTCATCTCATCAAGCAAGCGTATGGCGGGGCCGTCCTGGTGCGCCATGGCGCGAACGGTATAGTCCATAACAGGAGTCTAGGGCCAAAAATCCATGTGGTATAGGATTTCCGACAAATTTATTCATCTTTAGTAGCCTTTTCCCCAAAAACGGGGTTAACATTGGTCAAGAGATGTTGTGGCAGGAGGCTGTTTGGTGTCGGGAAAAATCGGTATTCCTTTGGAGCGATCCCCTGGGGAGCGCCGTGTGGCCCTCGTTCCGGCGCACGTGGGTTCTCTCATAAAAGCAGGTTTTGAAGTCTTTGTAGAAAAGGGAGCCGGAGAAGCATCGGGTTACCTCGATTCCGCCTATGTGACAGCCGGAGCGACCGTGCAGGCCACCGCGGCAGAATTGTGGAAGCAAAGCGACGTCATGCTGACTGTAAGGGCGGGAGCCGCGGCCGCACCGGTGGTCGCCAAGACTTGGATGCACCCAGGCCAGATCGTCATCGGCATGATGGACCCTTGGGCTCCCCATGAGTCCTTTGCGGCGTACGCCAAGAGCGGCGTCAGCGCCTTTTCGATGGAGCTGATTCCCCGCACGACTCGGGCGCAAGCCATGGACGTGCTTTCAAGCCAATCCAACTTGGCCGGCTACAAGGGCGTCCTGATGGCCGCCGAACTCCTGCCAAAGATGTTTCCGCTCAGCATGACGGCCGCGGGAACGATTATTCCCGCCAAGGTGTTCGTTCTCGGGGCCGGCGTTGCGGGGCTTCAGGCGATTGCCACAGCAAAACGTCTGGGTGCCGTCGTGAGCGCCTTCGACGTCAGGGCCGCGGTAAAAGAGCAAGTGCAATCGCTAGGGGCGAAGTTTGTCGAATTCGATGTAGGTGACGCTTCTGGCACCGGCGGGTACGCCAAAGAACTCACCCCCGAACAGCAGGCCAAGCAAAAGGAACTGATGGCCGGCTACGTGAAGGAGATCGATGTCATCGTGTCGACCGCGGCAATTCCAGGGCGCCCCTCCCCCAAACTCATCACAGAGTTGATGGTCAAATCGATGGCCCCAGGTTCGGTGATCGTCGACCTGGCTAGTGAGAAGGGCGGCAACTGTGAGCTGACAGAGCCTGGCAAGACGGTGGTCAAGCACGGCGTGACCATCTGTGGCCCCCTCAATATCGCCTCCACCGTCTCATTCCACGCCAGCCAGCTGTACTCGAAAAATATCACTACGTTTCTGCTCAATCTCGTCAACAAAGAAAAGCTGCTCGTGATCGATCCGTCCGACGACATCGTGGCCGCTACCCTGCTCACCCACGGGGGAAAACCCGGGAGCGAAAAACTGGCGGCCGTCTTGGGCCTCACATCTGTCTAAGGGAGAATTGCACATGGATCCCATTGTCCTAGCTTTAATTTTGTTCACGCTTTCGGTGCTGATCGGTTTTGAGATCATCACGAAGGTTCCCCCAATCCTCCACACGCCGCTGGTTGTGGCCAGCCACGCCATGGCGGCCATCATGGTGGTCTCGGCGATTGAAGTGGCGGGCACTTCCGCCGGCAACCTGGCGGCCACGGTTCTTGGGGGTCTAGCGCTCCTGCTTGGGGTCATCAACGTTGTGGGCGGTTACGTTATCGCCGACCGGATGCTCGCTAACTTCAAGTCCGGCAAAGCTCGCGGCAAAGACGCCGCCAAGGGGAAGGTATGAGCTTCGAAACCCTGAGAGAGGCGATCCACTCCCTCACGCCAATCTTCTATTTGATCACGGTGGTGATGTTCATCTTCGGGCTCAAGTTCCTTCAATCCCCCCGCACGGCCCGGCGAGGCAACCTGCTTTCCGGTTTGGGCATGCTGATCGCCATCGTCGCGACGCTGCTTGGCCAAGGCATTCTGAACTACACCACGGTGCTCATCATCATGGCCGTCGGGTCGGTGATCGGCGTCTACTTGGCCTACAAGGTCAAGATGACCGATGTTCCGCAGTTTGTGGCGATTCTTAACGGCTTCGGCGGCGCGGTCTCCGCGGTCGTCGGTGTGGCTGAGTTCCTTGTGTACTTTCAGACAGGAGAAACCCCAGGAGGCGTTCCCAAGACGCAGTTCCTGACGGCTGTGGCCGCCGACGCCTTCATCGGAACGCTGACCTTCTGGGGCAGTTTGATCGCGTTCGCCAAACTTCAGGGAATCTTGTCTGAAAAGTCCTTTGTCCTGTTCGGAAAGAACGTCTTCAACAGCCTCTTCCTTCTGGGAGCGCTGGTCACCGGCGCCTTTCTTGTGATCACGGGGAGCGCGCTGGACTTCACCAAGGGACCCGTCGATGTCACGGTCGTGGCGATCTTCCTGGGGGCCGTTGTGTTGGCGGCCACTCTTTTGGGCCTCACACTGGCGATGGCCGTCGGCGGAGCCGACATGCCCATCATCATCGCCCTGTTCATCAGCTACGCTGGACTTTCGGCCTCGGCGCTCGGATTCACAAACGCCAACTACGGCCTCATTATGGCCGGCAGTCTGGTAGGGGCCTCGGGCTTAATTCTGACCCGTTCCATGGCCAAGGCCATCAACCGCAACTTCTGGGCCATCCTTTTGGGCAACATCACCCCACCTTCGCACCAAGCCACCTCGAAGGATGACATCTACGCGGGCCGCATCAAGACCACGACCCCCGAAGAGTACGTCGGCGTTCTCGATGCCGCCCAGACCATCGTCATCGTTCCCGGTTACGGGATGGCGGTCGCTCAAGCCCAAGGCGCCTGCCGCGACCTGTTCAACGAACTGAGCGCCGACGGCAAGGAAGTTTACTTTGCAGTGCACCCCGTGGCAGGACGAATGCCTGGCCATATGAACGTGCTGCTGGCGGAAGTAAACATCCCCTACGACCGTCTCAAGGAGCTCGACGAGTCCAACGAGATTCTAGAAAACGCCGATGTGGCGATCATCCTGGGAGCCAATGACGTTGTGAATCCCATGGCCCGCGACGCGAAGGACACCCCTATCTACGGCATGCCCATCCTCGATGTCGACAAGGCGGGGAGCATCTTGGTCATTAAGCGCAGCCTCAGCCCGGGGTTTTCTGGAATCCCCAACCCGCTGTTCGTGCTCGACAAGACCCTGATGATGTTTATGGACGCCAAGCCGGCGCTACAAGAACTCGTGAAGGCCTGGAAGGAACGATAGACCAAGGATCAGGAAATGGTAAAACACATCGTTTTGTGGACTTTGAAAGAAACGCCTGGAAACACTGTTGCGGCCAACGCGTTGCGGATGAAGTCGCGACTCGAAGCGCTCAACGGAAAGATTCCCGGAATGCTCAAACTGGAGATCGGTATCGACGTGAGCCGGACCGAGGCTTCTGCCGACGTGGCTCTGTATTCGGAGTTTGCAGACGCCAGGGCGCTGGCCGGCTATCAGGAGCACCCGTTGCACCTCGAGGTTGCCCAGTTCATCGCGACGATTCGCGTTTCCAGGACAGTGGTCGACTATATCGTGTAGAAGGCGTCTAGACAGACCTCGACGAGTAGTGGGTGTGGAGCAGCTCGTGTGAGCGTTCTCCCAAGGGTGAGCCCAGAAAGTCCTCATAAAGTCGGAGAACCGAAGGGTTCTCGTGGGACTTTCTGACGGGCATTCCTAAATTCGCACGACAGAGGACCTGCTGACGCTCGACCTTCTGCGCACCGTGGGTCAGCACGGGCTGACCCCCACCGCCAATGCAGCCGCCAGGGCAAGTCATGACTTCGATGAAGCCGTAGGGAGAGGCACCCTCGGCGATTTGGTCGAGAAGGACGCGAGCGTTGCCAAGCGTGTGCCCCACGGCGACCTGGAAGAGCTGGCCGGCCAGGTCCACACTGGTGGTCTTGATGCCGTCGAATTCTGGCAAAGCGTTCAGTTCTAGCTTTTCAAGGGGCCGCTGGTTGAGGACTTCGTAAACTGTGCTCAGGGTGGCTTCCATAACGCCGCCCGTGGTGCCAAACACCGCCGCTCCTGTCGACTCCCCCAAAGGATCATCAAACGCTTCTTCGGGAAGGAGAGAAAGCTCAAGTCCGTTCTGGCGAATCATTCGGGCAAACTCCCTCACGGTGAGTGCAAAGTCGACATCGGGGAAATCGGGACCGACCAGCAGCCCCTGGCGGCGCCAGTATTGCGCGGCGCTCGTCATTTGGGGCCGTCTGGCTTCGTCCTTTTTTGCCGTGCACGGCGTGATCGATACGACAGCAACGTCTTGGGGGTCGAGCTTGGCTTTCTGGGCGTACCAAGTCTTGGCCACAGCGCCAAACATCTGCTCGGGCGATTTGCAGGTCGAAAGGTGCGCCAGAAGCGACGGATAGAACGTCTCGATGAAGTTGATCCAGCTCGGCGAGCAACTGGTGATCATGGGCAGGGTTCCGCCGGTGTTGATCCGGTCAATCAGTTCGTTCCCTTCCTCAAGGATGGTCAAGTCGGTGGCAAACTGGGTATCAAAGACGCGGTCGAATCCCAAACGCCTCAAGGCCGCTACCATCTTTCCGGTCACTAACGAACTGGGCGCAAGTCCCAACGCCTCTCCAAGCGACGCGCGAACGGCCGGAGCCACCTGCACGAGCACGGTTTTTTGCGGATGTGCAAGGAGGTTCCGAACGGCGTCTGTGTCGTCGTGTTCGACAATGGCCCCCACTGGGCAGATGATCGAACATTGGCCGCAGCTTGTGCACACCGAAGGGCCCAGTCCGCGGTCGAAGAAGGGCGCCACACGGGTACGGGCGCCTCGGCCCACAAAGTCGATGGCCGAAACCGTTTGCGTTTGGCGGCAGACAGCCACGCAGCGGCCGCACAGAAGGCACTTGGACTCATCCCGAACCAGGGCCGCACCCGTCCGGTCGGGGGGACGAGAAGGCCTCAGCGCCGGGAAGCGCCCGCTCTCGACGCCAAGCTGGCGGGCCAGGGCCTGAAGTTCGCACGAACCGCTGCGAAGGCAGGTCAGGCAGTCTTTGGGATGGTTGGCTAAGAGCAGTTCGACGGTAAGGCGTCTGGCCTTCAAAACACGAGGCGACGCGGTGGAAATCTGCATGCCCGCCGCGACGCTGGTCACGCACGAGCGAAGCAGACTTTTGGCGCCCTGCACTTCGACGACGCAAACGCCGCAAGAGGCGCTGGGGGAGGACTCCGGCCAATAACAAAGAGTGGGAATGGTTACCCCGTTAGCGGCGCAGACCTCGAGAATGGACGTTCCCGGGGCAACTTTCACGGGAAAACCGTCAATGATGACCTCAAGAGACTCCATGGTGGACTCCGTCTTCCGCATAGACCGATTCCGGTGCGCATTTGACGTCGCATCGAAGACAGCGGGAGGCTTCCCAGAACGCCTGCTCGCCTGTAAAGCCGAGGGTGATCTCCTGGAAGTTTCCTTTTCGTTCTCGGGGAGACAGCCGTCGGGGTTGATTGGGCTGGACCTTGACAATTGGCCGAGGAGCTTCCATGGCGTAGTCGACGTGGGGAAACAAACTCGCGAAGCGGTCTTGACCGGTGAGGAAAGCGTCGACGGAGCGCGCTGCCCTCTGGGCGAGTCCCATCGCCTCCGAGGCGGTGGCCGGTCCTGAGACGGCATCGCCCGCTACCCAGATCTTGGGATCACTGGTCCGCAAGCCTGAATCGACCGTGGCAACCCCCGAGCGATCGGTCGCCAACCCGGCCTTGTGGAAGAAGTCAGCGTCCACCCGTTCGCCAACGGCCACGATGACGGCGTCGGCCTCGATTTCGACAGTTTCTCCGGTAGAGACTGGGATGCGCCTTCCGCTCTCGTCCATCCGGCCGCCTTTCATCTTCAAGAATTGGACGCCGTGAACCTGGCTTTCGCCCAAGATCTCGACAGGCGCCATCATAGCGTGGAACAGAATCCCTTCCTCCTCAGCGTCTTGCAGCTCATTGGCGTTTGCCGGCATCTCCTCCTTGCTACGGCGGTAAACTACAGTGACCCGTGCGCCGGTCCGTGCCATCGATCGGGCCGCATCGACGGCACAATTGCCGCCGCCGATGACCAGCACACGCTGGCCCGCGTGGTTGGGCATCTTCTCGTTGAGCGACTCCAGAAAACTGTACCCTTCGAAGACCCCGGCGAGATTCTCTCCAGGAATGTCCAGGCGCCTGTCGATACCGGCGCCGAGGCAGATCAGCACGGCGTCGCTGTTGTCCTTGAGGGATTGCAGGTCGACATCGATGCCGACTCGGGTGTTGTAGACAAAACGGACTCCCAGCGACCGGATCAAGTCGACTTCCTTGGCCAAGACATTCTTGGGAAGCCTGTACGCTGGAATGCCCCACCTTAGGACACCTCCTGCCTCGCCATGAGCCTCGTAGATGGTCACCTCGTGACCGAGCCGGACAAGATAAAATGCCGCGGTCAGCCCCGCCGGACCCGCTCCGACGATGGAAACCTTCTTGCCCGTGGCGGGCTTTTTCTCTGCCGCCAGCTTGCGGTAAATGGCTTTCTCGCGGCCAAGCTTGTAAACGGCGTCGGCCAGGTAGCGGTGGATCTCCCCCTGTGCCACCGGCTGGTCCACGGTGTCACGCCGGCAGCGCGTCTGGCAGTGGAAGTGGCAGATCCTTCCGAGGGTTCCCGGAAGGGGATTCTCTCTCAAGGCGAGCTCGAAGGCCTCTTCGATCCTATCCTCCCGCAGAAGCGCCAGGTAGCCCGGAATGTTCATGTGCACAGGACACGAATTCTCACAGAGGGCCAAATACAGGTTCTCACAGACGCCCGCCTGACAGCGCTTGTCGCGCACATGCTGTTCGTATTCGCCGCGGAAGTACCGAAGCGTCGTCAGGACAGGATTCGCCGCTGTCTGCCCCAGTCCGCACAGAGCGGTTTCCTTCACGTAGTTGGCCAGCTCCTCAAGCAAGAGCAAGTCCTGTTCCTGCCCTTCCCCGCGGACGATGCGGTCGAGCAGGTGCTTCATCTGAGACAGCCCCTCCCGGCACGGGGCGCACTTACCGCACGATTCGGCGGCAGTGAAGCCGGTGAAGTAGCGCGCCGTATCGACCATGCAGTTGTCTTGATCCATGACCACCATGCCGCCCGCGCCCATCATGGCTCCCAGGGCCGAAAGCGCTTCGTAGTCAACGGCTGTTTTGAACTTGTCGGCGGGTAGGCAGCCGCCTGAGGGTCCGCCCGTCTGGATGGCCCGAATCCGCTTTCGCGACCCCGTCCCCTCTCCCATGCCGTAGACAATGGTATCGATTTCGGTGCCTAGCGGCAGCTCGACCAGGCCTTTGTTCTTGATCTTGCCGACCAAGGAAAAAACCTTGGTCCCGGGGCTGGCCCCGGTTCCGACTCCCCTGAATTTCTCGGCGCCTTGGGCGAGAATCACGGGAACGTTGCACCAAGTCTCCACATTGTTGATGTCCGTCGGAAATCCGTAGAGCCCCTTCTGCGCCGGAAAAGGAGGACGCGGCGTCGGCCGTCCGGCCTGGCCTTCGATGGACGCGATCAACGCGGTCTCCTCGCCGCAGACAAATGCCCCGGCGCCGCGGACCAGTTCGACGTCAAACGAGAAATCGCTGCCCAAGATGCCCTCTCCGAGAAGTCCCCAGTCCCTGGCGTCTTGAATCGCCTTGGACAACCGCTCCACAGCCAGCGGGTATTGCGCTCTCAAGTAGACGATCCCGTTGCGGGCGCCCATGGCGTAGGCACCGATGGCCAAGCCTTCCAGGAGCATGTGTGGATCACTTTCGATCTCGTTGCGGTTCATGTAGGCGCCGGGATCGCCTTCGTCGGCGTTGCAGATTACGTATTTCTCGGCGCTCTGCTGCTGGCGCATCAATGCCCATTTCTTTCCGGTTGGAAAGCCGGCACCTCCGCGTCCCCGAAGTTTCGCCGAGGTCACAATCTCGA
>CAYYUZ010000096.1:0-15891 GCA_964475005.1 uncultured Spirochaetales bacterium
AGAAAATCCTTACACTAGTCGGATTGTGAAACTTCTGAACGACCTTCCCCGCAACACTCGCAACTGCCTCATCGTCGAGCCGCTTTGGGCTCTCTTTGGCGGCGTCATCTTCTACTTTGCCCCGCTTTACATGAAGGACCTTGGCCTGAGCGACATTGAAATGGGCCTCATCAACTCCGCTGGCCTGTTGTTTTCCTTTGTCTTCTTCCTGCTAGCCGGTCCGCTGACCAACAAGTACGGCCGACACCTGACGAGTTTGCTCTGGGACATGTTTTCGTGGACGGTCAGCATGCTGCTGTGGTCGTGCGCCCAGAATTTCGTCTGGTTCCTCGTTGCCGTGTTCTTCAACTCGGCCGTGCGGGTCACCATGGTTTCCTGGAATCTCTTAGTGAGCGAGGACGCCCGAGACGATCAGCGCGTCAAAGTCTTCGCCATCATCAACTTGCTGGGAACTCTGGGCGGCTTTGTCTCGCTGGTGGCGGGACTTTTGCTCGATACCTTCGGTGTGGTACCGACCATGAGGGTGACCTACTTTGCGGGTGCCATCTCGATGACCACCATGTTCATTGTGCGGTTCTTCTTCACGACCGAGACGGAAAATGGCCGCCGGGTAAAAGAGCTCTCTAAATCCACACCCTTGTACAAGCTGGTGGCCGAGCAGTTGACAAGCCTCGTCAACGCGGCCAAGGACGGCCATTTCTTCGTGCTGGCGGTCCTGTATCTGATTGGCTGGGCCGTCCAGTCGTTCACGTTCTTCCAGATCCTTCACCTCAAGGACAACCTTGGCTACACCAACACCGAACTGGCGGTGGTGCCGGCGGTCAACAGCGTTCTGGCGATCTTGCTCATGGCCTTTGTTCTGCCCAGGATTCCGAGAAACGCCGAACGCCTTGGGCTGTTTTTCGGGTTCCTGGCCTCCGTTGTGAGTTCAATCGCCTTCCTCTTTTTAGGAGGAGGGATGCTGTGGGTTGTGCTCTTCGTTCAGGGTCTGGGCTCGGCCGCGTTCGTGCTGGTGGGCACCTACAGGGACTCTGTGTTCATGAACTCGGTGGAAGAGGCCAAAAAGGCCGAACTGTTCGGCTTGGTAAACATGCTCGCGATGGTGCTGTCGGTGCCCACGGGCTGGCTGGCCGGTTGGCTGTACAGCCTTCATCCGTTGGCAACCTTTGGCGCCGTGGTGTTGCTCCTTGGCCTCGGAACCGGGGCCGCCGTCAGCCTGATGGGCCACCATCGGCGGGCCTCTGAACGCCATTGAAGGCTGAAAACTTCTCAAGGGCCTTCGACAACGCGGCGTCGAAAGCCTCGTGCTTCTTGGGCGGTCCGTCGTATCGAACCTTCTTGATCTCAAGAACGCCTTCGGCGCGGTTGGCCTTGGCGTCGAGCAGGCCGACGAAACCGTCACCCTGCAGCAAAGGCAGCGCAAAATAGCCAAAGGTGCGCTTTTCGGCGGGGACGTAACACTCGATCGAGAAATTAAAGTCGAAAAGACGCTGGACTCGCTTTCGGTGGATGAGGAAGGGATCGAAGGGTGACAGGATCTTGAGTTCATTTCTGGGTTTCGCCAGCGAATCGACAGCTTCAAGGTCGGCGGCTCGAAGCCAGTAGGGCGTCTTGGCCAGTCCTTGCACCGCGACCTTCACGAGGCTCCCCTCCTCTTCCTTTTGAGAAAGGGCCGTATCAATGAATTCGGTATGTTCCCGGCGCTGGTAGCCAATCTCGTCGCGCGCAACCAGACCCCAGGGGTCGAGGGCACGTTCGACAAGCCAGCTGGCGTGTTCGAGCGGCGTCGGAAGGCGGGTGTCGGTGCCGTCGGGCAAGACGCGCTCGGTAAGGTCGAAGACCTTTTGAAAACCCTGCCTCGGCAGGACCATCAGGTCGCCGGCCATGAACAGGTATTCCAAGGCTCGTTTGGCCGGTTTCCAGTCCCACCATCCGGCCGTCCGCCGTGGCGCCTCGAAGTCCCTGGCCATCAAGGGCCCCTCCTCTCGGATGCGTTTCAAAACACGCTCGGCTTCCGCCTCTTCGGCCCGGAACCAATCGTGGCCGTTGGCCTTGATCCTCTCTTTGCGAGGCAAAGTGTGCCGAAAATCGCGCCAAGGAAGGTAGGCGGCGGCGTGTGCCCAGTACTCAAAGACCGGAGCTTTCTCAAGCCATAGAGGTTTGTAGCCCGGCAGCCGGGCCGCCAGGATGTGGTGGTGAGCGCGTTCAACCACGCTGATGGTGTCGATCTGCACGAACCCGATTCGGTCAACAAGCTGGCCGACCGCAGCGGGGCCTTTTCCAGGGGGCGAAAGAAACCCCGCACCGGCGGCCAAAGCGAGGCGGCGTGCCTGAGTCAAGGAGAGCAAAGGGAGGGAGGTGGCCATGCCGCCACCATACCACGCAGGAAACCGGCCGGCGACCCGATCTGCCTTGACAACCCGATTTGCTGGTCACAAGCTGGTACGAAAGTAGGATTCCGCATGCCGCCGACGATTCCCGCCAAGCCCAAACGGCTAGGCGTTGTTCTCTCCGTCCTCAACGAGTACTACCAGACCACCATCTTTCGGGGAATCTGCGAAACCGCGTTGGCCCTTGGATACGAGGTCTTCTGTGTGCAGGCCGGAGTGTCGACCGATGGTGTTCCTAGCCGGAACCTGCTGTTCGAAGCGGTGCGCCTGGCTCGACTCGACGGACTGGTGGTGCTCACAGCGGCCGTGCTCGGCAACCGGGAGAAGGCCTCGGTCCGCCGGTTGGCGTCGCTGGTCCGCAGCATTCCCGCCGTTTCCGTCGGCTACCCTTTGGGCGACCTCCCCGTCATCTCCATCGACAACAAGCAGTCGTTCAGGAGTTTGATCGTCCATTTGCTTGAGGTACACGGCTACCGCAAGTTCCTCTACATCGGCGGGCCGGCCAAACACGCCGACAGTCAGGCACGCGAAAGGGTCTTCATCGACGTCCTGCTGGCCGCGAACGCCAGGAACTCCGCTGTGGAGTTTCGGGTCTGCTACGGCGATTTCCAAGAGGAATCCGGCTTCCAGGTCATCCAGGATCTTCACCTGCAATTCCCGAATTTCGAGTTCGACGCCATCGTTGCGGCCAACGATAACATGGCTATTGGCGCTCGAAAGGCCCTAAGACTTTCGGAGAATCCCCGGTGGCGAACCTGCGCCTTGACGGGTTTCGACGATGTACCCCTGGCCTCCGTGGAGGGCCCTCCCCTCACCACGGTGAGGCAACCGCTCCGCGAAATGGGCAGTTTGGCGGTCCAGACCCTCGATCGCCTTTTGGGAGGCGGGCTGAAGGAGCCGCTCCTTCCCCTCCCCACAACGCCGATCTTCCGGAGTTCTTGCGGTTGCCGCGAGAGCGCGCGATCGGCACCGACGCAGGAAGTTCCCAGCGAAACCGAACGCCTGTTGTGGATACGCACCGAAAGGGTGACCGGTATGCTGCAGAGCTTCGGCGGCCGCCTTATGAATGCCCAAACTCTCACCGATGTTTTGGGCATTGTGAGGACTTTCGTGTCGCTGTTTTCGCTCAACTCCTTCTATTTGGTGTTGTTTGAGGGATGGCCCCGGCAGGTCAAGACGCTGCCGCGGAAGTTGAAGCTCGTCTATTTCCGTAGCCCGGACCGAGACCAGCAAGCGGGTCCCGAGGGCCTGGCAACAGACCTTCCTTCGCTTGTCGAACGGTGTTTTGAAGACCAGCTCGCGACGGGACGAATTCTGATCAGCAGCCTAAACTACGGCGACGAAGAGATCGGCCTTCTGGCTTTTGACACTTCGGAGCCGCACCTCCTCCACATGACCTCGTTCGCCAGCATTCTCTCTGGCGCCCTGAAACGTATCCACGAAATGGATCTTCGGCAGCATCACACAGTCCGCCTCGAACGCGAGGTCGCTCTGCGAACCCGGGACCTCAGCACGATCAATAAACTTTTGCAGGAAGAAGTCCACCGCAGGACGGCGGTGCAAAAGGAACTCGAGGTCAGGCAACAAGATCTTGAGACGATTTTGGAGGCCATGCCCGTCCCTCTCGTGGTAACCGACGCCGGGTGGGGTCCGGTCCACTACGCGAACCGGGCGTTCCAGTCTCTGGCTCGGGGAATCAAGGACCACCTCCCGCTGAAGGCGTTCTTCGACCACGAACCAGCTTTGGGGAGCGACGGTTCGTTTCCCGCGGGGCAGCTTTCCTTCGGGGCCAACGCCGGGGAAGCGAGGACCCTCGTGGTTCAAACCGCTCCCATTCATTTTCGAGGAGGGGACGAGGTCGTTGTCGGTTTCCTCGACATGACGGTCCAGAAGGCGCTGGAACGCGACCTTCTGCGCATTTCGGAACACGAACGCGAAACCGTCGGCCGCGACCTTCACGACGATGTGTGCCAGAGGATGGCCGGGGTTTCCTTCCTCATGACCGCGCTGGCCCGCGCCTTGGAATCGGAGCACCACGCGCTGGTCTCCCGGGCCCGCGAAATCTCGGCGACCTTGGCCGACGCCCTGTTGAGAGTCAGGCAGTACGCACGCGGGCTGTTTCCCATTGAACTGGAAGACTCAGGACTTGTCGCCTCGCTCAGGGAACTTGTATCGCGGTCCAGCCGTGACGACGGACCGCAGCTGACCTTCCACACCAACCTCACGGAGGGAGAAGCGTTGCTGGAGCCCGATGCAGAGTTGCATCTGTACCGGATCACCCAAGAAACCTTGAACAACGCGGTCTTGCATTCAAACGCCAAGACTGTGACCATAGGCTTCACCCGGACCAAGGGAGCTCTCGTGCTCGAACTGGTCGACAACGGCCGGGGTCTGGGTCAGGCGCGCACGGGAATAGGCATGCGCTCGATGCAGTACCGCTCCTCCCAGATCGGGGCCAAGCTGACGTGCACCTCGGAACCCGGGCGCGGAACAGGAATTCGAGTCGAAGTTCCCCTACCAGGTCTCAAGGAGGCCCCCGATGGGTTCACAAATCCTCATCGTCGATGATCATCCCCTGTTCCGCCGGGGTTTAGCGGCCCTGATGAGCCAGGAGCGCTGGTGTTCGGGCTACACCGAAGCCGGAACCATGGAGGCCGCGCGGGCCGAGTGTGAACGAGCGCTCCCCGATCTTGTCCTGATGGACCTTTCCTTCGGGTCGGTGAACGCCCTGCCGTTCATCAAGGAGCTCCATACCCGCTGGCCGCGGTTGTCTGTGCTCGTGGTTTCAATGCACGAGGAACAGATGTACGCCCAAAGGGTGCTCAAAGCCGGCGCCCGAGGCTACATCATGAAACAGGAGCCCCCGGAACAGATCATTGAAGCCGTTCGTATCGTTCTGGCGAACCGGATCTACCTAAGCCCGGTCATCAGGGAACGGCTTGTCGATCAATGGATGGGGCCCACCGTCGGACGAGGCGGCGTCGAAGATTTGAGCGACCGGGAACTCGAGGTTCTCCGCCTGATCGGTCTGGGCTACGGCACCCAAGGCATCGCCTCCACCCTGAACCTGAGCGTGAAAACCGTCGAAACTCACCGCGAACACGTGAAGCAAAAGCTTCAACTGGAGAACGCAGAGGCCCTGCGCCGCTTCGCCATCGGACTCTCGGATTAGGGCATCCAGAGGATAGCGGTCACTAGGCGGGGATACAACCTCGACCCCAGGTCGCGACCGCATCGGCTGTCTACCTGATCGGTTGCAGCAAACTCGGCGCAGCCCTGACGCATCCATCCGGCATGAATGGCGTCCCAGTGCGCCTCCTCGGCGAAATCCATTTTCAAGATCGCCTTGGCCACGAACTGGTTCAGGAAGATCTTGGACATCCAGGTGTTTTGCGAGGTTGAAGACAACTTCCAGCCGCCGCTTTGGGCGTCGAGGCAGACACCGGGTTGCAAGACGGTGCTCAGGTGCGTCTTGAGAACGGCCAGCAGCGGGGCAAAGCGGCCCGCGGGATCGACGGCGTCTCGGTCTCCCAGAAACCACGGGTAGATCAGAGCTTCGACGGCTGGGATGATCCGCGACCGGTTCCCGGCCTCAAAAACCGCGGGAATGAAGCCCTCGGCGGCGTCAAAACGCAAAACCAAGGTGGCCGCGGCACGTTTGGCTAGGCGTTCGGCACTTTCGGCGGACGCTCGGTGCCCTAATACATCAAACAGACGGGCAAACGTGAGCCCCGCCGCCCAGGTCTTGACGCCCAAGTACAGGCTCTTGCGAGCCTGTCCAAGGCTGGTATCCAGGCTGTCGTAGGTGGTGATCTCAGCACCCCCCCAGCATCGGTCGCTGTCGAGGTCCATCAACCCGTCGCCGTCGGTGTCACGCGCCGAAAGCGAATCCCACAGGGTTTCCAGAACTGGTGCGAGCCGCGTCAACCACGGAAAATCGCCTGTGGTGGTGAAGTACATGCCCGCGGTCAGGATCCAGTTCAGAAGCTCTTCAAAGGTCATATAGCTGTAACAATCCCTCAGGCCGGCCAGCTCGTAAGAAGAGGTTCCCGGTGGAGAAAAGGCCTGGCCGACCCCCAGATCGTGGCAGAAGCACAGGCCGTAGGCATCGTGGTAGCTTCCCTGCCCCAAAGCCGTTTCGAGCTCGTTCCTGACCGTCCAAGGATGATACCGAAGTTCCCAGAACGCTTGATCGACAACAAGATCGAGGGTGTTCATCATGCGGTACTCACCCTCGTTGACCAAAAAGATCGTGCGGCCCTCGGCGGTGACAAGAAATTCGGTGTTCGCCAGGTAGCTTCGGGTGGCGTGCGCCAGCAGAAAGCGGCGGTCGGCCGAGAGGGGGCAAGCCTCCAACTCGGCGTTTCGCTGGACCGAAGACCGGAGAAAGAACTCGGCGTTTCCCAAGGCGAAGGCCAACACGTCTTGCAAGCCCGTGAAACATGTCGAATAGAACAGCTTGGCCTCGAGCCCTGAGGTGACGGGACCTTCCTGCCAGGTCCCCAAGGCGATTCTGAGGGTTCGCAGGGTGTTCGGTTCCGTGTGGACCACCAATCCGCCCTCGCTCCCTAAGCGGTGGAAGCCCTCCTTTCCCTCGCCTTGCGAAATCACGCTTTCCGGAAGGCACCACGCCTGGTGCTCGCTGACCTTCGCCGAGGTTCGTTCGACGGCAAACCCCCACCCGCGGCCGCAGGCCACTCCCGCGAGGGCAGAATTCCATGGTGATAGCGCGTGGTCCACACCACTGAGCCCAAACACGGCACAAAGTTCTTCGTCGCTGCCGCGGTTGTCGAGGGTCAATTCAGCGATGAGCGCCGGGCAGAACTGCCGCCGCTGTTCTTCACGGTCTAGTCCCTCGGGTTCGAAGACTGGACCGAACGGGGTGTGAATGGTGAGGGAAAGTTCGGGAATCGAAAAACTCTCGCTGGCCCAAAGCGTTTTTCGAGTGATTTGGGACGGCGCCAGCACCGTGAGGTCGGTGGCACCGCGGTCGGCCCGGTCTTCGACAAGGCGTTGTCTCTCCTCGGTCAAGAACGGAAAGAGACGAAGCTCCCGACCCGGCCTCCACGCACCCAGGAACACGCTCTGGTGGGGTGGCTGCACGTTGGCCAAGGCGAACCCCCCTCCCGCACCCGGTCTCCCCAAAACGAAACACGAGGAACTTCCCCATGGAGCGAAATGGCTAAAGTGGTGGTCCATGGTTGATCATGCTAAGGGCGGCAACTTGGGCCGGACATCGGGCGAACCCTGGGTTTTTCCATCGGGGAATCCCCTGATTTACGGTTCAGTCTTTTGCCCGATTCACGGTTTTGACAAACCAGGGAGAACATGATGGCCAGGGACGGTCGAATCGTCCAAACGTCCAGCAACGTTCCGCGTGAACGGAAAAGTGAGGAAAAAGAATTGCGCAAATTCATCCTTGGGACCCTGGGGCTCTTGTTGCTCCTGCCTGGTCTGACCCTGTCTGCCCAGCAGACAAAGATTTCGTTCTGGCACATCGGTACAGCCGCCACCGACAAGGCGTACTACCAGGGCGTGGTCGATGCCTACATGAAGCTTCACCCGAACGTGACCATCGAGGTCACCGTTCTTGAAAACGAAGCCTTCAAGAGCAAGGTTTCGACTCTGATGCAGTCGGGCAATCCCCCGGACATTTTCCACAGCTGGGGCGGCGGCGTTCTAGCCGAATATGCTAAAGCCGGGTTGCTCAAGGACATCACCAAGGACGTCAAAGGCACCGCGTGGGGCAATTCGATGGCGCCCGGTGTCTGGCAAGTGTATCAGTACGGAGGTAAGCAGTACGGCGCTCCCTTCGACATGGGTGCGATCACTTTCTGGTACAACAAAGACCTTCTGGCCCAAGTGGGCTACAAGTCCTTCCCTACCACCTGGGCTGACTTCCTGACGTTGGTCAAGAAGCTGAAGGCTGCGGGAATCACCCCCATTGCCTTGGGCGGCGGCGATAAGTGGCCGGCCATGCACATGTGGTCGTACTTGGCCGCTCGCATTGGCGGCAAGCCTGCCTTCGACCAACTGTTCAGCGGCAAGGGCGCCGGATTCAAGGATCCCGTGTTCGTGAAGGCAGCGCAGATGCTTGTCGATCTGGCGGCGCTGAAACCCTTCCAAGACGGTTTCTTGGGAGCGACTTATCCTGACGAAGCGGCCTTGGTCGGTAACGGAAAGGCCGCCATGGAACTCATGGGCCAATGGGCGCCCAACGTCGAGCGTGACAGCGCCACCGACAAGAAAGGCTTGGGTGACAAGCTGGCGGCGGCCCCTGTCCCCTCGGTGGCTGGCGGCGTTGGCAAGGTCACCGATGTGATCGGCGGCGGTAACGGCATGGCGGTGGGTAAGAACGCCCCCGATGCGGCGGTTGACTTCCTGAAGTTCTTGACCAACAAGGAAAACAACGCCGAGTACTCGAAGGTCGCGGGCATCATTCCCACGGTCAAAGGAGCCGAAACCGGCATTCAGGACCCGAACGCCAAGCTCGTGAAGGCTGTGGTGGACAAGGCCGAGTTCTTCCAGCTCTACCTCGACCAGTTCTTCCCCCCAGCGGTTGGCGGCGCGGTCAACGATGGCGTGCAGACCCTGCTTGCGGGAACGGCGACTCCGGCTCAGGCCATGGCGGCCATGCAGAGCGCCTACGAAATGAACCGCTAGTCGAATTCGAGGCCCCGGGGAATCTCTCCGGGGCCTTTTTCAGGAATACCCATGAGAACCCCCTCCACCGTTCGGCTTCCCCTTCTGGTCCTCCTCTTGGGACCGGCCTTGATCCTGTTCACGGCCTTCGTCATCGTACCGGTCTTCCAGGCGGCCTTCTTCAGCCTGTTCAAGTGGAACGGCCTGGGTCCCCTCGTGGATTTTCGGGGCATCAACAACTTTCTCCTGCTCTTCCAAAACGAGATCTTCTCGAAAGCGCTGCTTCACAACTTGATTGTTGTTGCGGTTTCGCTGATTGCCGAGCTTCCGCTCGCGCTCGCGGCCGCCTTGGTCCTTGCCAAGGCCAACTTCAAGCTGGCGGTTCTGTTCCGAACCTTCTTTTTCCTGCCCTACGTCCTGTCTGAGGTGATCTCGGGTGTGCTTTGGCAGTTCATCTATCACCCCCAGTACGGCTTGGTCAAAGCCGCCTACGCGGCCATCGCGCCCGGTGTCGAAGCACCGGCTCTCCTGGGAAACCCTGATACAGTCTTGGCTGCCATTATGGTCGTCGTGGTCTGGAAGTACTTCGGATTCCACATGTCCATTCTGATTGCCGGGCTACAGGACATTCCCAACGAGGTGCAGGAGGCGGCCCGCATCGACGGAGCTAGCGAACTGCAGACGCTCACCCGCATCGTCTTGCCTCTTCTCAAACCGACGATTTTGATTTCGGTGTTCTTTTCTGTTGTCGGGTCGTTCCAGCTCTTCGATATTGTCTGGGCGATGGGCAAGGGTGATCCGGTCAACGCTTCCGAGACCCTTGTGACCTACCTGTACAAGTTCGGAATCCAGCGGCTGAGCATGGGCTACGGGAGCGCGGTCGCGGTCACGATCTTTGTGCTCTGTCTAGTTTTCAGTTTGGTGTACTCGCGCTACATGGCGCGCGTGGAAAGGCAGTAACTCATGACGCAATCCCCTTGGCGACGACGAACAGCACGAACCCTTGAATACGTGTTCTGCGGCTTGGTCAGCCTCGCCGTTCTCGTTCCACTCTATGTAGCTGTGATGGGAGGGTTCAAATCGATGGGTCAGCTCATGAACGAACCCATGGCGTGGCCCAACCCCGTCCAGGCGTTTCAGTACACCGATCTGCTTGTCGGAAAAGTCGGCACGTTCTGGCGTTCGCTTCTCAACTCTCTCTTGATCGCGCTGGGGACAGTGGGCGTCGGTTTGCTGTTCTGCACCATGGCCGCTTTTGCCCTGGCCCGCTTGCGGTTTCGCGGAAACAACCTTGTCCGAAACTACTTCATGTTAGGACTCCTCTTTCCCCTCGCCGTGGCCATCTTGCCGCTCTACCTCCAAGTGCGCACCGTGGGACTTCTCGACACGTTTTGGGGAGTGATCCTGCCGCAAGTCGCCTTTCAAGTTCCCATCATTGTTCTGTTGCTTCGGGGCTTTTTTTTGTCGATTCCCCGCGACCTAGAAGACGCCTGTGCCATCGACGGCTACGGGCCTCTCGGGTTCCTTTGGAACATGGTGATTCCATTGTCCACGCCCATTCTCGCAACGGCGGGAGTCCTGATCTTGGTGGCTAGCTGGAACAACTTCTTCTTGCCGTTGCTGATCTTCAACCAGGAATCGAAGTTCACGCTCCCGCTGGGCGTGATGAACTTTCAAGGCCAGCACGCCTCAGAGTGGAACCTGATTGTCGGGTACCTGACCTTGGCCATGGTCCCCGCCATCATCCTTTTCATCGCAGCCCAGCGCTACATCGTGGCCGGCTTGACCGGGGGCGCCGTGAAAGGGTGATCCACGTGGTAGAATGGCCCTATGAGAACTATCAACGTAGGGCCCGGGGCCCTCACCGTCAGTGAAATTGCTCTGGGCTGCATGCGAATCAGCGGGATGGAGAACAAGGCCGTCGATGAGCTGATCACCTCGGCCATCGACGAGGATGTCAACTTCTTCGACCACGCCGACATCTACTCGGCCGGAAAGAGCGAAGAAGTCTTTGCCGCCTCGGTAAAGCGCCTCGGACTCAAACGCGACCAAATGGTGCTTCAAAGCAAGTGCGGCATCCGCCCGGCTCAGGGCATGTTCGATTTCAGCAAGGAGCACATTCTGAACTCGGTCGACGGCATCCTTAAGCGCCTGAACACCGATGTGCTCGACGTTCTCCTGCTCCATCGTCCGGATGCGCTTGTGGAGCCCGAAGAGGTGGCCGAAGCCTTCGACCTGCTTCAAAGCTCGGGCAAGGTTCTGCATTTCGGCATCAGCAACCAAAACCCTATGCAGATTGAGCTTCTGCAACGCTTCGTTCCTCAGAAGCTACTGTTCAACCAGCTTCAACTGAGCATCGCCTTCACACCCATGATCGATGCAGGCATCCACGTGAACAACAAGGATGAGTTCTCACTGGTCCGCGACGGAAGCATTCTCGACTTTTGCCGGCTGAAAGACATCACCGTGCAGGCCTGGTCACCCTTTCAGTACGGCTTCTTTGAAGGTGTGTTTCTGGACAACCCCAAGTTCCCGGCGCTTAACGTCGTTATCGACAGGATCGCCAAAGAAAACCGCGTGACCAACACGGCGGTCGCCGTCGCCTGGATCAGCCGTCACCCGGCGCATATTCAAACTATCTTGGGAACAACCAATCCTCAACGCGTCCGCGACGCCGTCCAAAGCAAGGACTTCGAACTCACGCGGCAGGAGTGGTACGAAATCTACCGCGCCGCAGGAAACTTCTTGCCCTGAAGCTGACTCAGTCCCATTTCTGGATTTCGAGGATGTTCCCTTCGGGATCCTTGGCGTAGACGACGTGGAGCAACCCCACACCGGCGACTTGCGATTTCACGACCTCACCGACGGTCGAACCGCCATGAACGGCCACCTGAGCCAAACATTCCTCAACGTCGTCGACGGCGAACGCGATATGGCCGAAGCCTTCGGTGTGCACCCTTTTGATCGGGTTGGTCTGATTCTTGTCGTACTGAAAGATCTCTAGCGTGGGTCCGTCGTCTCCCCAACCCGGCAGAATCAAGTGAATACCACGAATGTGGGCGTCGGGCAGGCCCGTCAGGCCGTCGAGCCAGCGGCCGTGCAGGTCGCGTTCCGGCGGTTTGGGGCGGCAGCCAAAAACGGTGACGTAGAAATCGACAAGGGCCTTCCAGTCCTGGGCGACGATGTTGGTATGGACGTATTTGATGGTCATTCTCGATTCTCCCTTGGGCGCTCAGTCGGGCTAGTCTGGCAATTCGCTAGCACGCGATGGTAATCCAGCCGATCAAAGTCAACAAGCTCGAGCCCATACGCGTTGAGAAAAAGGTTCCTCGAACAGCTGCTGTCAAAGAATTGACTTCCCTCAAGAAAGACTCTGAGCTGGTGGGGAAAGTCTCTAGTGTCGAGGTCAGCTTTTGTTTTCCTCACTGAGACTAGCGGCGCTTGGCACGAACTACGTTCGCAGAATCTTTTGCATCGCCTTTCCGTGCGCCAGTTCATCGATGAGCTTATCAAGATACCGAACCTTCTGGACCAGTCTGTTCTCGATGTCTTCGACCCGATAACCACAAATAAGGCCGGTGATTTTGGAGGCGTTGGGATGGAAAAGCGGGGCTTGGTCGAAGAAGGTCTCAAAAGTGTTCTTTTGCTCAATCTGCCTTTCGAGGCCTTGAGGATCGTAGCCGGTCAACCAAGCAATGATCTGGTCGACCTCGTGCTTGGTTCTTCCCTTTCGTTCGGCTTTCTGGACGTACAGGGGATAAACGCTGGCAAACGTCATGACAGCGATTCTTTGATCGGAACTTGTGTTCATTCACCCTCCTGTTTCTAGTTCAAACTTCTTGATGACGCGCTTGTTCGTCAGCCGATTATACCAGTCGTGTTCGACCAGTTCAAACTTGGTGACGTTGGCCATCCCGAAATCTTGGTGCTTGGTCAGCTCAACCAGCTTGAGGAAACTTTGGTGGTCCCGCATCGGCTTTCGGTAGGCCATAAAAGAAATATGGGCGGATTGGGAATGGTAGCGCTCAAGAGGCGCGACGCCACGTCGAAGAAGACTCTTGCGAAGCTGTTCTCGGATCACAATCAGAAGGTCATCATCGTAGCCCGCGAGAATACCCGAAGCCTTCGTGAACACGGTTCCGGAAAACCGGATGTTGAACGGCGCCACCCTTTCGAGGACCTCGGAGCAGACTTCCTGAAACACCTGGAGATTCTTTTCGTGGGTCTTGAAATCGGGCCTGACCGATACGAACTCAAAAACCGTGATGTGAATGTCCGAGACCGGATAGTAATTCTGATTGGCTTCGAGCTTCTGAAAGCGACCAACGAGGTCGGCGTAGTTCGGCAACAGTTCCGTCGCCGCGATTTGAAGGACATAGCCCAAAGGCGCGCCGCGGCCGTCCGCGAAGGTTTCGTCGAACTCGAGGTAACCCTTCTCGACGTCGGCCAGATGCCGGTTGCAGATGTCTTCGTAGAGCTTGGTGGAACTCATAATCTATGGGGACAGTCCTGGCCTACGGTCTTTCTCACGGGCTAAGCATCCTCGCGCTCCAGCCACCACTCCTTCTTTGATATTCTGTCCGGATGTGAATTCGGTCTTCCGAAAAACGAAGAATCTCGATACGGCTTGGTAGAATCGAGTATATCCACCAGGTCGGCGGCCTTGGAATTTTTGCTGTAGGACGCGATTGCAACTCTCGCACGCGCTGTCTGAGCTCGTCCAGGTTGGCGATCTCGCGGCTTTGGACCGAGACGGCCGCAATCGCTTGAGCGGTTGGGTTTCTTTTGGCGAATTCGTTATCGCTGATCGAAACGGAAGCTTGTTCGGCCGTCCCCCGCACCCTCACCTGAATTTGAAGCGTCGGCCACCAGGCACACAAAGCCACCTCGGTGGCTCGGTCAAACTCTTTGGCCTTGGTGGACCGAGAATCGCTACCAAAGTACAAATGCTCTTCGGAAGCCTTCTTGAGGTCAACAAAACGGGAATTGGGGAAACCATCGAGCCCTTTCGTCGACAGACAGATCGGGGCGAGTTCTTCTTTTGCCCACAGACTGTCGAGAAAAGCCGAGATTTCTGCAATGGGATCATCCATATCCAACCTCCGTGGCAACTGGGACTTCGTGACCACAAGGTACCTCTCAGTGTTCCTTTCTGCAAAGCGCCCAGTCTTCTTGGGGAGCCGCTGATTCGTATCTAAGAACTTGACGCCCGGTAGTCCGTGGAGTACTTTCGGGCGAACAGGCTCGACCCAACCGCGTCTTCGTAGTTACCTCTCTTGAGCCCTGCCGTTTCATCCAAGAGGCCACGGCCACCTCAGATTACCTTGGAGATATCTCCAGAGGAGGGAGCCGGCAATGAACAAGACGATTGCCCACTACGAATCCGGTTCGATTGGAGGGCGGGTGCTGACGGCGGTGTTTCGACTGAGGGGCCAGACCTTTATGGCCCTCGACAAAGGCCCGCAGTATCAATTCACGGAGGTGAACTGAAATGAAAACTCTTCGAAGTGTTTTAGCCGTCGTTGCCGGTTTTGCCCTGGTTTTCATCGCGTCGACCGCAACCGACGTTATCCTCGAGGCTGTCGGCTTCTTTCCTCCCGCGGCACAGCAAATGAAGACGGGGTTGGTGTGGTGGGATCTTGTGATTGCCTTGGGGTACCGCAGCATCTACACAATTGTCGGAGGTGCGCTGACGGCCCGGCTGGCTCCTGCCCGGCCAATCCTTCACGCGGTGATCCTCGGGGCGATCGGCACGGCCGCGGCCCTGGCCGGGACCATCCTCATGTGGAACCTTGGATCGCAATGGTACTCGATCCTTTTGACAGCCGTGTCTGTTCCGTGCACCTGGTTGGGAGGGTGGCTGGCACGAAAGAAGCGATAGGAGTCATGACCGCCACCAAAACCGGATCATGGGGAGTTCTTTTCCTTCATCCGATTCAGCCACGGTGCAATCTTCAAAAACTGAACCTTGATCTTGCCGTCCTTTTCCAGGCCGTCAAAAATACCCTCTGGCAGTTCTGTCAGCACGTTTTTCGAGGCACCAAACCAGTCGGTCGCCGTGTAGAGAGACCCCGCACTTGCAAAAGAATACCGAACCAGCCGCATGTGCCGGCCAGAAAAGCTCCGTCCATTCGTCGTGAAATCGGCTTTTTCTGTAACGACACCCAGGGTCGCGCTTGGAACTACTTCAAGCGGAAGATTGTAGAACAGAAAATTCAGGCCAAGCGCACCCAACCACAAAGAGACTAGCAAGAGCATAGATGGAATGTAGATATTCAAGCGAGTTTTCTCGGCTGGAGGCTCGGTGTCGAACTTGCTGGGAACTTGGTTGGATTTCATTGTTGCTGTTCCTCTGATCCGCGTTACTGGACTCCCGTCAGATCCTCGTAGAGAAGGTCCATGAAAACGATATCGAAGGTCTTCCTTTCGAGCTCGATTCCCTGTCGTCGCCTTCCGATTTCTTTGAAGCCAACTTTCTTGTAGCAGCGAATAGCCCGTGATTGAACTCAAAGACTCGAAGCAGGATATTTCTCATATTCAGATATTCAAACGCATATTTGACAAGTTCCCGAACTGCGTCTTCGCCGTAGCCTAAACCGAGAAAGGCCCGGTTCCCTATAAAAATGCCCAGCTCGCATCGACGGTAGAGGTGACTGAGGTCGTGCAAGCCGCAGATGCCTATCAACTCATTGCTCTTCAGGTCCACAATGGCATACGAGTGCTCTTTCGATAGCGTTTCCAGGGCTTCTTTTTCGCCCAGTTCAGTGACTGACCAACTCGAAGCGAGGAGATTTCTTGTGATTTCAAGATCGTTGAGCCACTCGGTGTATTTCTGAAAATCCGCAACATCGACGGGAGA
>CAYYUZ010000097.1:0-5779 GCA_964475005.1 uncultured Spirochaetales bacterium
GGACGGTCAAGGCATGGGCCACTTTCGGACAGGCCTGTTTGACGCCATCGGGCAGCTGAAGGATATCGACCTCTTAGCCACGGAGCGGGTTCGTCTTGTCCAATCTTGACCTGAGGGTGTACGTGGTCACCGACCGCGGTTTCTGTCCTCCCCAAGAATTCTGGGGTCGGCTTGAGGAAATCCTTGACGCCGGGACTACCTGCCTTCAGATCCGTGAAAAAGGCTCGGCGAAAGAACTCTACGAGGTGGCGTTGAAGGCCCTCCCCATGGCCAGGGCAAGGAAAATTCCGCTCATTGTCAACGACAGGCTCGACGTGGCCATGGCCCTTGAGGCCGACGGCGTGCATCTTGGGCAATCCGACCTCGACGCAGGCGTAGCGCGCCGCCTCTGGGGTAACGGAAAGTGGATCGGCGTCTCGGTGGCCAACGAGGCTGAAGTGCAAAAGGCGGAGCGCGACAGCGCCGATCACTTGGGCATCGGCGCCCTCTTTCCTACTTCGACGAAGGCCGACGCAGAGTCGGTTTCTTTGGAGACGCTTGAAAGGCTGACCGGCAGCACACGATTGCCCGTGGTGGGAATTGGGGGAATCACGCCGACGAATGCTCCCTTGGTATTTCGCGCAGGCTGCCGGGGCGTGGCAGTTGTGTCGGCAATCTGGGCCGCCCGTAAACCGGGACTCGTGGTTCAAGCGTTGAGGTCCGTCGCCGAGGAGTTTCAGAGATGAGGGAAGCGATCCGCGCCATCCTATTTGATAAGGATGGAACCCTCATCGACTCCTTTGGCGGATGGATCAGCGTCAATAGGCGGTTGTTCGACGCTCTCAAAGCCCAGTATGGCGGGAACGCCGACCACCGCGATCTGGATAGCACCTTGGGGATAGAAGGAGACCGCGTCGTACCGGGCGGTTTGGTGTCGAGCGGCACCGAGGAACAGATTTTTCGGGCGCAGCATCGGCTCCTGGGTTCCTCGGCTCCCCCTTGGGCGGACTTTCTGCCCGAGATCCGGACCAAGACCCAGGAACTGTTTCTGCAGTCTCCTCCTGCGGTTACGCCGCTGGGCGACGTGAAGGCCGCGTTGCTTGAACTTCGGTCGCGGGGTTACCGGCTCGGGGTAGCGACTTCTGACAGCCACCGAAACGCCGTGAGAGACCTCTCCGACCTCGGCGGAGAGTGCATCGAGTTCTGGGCGACTTCAGATCGACTCGCTCACCCCAAACCGCACCCCGAATCGGTCACGGCCTTTTCGGAATTTGTGGAGGTTGCCCCTGGGGCCATCGCCTTTGTGGGAGACAGCGCCGTGGACCTTCAGGCAGCCCGTGCCGGAAGTGTTGGACTATTCATCGCCGTGAAGAGCGCGACCTGCCCGGCTGAGGTTCTGACCGCCGCCGACGCCGTCGTTGAAACCGTGGCAGAAGTCGCCAGTGTGTTAGGAGCCTAGGGTTTACTCGGGCTCGCGGGAGCTTCCCATTGTTGAATCTGGATGGTCTGAAGATCGCCGGCGTAGCTGAAACACGCCGAAGCGAGCCAGCATCCGATGCCGACACCGAGCAACCCGCTACCGAAGGAAAAGTTGTTCTTGTTCGGATAGAGAAAATCGCTCCCCGCCGCAGCCTGATTCGACAGCTGCCAAACCCCCACTCCTGATAGGATCGCGCCTAGGCCCGCGAAACCCACCGCCACCGTCTTCTCGACAAAGAACGCCTGGGAAGCCTGCTGGATCTCGTCCTGAACGGACATCGTCTGTGCCGCCAACGTTTGGCCAAGAGTCACAATGACCAACAGAGTCAGAGTTTTTTTCATAGTCGCCCCCAAACCAAACGCTAATCCCCTTTCCCCCGAGATACAAGAAGCCCCCCCGCCAGCGAAGCGAAGCGTGAAACCAACCCACTATAACGCCCCCGAACCAGCCGACGAGCGAAGCGAAGTCCGCAAAGAACTAGGCGACGGAGCCCGTCGTTTTGGCAAAGCCGAGGGAGAGCGAGGACCGCAGACGTGCTGGAAGCACGTTGAGGACCGGAGCCGACCGAGACAAAGCCAAAACGGCGGGATCCTAGCCTTGTGTTTGGGAGCGGATTAGGGTCCACAGGTCCTTTATCCCCACGCCCTTTTCGGCCGAGGTCAGGAAGAGATCTTCCACCTTCAGCCCCAGTTCCCGCGCGATCAGGTGAAGCTGGTTCATACGCCCGTTGCCCGAGACCTTGTCGCTCTTGGTCAGGACCAGGGCGGTGGGGACCTCAAGCGACGCCAACAGGTTGGCCGTCTCGATGTCGATGTCGGAGGGAGTGCGGCGGATATCCAGAAGCAGACAAACCAGCTTGAGCGAAGAGCGGGTTTGAAAATACTCCCGCATCATCTTGGGGAAGCGCTCTCGAACCGCCGCGGGCGATTTCGCGTAGCCGTAGCCCGGCAGGTCCACGAGCATCAAGTCATCGCCGTAGGTGAAGAAATTGATGAGCTGAGTCATGCCGGGCTTCGAACCGGTCTTCACCAGGCCTTTCTGTCGGACTAGCGCGTTGATGAGGCTGGACTTGCCGGTGTTCGAACGTCCGTAGAACGCCACTTCGGGCACCTTAGTGGGTGGATAGTGAGACGCTTGAGAGGCGCTCTTCAGAAACTTGGCTTCGGGAATGGCGGAACTCCTGGGGACAGACTTGTCCTGGACACTACCATTGGCTGAGCGAACGCGCCAGAGGCGAACCGACAAGCTGTTTTCTCAGATTCCGCCGGGCCCGATGGAGGCGGCTCTTCACAGCGGCTTCGGAGACGCCCAGACGTTCCGAGGCAGCTCTTGCAGAGAGGCCCTCCAGATCCCTCAAGGTCAGAATTTCTCGGTCGCAAGACGGCAAGGTCACCAGTACCCGTGCGAGCTCGCCCAACAAGAGGACGCGATCGGGGTCGAGAGTCGGGGGACTCTCGTCCCAAACCCCCAGCGCTCGCACCAACGCCGTATCTTGGCGAAGGTGGGAAAAGGCTTTGACGCACTGCCTCTTGACGACTTGGAAACTCCAGGAGGTCAAGGCCTCGGCCACGCGGAGAGTCGTGATTCGGGTGGCCAGGATGAGAAGGGTTTCCTGAACGGCGTCGAGTACCTCGGTGGCTGGGCAAAGCCGGCCGGCGAACCGGCGAACCCGCGGCCCCCAAAGCCTGATCACGGCTTCGAGGGCCAACGAGTCCCCGGCGACAGCACGCCGGACGAGCTCGAGTTCTTTTTCGGAAGAAATGCTGTTCTCCTTACAAGCGGGCGATCTTCACGGTCTGTTTCGCCTCGGGCAGCGTCCTTCCGACAGCGGCGCATGCGGGGCACCACCCGACAAGCCCTGTCGCACCCAAACCCAACCCCGAGGCGATCACAACCCAACCAGCCACAGCTTGCGGACCGGCGGCCCAAAAGCCGCCAAACACCGCGATTCCCAAACCGACCACCAATCGCACTAGACGCTCCCATCCGGGAATATTCCTGTTCAAACTCATATGGATCTCCTTCGCTGTTTGCGTTGGAGAGTAAGTGCGCGTCGGGGTCAAAAGGGTTCGGCCGAATTTCAGAAAACTGTGAAATTCTTAGGGAAGCGCCGACTGGTAGCCGCTGGTTCCAAAATCGACGAGCTCAAGCACGTGGCCGCTTTGACCGACGCCCTTGATCAGATGCCACAGAGGAACCACGGTCGAGACCCAGGCCGTTCCGGACCCGCGCCCTTGGGCGCTTTTAGAGTCGGCCTTCCAGGTGGAGGTAAAGGTCCCGGCAGGCACAGTGACGGGGCCACCGGCGACAACAGTTCCAGAGAAGTGCGCCGCGTTGGCGGTCAGCATGTTCTTGTAGCCAGCGCCGGCCACGCCGAGCATGGCCCCTTCAAGAGTTTGAACCTTTCCTTCCTTGTCCTTCACTTTGATCCAGAGGACTTGCCCCTTGTCGGCATCACCGGTCTGGACAACCGCGTCGAGACCCTTCACGGCTTCTTGAACAACCGCCGAATCTTTGTCTGACACCGAAACGAACTCGTACACCCAGGTGTCCGCTTGTTGGGACACCACGGCCATCTTGAGAATTTCCTTGGTTTGGCCGTTCTCGACGGTACGATAAACAGCCCATTCACCCGCCTTGAGCGTACCCAAAGCCGAGCCAGAGGCCGCGGACAGATCGGCGCCTGGACCGAAGGACTTTCCCGAAGCCGCAGGATTCGAGTAGCGCGCCCAGTCGGCCTTCGCCGAGGTATCGAGTCCGGAGGTTGAGGCGGACTTGGGGGCGGAGGCTTTCTGGTCGGACGCAGGTTGCGCCGGTTGCGCCGGTTCAGCGGCTTTGGGCTTGGCAGCCTCGGCTAGGTACCGCACTCCGTCCATCGTGGAACACGAAATCAAGGCGAATGCAAAAAGGACAAATACAAAGTTTTTCATAATGACTCCTTGGGATGCCAAGGTAGCACGTTTGCTGTAATCTGACAGTTGTGGTCACCAATGTTCAGAACCGCAGATATCCCCGAGTGACAGCTTCCCGAACCGCTTCCGTCCGCCGACCGACGCCCAGCTTGCGGTAGAGCCGGTCCAGATGAAAGCGGACGGTTCGAACACCGATCGAAAGGCGGTCGGCGATCTCTTCATTGGACCAGCCGTCGGCGAGGTACGAAAGCACTTCGGCCTCGCGGTTGGTGAGGCCGCCGGACTCGGGGACTCCGGGTGCGGGCCCCACAACCAAGTCGGCTTTCTCGGGTGCGTCGACCCAGGTCACCGGACGGTCCGACGAAAGGGCCTCCCTGGCCTGGGGATCCCCGCCCTCCCAAAAGAGTTTCAAGACTGGAAGGTCGGGGTTTCGCGCCAAATCCTCACCGTCCTGCGGGCGTGACGGGTTTGTCGTGGACCTGACCGTCGCGAAGGATTCTGGCCGCGACTTCGAGGTCTGGCTGAAGCCCCGCCAGAACGCCGACGAGATCGGAAGGCTCTTTCAAGGCCGCTCCGGCCAGCGAAACCAGCAGGTCGCCACCTTTCCAGCCCGCTCGCTCGGCCGGGCTTCCGCTGTCAACACTCAACAGGACAAGACCTTGGCCGCCTGCTGGGCGCGTCGAGACACCCAGCCACGCCCGCTTGGGCGAGCCACCCGCGATCAGTTTCTCGGCGAGCCGGGCCAGGTCCGCCGCACCAACCACAAAGCCCCCGTTTCCGGGCTTATTTTCGGCAACGAAACCCACAAGGCGACCCTCATGATCGACCACGGCGGCTCCGGAGAAGCCTGGCCAGGGATTTCCGTCGGTTTGAAAGAACTCCTCGAGAGGAACTCCCTTGCCCCAGTCGGTGTTGCGTCCGGCAAACCTCACGGCATCGAAGCGGGCTTCGGAACCCTGCGGCGAGGCGAAGGCAACGGTCAAGACCAGGCTGCCGACACCGGGAACCGACGCCGTCACCCATTTCGGGTCAGAAACGCCCGGAACCTTCAGCACGGTCAGCCCCGTTCGGGAGTCCCAAGCATGGACAGTCGCCGAGACCTCCTTTCCGCCGGGAAGGACCACCGACACGGATTCACCATCCTGCGCCTGCCGGGCCAACGTCAAAACGAATCCCTCGGACCAAACCAGACCCGTTCGTCCCGAGATCTCGGGACCGCCGATATGGACAAGATTCTTGGCCGTCTTTTCGGTCGCAGCCTTCAATTCTTCAGACAGTTGTTTCCACATGGTTCACCTCTTGGAAACTCAAGGTACCTCCGCTCTGGCAAATGGGAACCCGGCCAAACCGCCAGCCAGGACGAGCTTCTTTTGGAAATTGACTAGTGCCGTAGCGAGGAAGGGTTTTG
>CAYYUZ010000097.1:5879-15708 GCA_964475005.1 uncultured Spirochaetales bacterium
TTTTGCGAACCCAAAACCCTCCGCAGTAGGCAATAGTCAATTTCCCGTGAGTTCGGCGACGAGACTGTCCACCTCGTCCTGCTGCGAATCGGCTCGGCGTTCGTAGGCCAGTTCCTGGTTCGCCGACCTCAGCTTTCCGAGCAGTCCGTAGACAATGGCCAGGAGCGC
Organism: uncultured Spirochaetales bacterium; assembly: GCA_964475005.1. Lineage (GTDB taxonomy): Bacteria > Spirochaetota > Spirochaetia > JABEVK01 > JABEVK01 > JAIFLN01. The sequence goes on from CAYYUZ010000097.1 coordinate 6,048, forward strand.
CTTGTTGCCCTCGCGGGGGAATTCGCGGAGGAACTCCATCCAGTCGGGCCTGGAGATCTGAAGAACCACCGAAGGGTCTGCGGCCCTGACTGTGGCGGTTCGAGCCGATTTGAGAAACATCGCCGCTTCGCCAAAGACCGATCCGCGGCCGAGGGTGCAAATGTAGACTTGGCGATCGTCTTGGGTGACCTCGACGACGACGGCCCCGTCAAGAACGGCGAAAAAGGAGGGACTCAGAGTTCCTTCCTGCACGATGACTTGGCCGGCGTCGAAGAAAAGCGCCTCGGCGCGGTCGAAAAGGTGATCGCGGGCTTCGGGGGACAGAGCCCGGAAGAGGAGAACCTCCGCAAATCGAGATCGGTAATCTTCTTTGTCCAATTCCATTTCCATAGCACCATTCTAGTTCATCCAGGGAGCAGATAGCTAGAAGAAAAACTTCGAAAACCTCTTGTCAAATCACTTCGGAGAGGCTAGATTAGGTTTATCACTTTGTAATGCAAAGTTACTTTTCAGGAGAAAGTCATGCCCGATCCCGAATTGCAGACCATTCTCGAAGACGTCAGGACGATCAAAAGCATCCTCCAAGCCACAGACACGCCGCTTCCGCCGGTTTGGCATCTGCTCTACTGGGTTGCCAGCCCCGCCCTAGTCCTCATCGGTGTGCTCAAGTTCTTTGTTCCGACTTTGGCGGCGATGTCGTTTCTGGACACCCTGCTTTGGTTGTGGCTTCCGGTCTTGGCTGTTGTTGCCCTGATCGTCGTGGTTCGGGTCAGCCGGGACATCCGTCGAACGGGAACAGGTTTTCTAGCCCAAGGCCGCGTTCAAACTTTTCTGTACACACGATTCATTCTGGCCCCGGCGGTGGCGACCCTTGGCTACCTATTGAGTCTGAATCCTGCTTATTCGCTGGAGGGCGCTCTCTTGGTGCTCGTCGCCGTCGGGCTGACGCAGGTGGTCGTTCTCGTGCCCAGGACATTCAAAGCTGTGCCCTTTGTCTACCTTTTCGGAGGGTTTCTTGAACTGCTTTGCAACCTGAGGGGACCGTGGTGGACCCTGGCTAACACCCTAGTGGCTGCAGGAGGACTGGCCTTCGTCGGCAGTCTTCTGCAGAAAGGCGAAAACCGCCCCGAGGTGCTCCATGGCTGAGCACGACAGAGAGCTGACGACGCTTCTCGATGATGTTCGAACGATCAAGGACATTCTGCAGAACCAAGATGCTCCCTTTCCCCGGGTCTGGAAAGGCATGTGGCTGGTCAGTCCTGCCATCGCCGTGGCCGGCCTTTTGCAGTACTTTGTTCCGTTCTTCCGCGATCTTGACTTCGACGGACGCTTGGTGTGGCTTTGGCTCCCGGGATTCTGCCTTCTCTCCCCTGTGTTCTTTGTCATCCTTTCTCGTGAAATTGGCCGGACCGGCAAGAAATTCCTGGGGCAAGGGAGAATTCGGCACTTGCTGTTTGCCCGCTTCATCATACCGCCGGCGGCCCTTGTGCTGATCTGGGTGTCGAGCCGGAACAGCGCGTTCCCCTTGGAGGGCGTGTACCTTCTCATTGTCTCGATCTGGCAGACTGCCATCGAACAGGCGTTGCCCCGAGGATTCCGGACCGTTCCTCTTGCCTTTTTCGCCCTGGGTCTTGTCGAACTGGGTCTGAGGCTGGCGGGTCCGGAAGTTGTCCTTGTCGATGTGCTGATGACCGCCGGGGCCATCTTCTACGCGGGGTTTCTGTTCCGTTCCCAAGACCGCCGCAAGGCGGGGAGTTCTTAGGTGTCCGACCTCTACCTAAAGTTCGACAGCGTCTTTTTTGAGAAGACTCGCTTGTCGATCTTGACGCTCCTGTATCGCGAAGGAAGGCTGTCATTCAACACCCTCAAAGAGGCGCTGGCGGCGACCGACGGCGCCATCTACACCCATCTTGAGAAGCTCAAACTTGCCGGCTACGTGACTCGCGACAAGGAAGTCATCGGTGGGAACGTCAGTTCCCAGTATGAACTCACGGCCTCGGGACGCAAGGAGTTCAAGGAGTACATCGAGTTTCTGGAAAAAATGCTCAAGGAACACAGTCACGACCGGTAGGAACTGGGAAATCCCGAGTCGAACAAAACGCACAAGGAGTCTTTCATGAATCGCTTTATCCTCCCCGTTCTCGTGCTTACCCTCTCGATCGGCACCCTCTCCGCAGCCGACCTGCCCGACGGCAAGCAGTTGCTGACGCAGATCGACAACATCCGGTTTCCCGATAGTTTCTTCATGAGGATCACCATGACTACGGTCAGCCCCGGCGAAACCGATAAAGTCATGACCCTCGACAATACCCACAAGAAGACCTTTGGGAGCGCCATTGAGATTCAGGCTCCCGCGCGCTCGAAGGGGACGAAGTTGCTGACGCAAGAGGGCACGCTTTGGATGTACAACCCCAAGTCGGGGTCGACCAAACCGCTCCGCTTGGCTCCCCGCGACAGTTTTCAGGGCTCTTCGTTCAGTAATAGCGACGTGTCCAAGACCTCGTTCACCGAGGACTACGCGGGAACCACCGAAGGCGAGGAGACCGTGGAGACGGCGGAGTTTGGCTCGGTGAAGGCCTGGCGTCTGCGGGCCGACGCCACCAACCCCGAGGCCAGCTACGGCCACATCATGATGTGGGTACGGCAAGGCGACCTGTTGCCGCTAAAGTTCGACTACTACGCCAAGAGCGGTCTCCTGTTCCGGCAAATGGTCCTCAGTGACTACAAAACACTGGCCGGGCGACTCCGGGCAACCAAGATGGAGATGACAAGCCTCGATAAGAAGGGAACCAAGACCACGCTTCACATCGACCAGATGGAGATTCGCGACAACATTCCCGACAGCCTCTACAACCTGACCAATTTGACGAAGTAGGAGCCAACCATGACGTCCCGCGTTTTTCCGCTCTTATTCGCTATGGCTTTGCTTGGCTCCGTCCCGCCCTCTTTCTCTGAGGAAGCTGCGGTACCAGCCGCCGAGGCGGCCTCGGGGCCCACACCCCAGTTCCAGTTGATCGGCGATGTTTCGCAAACCTTGGCGCAGGCCTCTCCCGAGTGGGGGCAGGCGCCCGGCGTGACCTGGGCGTTCAACAGCGACTTGAAGCCCAAATTCACTTATGGACCCCTGGTCTTCTTGGCCGACACGACGTGGGCACTCCCCATGACCGCCAGTCTTGCCTACTCGAACGTGCAGGCCACAATCTACGAAGCCTACTTCCGCGTCACCCCGTTGCCCAACCTTGACCTGACCTTCGGCCAGAAGCACTACAACATCGGTGTCGGACAGGTCGTGACCGTAGGCGACTCGATCAACCCCGTCACAGGGTTCTTCGACCAGAAGACCGGATTTCGAGGCTTCACGGCCGAATGGAGCCCCACCTCGGCCACTTCGGTTTCGACAGCGCTTTCGACCGAAAACTCCGACCTGACGGCGGCCGGCCAGATCAGCTACCTTCTCGACAAGCTGCAACTCACGGCTTCGCTGGTTTCCGATGGTACCAAAGCCAAGACCTTCAACCCAGCGGTGGGGACCAGCTATGACCTGGTCGGCGTCATTTTGACAGCGGAGTTAGGTGCCGAGTTTCTGCCGCAAGGGGTGGTTCCCTCCGGAACCAATCCAGCAACCTGGACGGCGCCGAGCGCTTGGACCCAACCCGCCCTCTCGGGCAGCGGCGGCGCTCGTTGGACCGTGACCGTGAGCGACATCGACTACACGCTTTCGGGCCAGTACCTGCATTGGGGCCAAGGCTGGACCAAGGACCAGAGCTCCGACTGGAACGCCGCAACTCAGTCGCCGTCGGTCCCTGTTCGGGTCGCGGCCCAGACGGCACGGCCCCGGTTTGCGGTTCGCGGCCAGGAAAACGCCATCTTTCAGCTTTCCGCGACTTCGGCCTCGACGTGGACCGTTTCTGGCCTAACCGTTGTCGACTTGCAGGACCAAAGCTTCATCGGCCAAACATCGGCCGTCTGGGACCCCTGGGACAACGTTGAATTCGGCCTGGCGTTGCTGTTTGCTCAGGGCTCCAATGGGTCGACCTACCAGGCCCTTCCTCCCGATCCCCTTCTCAATTTGACCGCGGCTCAGAGCCGTTACCAACTTTCCTTCTCGACAACCTACCATTTCTAAGGAGCCGCCCATGTCTGAAGCCATTATTTCCATCCGCGACGTGAAAAAAGACTACCAACTTGGCAAGACCCTGATCCCCGCCCTCAAGGGCGTCAGCTTCGACATCCTCGAGGGGGAGTTCCTCTCCATCGTGGGACCGTCGGGCTGCGGCAAGTCGACGCTGCTCAACATCATCGGCTGCATCGACAAGGCCACTTCGGGGAAAGTCATGTTTCAAGGCACCGACCTTGAAACGCTGAACGACGACCAGGAGGCCGACATCCGGCTCAACAAGATTGGATTCATCTTCCAAAGCTTTAACCTCGTGGCCGTGCTCGACGTCAGAGAAAACATCGAATTCCCGCTCATGATGAACAAAGTTCCCAAGGCCGAACGCCGCAAGGCCGTCGACCGTTTGGTCGAGATTGTCGGACTGACGGAATTCGCCGACCACAAGCCCGACGAACTCTCAGGCGGCCAAAGGCAACGCGTCGCCATCGCGCGGGCGCTGGTCAACCGGCCGAGGTTGGTGATCGCCGACGAGCCGACGGCCAACCTCGACAGCGACACCTCGGTCAAGATCATGGAAGTGATGAAGAACCTCAACGAGCACGAAAAAGTGAGTTTCATCTTCAGCACTCACAACGACTTGATCGAAAAGTATGCCAAGAGAGTTATCCGCCTCAAGGACGGCCTGGTCGTAGGAGACCGCTGAGATGTTTGCAAAAATCGCGCTCCTCAACATCGTCAAACACGCCAAGCGATCCGTGGTCGTCTTCGTGGCCGTCGCCATCGCGGTTTTGGTCCTTTCGCTGATCGGCGGCGTGATCCGGGGAATTCAAGACACCGTGCTGGGCTCCATTGTCCCTACGGCGGGTCACATCACCATCACCGAAAAGGCGTCGAAAGACGCCGCCAATCCTTTGGACCTCAAGTACCTCATACCCGATGCGGACACCACCTTGGCGGGCCTCAAAGACAGCCGCATCGCTGTGCAAGAAAGTGTGCTCACCTTTGGGGCGCTGCTGGTTCAGCCCGTCCCCCTCGACTCGAAACAAGAAGCCAAAAACCTCGGCATGCTTGGGCAGGGCGTCAAGCCCGACACTCAGTTCCTTCAAAACGTCCGCTCAGGAATGGTGAAGGGCTCGTTTCTCCCCGAAGGGAAGGGAATTTTGCTCTCGGTGCGGGCCGCAAAGCTGCTCGACGTCCACTTTGGCGCCACCGTCATGGTCCTCACCCAAGACCGGGGTAACAACCCCTGGTACCAGGAACTCCCCATCACAGGACTCTTCGAATCCGGAAGCGAACAAACCGACCTTAGCGTCTTCGTCGTGAGCCAAGAGACCGCGCGAACCCTTGTCGACGCGGAAGGTATGAGCCGCGAGCTCCGCTTTTTGCTCAAGGATCAGGACTCGGCTCCCGCGGTCGCCCAGGCTTTGACCACGCAACTGCCGGGGAAGGACCTTCGCGTGGAGCCCTGGGAGGTCACCTTCTCTTCGCTCCTGGCCATTTTGAAGTTCCTCGACATCTTGTTCTTCATCATCCGCACCTTCTTCGTCATCGTGGCGGCTTCGGTGATCACCAACAGCATCCTCATGACCGTCTTCGAACGGACCCGGGAGTACGGCACGCTGCGGGCCATTGGTCTCAAGACGCGGCAGCTTCGCGCCATGATTTTGACTGAGGGCGTCTTGCTCGGCTGCCTGGGAGCCGCCGCCGGCTTGCTGGTGGGTGTTCCCTCGGTCCTATTACTGTCAAACTTTGGTCTCGACATGGGGAACGCCACCGAGTACATCGGTTTTTCGAGCCGCATCTACCCCAAACTGGCGGGCCTCGATGTGCTGTTCAACTTCGTCTTCGGTGTCCTAATCGCCGTGGTCGCCAGTTTCTACGCCTCCCGCGTATCATCCCGTCTGACGGTCAGCGAATCGCTGACTCACGTCTAGGAGCCGCTTATGGAACTCTTCGTCATCGCGCTGCGGAACGTTTTCCGCAATCCCCGCCGGACCATCCTCAACATGGTGGCCATCGGCATCGGTGTCATGATCGTGATCACCATGAAAGGGTGGATAGGAGGCTTTGCCGTACAGGCCTACCAGACTCAGATCGACCTCGACACGGCGCACGCCCAGCTCCTTGATTCCGGCTACGAGAGCGAGGCCAGGCGCCTGCCACTTGACCTTCGCGTCAGGAACTGGCCGGCCGTAAAGGCCGCGTTGCAAAGACCCGGTCTTGGGATCGGCGCCAGACTTGACTTCGCCGCTGACCTCAGCAACGGTATCAGCGCCATTCATACGACGGTGCGCGGCGTCGACCCGGAAGGGGAAGCGCAGACCAACACCATCCCGGCCCAAGTCCGGAAAGGACGCTGGCTTTCTTCGGACAAAGACGTGGTCATCGGAACCGGAATGGCACGAAAACTGGGCCTGGGCGTCGGCGACCAGGTCTTTCTGACAGCGTTGGACCAGTACGGCGTGCGCAACCTTGTCGACGGCTCGGTCTCGGGAATCTTTGATTCGGGCTACGGTATTTTCGACGACGGTGTGATCTACACCACCCTCAAGAAGGCCCAGGACACCCTGGCTCTTGGACCCGGCGACGCAACACGGGTGGTGCTCAAGTTCGCTAGGTTCGCCGACCTCGACCGCGAAATGGCCTTGGTCCGCTCCACCCTGCGTGCCCAGGGCTTGGATGGCGGCTTGACGCTGTATCCTTGGAAAGAATTCGCCAAGACTCTTGTCGACACCTTGGAGTCGCGCATCCGAATCATGACCTTCATGATGTTCATCCTCATCGTGCTGGTCACGGTAGGCATTCTGAACTCGATGTCGATGGCGGTTCAGGAGCGGTTTCGCGAGATCGGAACTTTGCGCGCGATCGGAATGAACCGCCGGAAGCTGGCGAGGCTCTTCTTGGCGGAAGGCTTTGCCTTGGGTCTTTCAGGGGGCCTTGCGGGAATGGTCGCCGCCCTCGGTCTGGCCTGGCTCGGCTTGACCTACGGAATCGATGCCCGGGGTTTCCTCCCTCCCGGCATTCCGATTCCGATAGCCTCGGTGATGAGGCCGGCCTACCCGCCGCTTGACTTTCCTCTTGCCGCTCTGGCGGCCGCTTTGATCGCCGTCGTGGGTTCGATTCTGCCCGCCCGGCGCGCAGGGAAGATGATCATCCGCGACGCCTTGGGTAGCCACGTGTAGAAACGACTCGGCCTTGCCAGCGCGAAAAACCACGGCTATAGTCAAAGTTCACGATAGTAAACCCCACGCAAGACACGAGGTCTGCCCCATGGACAACATCGCCCGCAAATCGAAGGAAGCTGCAAAGGCCCGCTTTTGGGCCTTCTTGGTGTTCGCACTGCCCATTCCGACTTTCTTCCTGATCTGCCGGTTTACCCTTGTGGCTACCGCCGACGAGCTCTTCAAGCTAGTTGCCAACCCTGCGCTCGGTATCGGCGTCGGTGTGCTTTTGCTTGCGGTCCTCTTGGGGATCTTTCGAGGATTTCGGCCGTTTGACGCCTGGCACCGTCACGGGGTGACCGACCAAGTGGAGAAACTTCAGCTCAATTTGATCGCCTTTCCGAAAAAGGTCTTGGTCGCTGGCTTGCTGTTTGGAATCGTGACCTCGGCCGTGGCCCTGGCTTTCTACCCGGCGGCTGGTGAACGGGTCGCCGATTTTCTGCTGATCGGGTACGCCAATGTGATCTTCATCGCCATGCCGTGCTACATCCTGTTTTTGCAGGCCTTTGAACACTGGAACCAAACCATCCCTTTCTCGAGTAAGTACCTTTCGATGAGCCTCATGGCAAGGGTAAGCCTGGTGACGGGGTTTGTCCTGACTTCTATCTTCTGCATGGTTCTTGTGGCGTTCAAGAATATTCTGACGGAAGCTGCGCAGGACCAGTCACCCTGGAGCCAAGTTCTCGGCAATGGTCTTCCCATCGTCTTGATTGGTCTTGTGGGAGGGGTGCTCAACATCATCCTGCTCATGCGGGGCATCGTGAACCGGATCCAGCGTTCGAAGGAATTTGTGCTCGATTTGGCTCGGGGCGACGTTTCCAAACCTTGCTTGGCGTTGACTTCACGCGACGAATTGGGGGTTCTTGCCGACCACTTGAACTTGGTCCACGGGAACCTGAACGGCCTTCTGGGTTCAACGAAACTCTCGGTCAGCAAGACGGTTTCGATCAAGGATGAACTTGTCGAGATTTGCGGTTCAACGGCCCAGGAGATCGGGCGCATCGGCCAGCAGGTGTCGCTGGTCAACGGACAATCGCAAGAAATCACCGATGCCGTCGAAAGGGCGCTCGGCCGGGTGCAGAATTTCTACAAGGTCATCGGTGAACTCAACCAGGAAATTAGCCGGCAGTCGGAAATGGTTCAAGAAACCTCCTCATCCCTCGAAGAAATGACAAGTTCCATTGAAAGCATCGCGCGCATCAGCACGTCGAGAATGCAATCGTCGCAGGCCCTGGAGGGACAGACCAGCGAGGGCCAGGGTAAGATGAAACTGACTCTCGACCACCTCAATCAAATCGCGGGGAGCGTCGAGGACATACGCAGCATTACGGGAGTCATTCAGTCGATCTCGGCCCAAACCAACCTCCTTTCGATGAACGCTGCCATCGAAGCCGCGCACGCCGGTGCCGCGGGGGCGGGCTTTGCCGTGGTCGCCGACGAAATCCGCAAGCTCGCCGAGACCTCTTCCAAAAACTCGAAAGAAATCACGACCAAGGTCAAATCCATCGTCCAAATGATCGCGACCGCGGTGGCCGCAGGCGGTGAGACGGCGACAACCTTCGCTAAAATCCGGCAGGAACTCGCCGAGTTCCTCCATTCCTTCCGCGAGATCGAGTCGACCATGGACGAGATGCGCGTGGGCAGTTCGGCGATTCTGACGGCCAGCGTCGGCCTCAGGGAACGCTCAGACGAGGTTCGGGAGAAGTCGGGTTTCATGGGGCGTGAAGCCGACGGACTGTTCCAGGACATGACCCTGCTCAAGGGCAAGGCGCAGACCACGCGCGACGCGATGACCGAGGTCAGCTCCAGTGTGGACGAGGTCGCCCACGCGTCGCAGAACCTCAAGGGCCACACCCAGCTTCTTGACCAATCGACCCAAGAAGTATCAACCCACGTGGACCATTTCAAGACTCTCGAGGCCTAGGAGCCCGAAAAGCTCCTAGCTTCGGATTTCCAGGTCGAAGGGAGCGAGAAGGTTCAGAGCCTCAGGAAGGGAGAAGATCGCCTTCTTGAGATTTTCTGTTCGCACGTCAAGGTCATAACCTTCAGCGCCTGAAAAGTCCGCCTTCGACAGATCGGAAGCATGAAACCGGCAGGCTCGGAACTTGGTTCCCCGAAAATCGGCGCCAATCAGCTGGGCTCCCCGAAAGTCTGAGTCGGAGGCCTCGCATTGCACCGCAACGGCGTTCTTCCACCGGACTTGGCTGAAATTCACGTAGCGCAACAGGCATTTGGTCAGAGACAGGTCGAAGACCAGCGAATCAGCCAACCCGAAGTTGAGGCCCACGAGCTTGCAGCTCTCGAAGGCCACGCCGTCGAAACG
>CAYYUZ010000098.1:0-15380 GCA_964475005.1 uncultured Spirochaetales bacterium
AGTTGTGTTTGAGTAAGGAGTACACAATGGCTTTGACAAAAGAAGAAAAGGCGAAAATTGTCGCCGAGTTTGGCGGTACCGCCGCCAACACGGGGTCGACTGAAGTGCAAATTGCGCTCATCACCTCACGAATTCAGTACCTGACTGGACATTTCAAGGTGTCGAAAAAGGATCACAATTCCCGGCGGGGTTTGCTCCAGTTGGTTGGCCAGCGCCGGCGGCTGCTGCGCTACCTTCAGACGACGAACCTTCAGGGATACCGTGCTCTCATCGAGAAGCTCGGCCTGAGAAAGTAAGAAGGGGCAAACCATGCACCAAGTACGCCTGAAATTGGGCAACGAAGAGCTGATTCTCGAAACGGGCAAGATGGCCAAACAGGCCAACGGTGCCGTTTTGGCAACCTACGGCGGGTCGGTTGTTCTGGCCACCGTCTGCTGCGCCTCGAGTCCTACTGAAGGATTGGACTTCGTTCCCCTTTCGGTGGAATACAACGAGAAATACTACGCCGCCGGCAAGATTCCTGGTGGGTTTCTCAAACGGGAAGCGCGGCCCAGAGACAAGGAAATCCTCGTTTCCCGGTTGATTGACCGGCCGATGCGCCCCTTGTTCGACAAGAAGTTCGCCCGCGAGATCCAAGTTGTTCCCACCACCATCTCGGCCGACCAGATCAATCCTCCCGACGTCATCGGGATGATTGCGGCTTTTGCCGCTACGGCCATCTCGGATGTTCCGTTCGACGGCCCTATTGGCGCCGTGAGGATCGCCAGCGTGAAGGGCGAGCTGATTGTCAACCCGACCTTTGAACAAATTGAAGCCAGCGAACTTGAAATCGTGGTCGCGGGCTCCGAAGTCGGGATCACCATGGTCGAAGGCGGTGCCAAAGAGGTTTCCGAAGAACTGCTTCTTGCCGCAATCGAGAAAGCCGAAGGATTCATCAAAGAACTCTGCCGCATTCAGCGGGAGTTGGTGAAGGCGGTCGGAAAGACCAAATTGCCCATGCCCAATTTCGCGGAAAAGAAACTGGCCAACGAAAAAGAAGTTGTCGCTTTTGCGAAACCCAAAATGGACGTGGCCTGTTTCGTTATCGGGAAGTTCGAGAGGGTAGCTGCCATTGCCGCCGTCGAAGCCGAGGTCCATGCCAAATTCGATGCAGGTCTCGCCGAAGGTGAACGCGGCCTGGTTCACGGCATCGTTGAGGATCTGGAACGCGACATTTTGAGAGAAACCATCCTGGCCAAGGATCTTAGGGCCGACGGACGAAACACCACTCAGATTCGGCCGATCGCGGTTGAGGTCAATGTGCTCCCCAGAACGCACGGTTCGGCGTTGTTCACCCGCGGAGAGACCCAGGCCTTGGCCGTGTCGACTTTAGGTACGGTATTCGATGAGCAGATCATGGATACGATTGACGGTGACAAGCGGGCGACATTCATGCTCCACTACAATTTCCCGCCGTTTTCCGTGGGAGAGACGGGACGCCTGTCAACCGGCCGACGGGAAATCGGTCATGGCCATCTGGCCCAGCGTTCTCTTCAGAATGTGCTGCCTGCCTATGACACCTTTCCCTATACCGTCCGGGTCGTTTCAGAAATTCTAGAGTCCAACGGCTCATCGTCCATGGCCTCGGTCTGCGGCGGATCCCTGAGCCTTTTGGCGGCGGGTGTCCCCATGAAACGACCTGTGGCGGGCATCGCCATGGGCCTGGTTACCGACGGCAAGCGCTGGAAAGTCCTCTCCGACATCCTCGGTGAAGAAGACCACTTGGGCGACATGGACTTCAAGGTGGCCGGAACTGAAGCGGGTATTACCGGATTCCAGATGGACATCAAGGTTTCCAACGTCACCCGAGAAATCATGACCCAGGCCCTCAGACAGGCTAAAGACGGCCGGATGCACATTTTGGGCATCATGAACAAGGTTCTCGACAAGCCTGCCAAAGACATTTCGCCGTTTGCCCCGAAGATCCTTACCATGAAGATTGACCCCGACAAGATCGGGCTGATCATTGGACCCGGCGGCAAGAACATCAAGGCCATCTCCGAAGAGACCGGAGCTCGGATCAACATCGACAACGACGGCACGGTCACAATTTACAGCAAGAACCGTGAAGGTTCGGAACTGGCCGAAGGCAAGATCAAGGGGATGGTCCAGGATCCTGAGGTTGGAAGGGTGTACTCGGGTACCGTCAAGAGGCTTATGGATTTTGGGGCCTTCATTGAAATCCTGCCAGGAAAAGAGGGGTTGTGCCACATCTCCAAGATGAGCAAGGAACGCGTCAACTCTCCCTCCGACATTCTCAAAGAAGGGCAGGCCGTCAAGGTTCGCCTTATGGAAATCGACAAGATGGGCAGGCTCAACCTGAGCATTGCCGACGTTTGACATTCTAGAGGAAGGTTATGGCTGAAGACATTGGATTCGGCCGCCTTCCCCGAGGCGTGAAAATCCTGTGGGAACGCGTGGGGCCTAGCCGCACACTTTCCCTGGGATTTTTTTTTGCTACGGGATCACGATTTGATCCCCCGGGGAAAGCGGGGACAGCCCACCTCGTGGAGCACCTCGTCTTCAAGGGGACCAAGAATTTCACGGCGGCTGGCCTTGCTCGTTCAATCGACCGGGTGGGGGGCGACCTCAACGCGTGGACTGACCGTGAAGAAATGGCGTTCACCTGTTCGGTACCTGCTGAAGCCTGGGAGATTGCTGTCGAAGTTCTGACACAGTTGTGTCTGTTTCCCACCTTTCCAGAAGACGAGTTTGAGCGGGAAAAGGAAGTGATCCGTAACGAGATCCTGGCGACGCTTGAGGACCCCGAGGAGCTGTCGTCAGAATGCTTTCTCCAAACGATTAGTCCTGGGAATTGGAGCCGCCCGGTCGCCGGAACTGAACAGAGTCTCGCCGAAATTTCTCTCGACGACGCCAAAGCTTGGTGGGCCGAGTATGGCCATCCGGGGCGCCTGACCATCGCGGTATCGGGCGGCGTTGAACCCAACCTCATTAGGGACGCCGTGGCGGTCCGTTTGGCCCCCTGGCCGGAGGTTTCAGGGGAGGGGGACCGGGCGGACACTCCCGAACGTTTTCAGCCGGTGTTTCGCCGCTGGATTCAACCTGCAGGGTTTCAAATGGTGCAGATTATCGGCGGCTACAGCCTTCCCGAACCGAAGACGACGCGTGAAGCCGCCATTTGGCAAGTGTTCTCGATGCTTTGGGGGGAGACGATGAGCTCACGTCTGTTCCAGACTATTCGGGAACAACGAGGACTCTGCTACTCGGTTTCCAGCCAGATCTTCGACACAGAAGGGACCTGGGGCCTGCAGTTCTTTGCCGGCTGCGCACCGGGCAATGCACGGGCCCTCTTGAAAGCTTTCGATGAAGAGACGTCGAGGCTGGCCTACGACCCTCCTTCGGAAACCGAATGGGAGGATGCCCGAATGGCCTTGAGAGGAGGTGCAATTCTCTCGGCCGAAAAAACGGAGAACCGTGTGAGCCGTCTGTGGCGGCAGTTTGAGAGTTTCGGTGTTCTCCTGGGGTCAGAGGAAATGACAAACCTGCTCTCAGAGCCGATTTCGCCCCACGAAAAGTTGTCTGTGCTGTCGATCTTGATCGCGCAGACTCCAAGTCTCTTGGTCTGGGGAAAAGTCCCCCGTGGGTTCGTTGTCGAGCCCAAGGACTCATGAGCCGGCTCGCGGCCCTCGTCAGTCTGCTGCTTTGTCTCTGGGAAGGCTGCGCGACGACCACAACAGCAAAGCAGCCGTTTCCCCCGGTGACGCCCCAAACGGTAACAGGGAAGGCCGAAGCCGAACTCGGGGAAACCGCCGTTGCCAAGCCCGCATCGCCTCCCGAACCTCAACCTGAAAGCCCGCCGCGGTCATTGGTTACCGGTTTGCCAGCGCCGGTTTCAGAGGAGTCTGTTCAACTCCCAGCAGTTTCAGCCCTGGACCTCGACCATTGGCCCTTCGGCTGGGTTTCCGACTGGGTTGACACCAAGCGGTTCGGGCTCGAAGACCGCTTCTGGTCGGATCAGAAATCTCTGTGGGTTTTGGTTGAAGAGGGACGCTCCCAAGCCTTGAGCGCGCAGAGACTGGCAAAAATTTTTGGCCTGGCGAGGTCGACCGACGAGGCGTTCCGGGCCGCCTTGCATCTGTGGCAGGTTTATCGCGAGGCGGGGTTGTACCCGGAGGCCCGTTCGTGGCTGGACCGCGCCCGGGCCCTACGCGCGTTGCCAGCGGTTGAGCTCGAACGTGCCTGGGACCAAGCCTTCAGGTTGAAGGATCTCTGGGGCGCCAGAGCCCTGTGGCCAGGCCTTCAAGGACCCTGGCTGGACGACGATGCCCGCAAGGCCCGGCTCCTGCGTCAAAGACTGTTTGTGGGCTATCAGGACCTATCGCGGGTCGGAGCGGACCCCTATGTTTCCACCCTTGCCCTGGACCGGGACGACCTTTGGACCGGCACGTGGAACGGGAGCGTTGTCCGATGGTCCTTGTCCATGGGCACCCTCGAGCGGATCCTGGATCCTGGAACCACGGTCGCGCCAATAAAACTCCTGAGGGCGACGGGCTGGTTCGTTTACGCCTTCCAAAACACGAGCCTTCAACGCTACAGTAAGGTGACAGGGACGTGGCGCATGTTCGAGTATCCGACGGGCTGGACGGGGCTGCGCGTTCAGGCAGTCGTCGCCGATGGTGAGGAGTCTCTCTGGGTTGCCTACCTCGGCCAAGGTCTCTGGCACTGGCAGGCTGGTCAGTGGACCTTGGTCGACGATGGCGGCGGAGGCCCATTCATCAATGCCCTCGCACCGGACGGCAAGGGCGGTTTTTGGATCGGGACGAAGGACCGTGGACTGTGGTCCTGGAACGCAGGAAGCTGGACCGCCGTTTCAGCACAACGATCAACGGCGCCGCTCGACATCTGTGTGCTTGAGGCCGACCCTTCAGGGACTCGCTGGGTGGTGGGAACCTGGGGAGAGGGCGCTTGGATGCTCGAAGACGGGCTGTTGCGCCCCCTTTCCACCCAGGGAGAGTACGTCACCGGCGCCGCCTGGACCGCAGACGGCCAGGTGTTTGGTACCCTTGACGAGGGGCTGGTCCTCCTTGAAAACGGCGAGCGCACAGTTCTGGGACCGCTCGATGGTTTGACGGCGGGAGGAGTCACCTCCTTGATTTCGTGGCGGGGAAGGTGGGTCTGGGGGACGAACGGCCAAGGCTTGGGCTGGTGGAGCGAGCATGAGAATCCTTCGATACTTCGCTAGGGAAATTCTTCTGGCCTTCGCCGTCAGCTTCCTTGTTTTCTTCTTTCTATTTTTCCTCAACCAAATTCTTCTGCTGGCAGAAGAGATCTTGAAGAGGAAGGCGCCTCTGGATCAAGTGGCGATCTTGGTTCTGGCCAGCTTACCCTCGATCCTTGCGCTGACGGCACCCTTTGCCTCTCTTTTGGGCATTCTTCTTTCGACAGGACGGCTGGCGGGCGACAAGGAAGTTCTCGCCGCTCAGGCTTCCGGAATTCCGCACCGATGGCTTATTCTTCCCGCACTCGTCTTGGGTGTTGTTTTTTCGGTGGGATCGTACCTGGCCAACGACGTGCTTCTTCCTCAAGGAGCCGTGACCTTTAACAAGGTCTATCGTGATCTCATCTTTTCCACACCAGAGTTGGAGTTGGGCTCGTATTCGGTCAAGTTCTACAAGAATTTTTTCCTTGTCACCGGGAAGGTCGAGGGCAGGACAGTCCACGGCATCAGCCTTCTTGACAGAACCTCTCGCGATGATCAGCAGCTTATCACCGCGAAAACGGCCCAGCTACTCGAGAACACCACCTTCCCTGGAGTGCTGACGCTCAGGTTCGAAAACGTGGTCGGGCTGGTTCCTGACGCCCGGCGGGTTGGGACCTTCGACTACTACACTGCCAAGTATCTGGATTACAACATCGTTTTGAGGGATCTGGTGCCTTCGGCACCAACCCTGGGACCCAAGGAAATGCGATCTTTTGACTTAGCGCGTCAAATCGCTGCCAAAGAAGCCGAGCTCTCACGAGCTCAGGCCGGACTGAGGGAAGTGATCGAACAGGAGAAAGGCCGACTCACCACTCAGTGGTGGCTTCGCGGCGTCTCCAACCCGGCGGCCCTTGCGCAAGCTCGGACCTCGATGGCACGGCTTGCCGAGCTGAAATCCCGTGACCTGAGCGACCGCGTCTTGTCGAGCTGGAAGACCGAATACTATCAGAAATTCTCTATCCCGCTGGCGTGCCTTTGTTTCGTGTTTCTGGCCTATCCGCTGGCTGTCCTGCTTCAGAGGCGGGGTTTGACGGGAATCATCGGCTTGGGCCTGTTTGCAGCCGTTGTTTACTGGGCCTCGCTCCTCCTGGCACGAACTCTGGCCCTGGAATGGGGCTGGATGCCAGAACTCGCCCTTTTCCTGCCCAACGCGCTCATCGTCGTGGCGGGCATCCCTTTGCTTGTGAGGTTGAGGCGATGAAACGGCTCACCCGCTACCTCCTTTCTCAGTTCACTTTTCTTTTCTTGCTAGCGCTCGTTTTTTTTGTTGTCAGCATTGTGCTGTCCGACTTGCTGATCAACCTGTCGAAATTCCTCCCCCTCGGGATCGCTCTCGGGCGTATCCTGACGCTGTCTGTATTGTTCTTTCCTCAGGCGCTGTCGTGGTCGCTCTCTCCCGCGCTTCTGTTTGCCGTTTCCTTTGTTTTGGGCAACCTCTATTCGCACAATGAATTGGTAGTCATCTTTGGCTCGGGGATCAGTCTGCGGAACTTCACCAAGCCGTTGTTCCTCGTCGGGGCGCTCGCCAGCATCTTCCTTTTTTTCTGGAACGACCGTGGGGTCATTGGCGCTGAATCTCAGCGCCAGGAGCTCAACCGATCGCTTCAGGGACTCTCGGGCAAGAACAACAGCAATGTGGCGTTGCTTTCGGATGGAGGAAACCTGCTTTACTCAGCGGCCTTCTACAACGATCAGAACAAGACCTTGACGAGCATCATCTTGGTGGAAAAGGACGGGCAGGGGAACTTCCTCAAACGAATCGACGCAGAATGGGGAGACTGGACGGTCGACCATTGGGTCTTCCACAAGGTCAAAACCTACAAGGCGGTGGAAGGCGCGATGTCCTACCGCTACGACGAGCAATGGTCCGACCCGGCAGCCAACGATCCACCCGAGGCCTTTCAAAGGAAAAATATCGAGATGAACGAATTGACGTTCGAACAGGCCCTTGTCTACGTGGAGACCCTCAAAAAGGGTGGATTGCCCAGCGTCGAGGCCGAAACCGATGCGCTCCAAAGGATTTCTTTTTCTTTTTCACCCTTTGTGGTAATCTGGATTTCCGCTGCCATGGGAGGACGGTTCCGCAAGAACATCCTCTTGATGAGTCTACTCGTCAGCCTCTTGGTCTCCGCCTCGTATATCATCCTTCAGATGGTGTTCGGTCTCCTGTCCAAAACGGGTCTCCTGCCGCCTTGGGTTGGCGCCGGAACCGGTGTTATTGTCGGCGCCGTTGCCGGGTTTCTCCTATTTTCCCGCGCCAAAACATAAGGAGGACGGATGCTTCGCATCGAACACCACGATACGTCAACCAAAGCCCGAACCGGAACCTTGAACCTTCCCCACGGCGAAGTGATGCTTCCGTCGTTCATGCCTGTCGGCACTAACGCCAGTGTCAAAGCCATGCACCACGCGACAGTGGAGGCCATGGGAACCAGGCTGATCCTGGCCAACACCTACCACCTCTACCTCCGCCCGGGAATTGAGGTCATCCGGCAGGCGGGAGGACTTCATGCCTTCAGCGGATGGAAACACAATATCCTCACCGATTCGGGAGGGTACCAGGTGTTTTCCCTGGCTCCCTTTCGAAAGATCACCGAGGAAGGGGTGAAATTCCGTTCCCACATCGACGGCAGTTACCACCTGCTGACACCCGAGTCCGTCGTAGAACTGCAGGAGGTCTTCGGGAGCGACATCCTGATGCCGCTTGATGTCTGCACGGGTCCGGAATCGAACAGGAAGGAAGCCGAAAAGGCGCTGGCGACGACGTCGGAGTGGCTCAAAAGAACCGTGACCCTTTGGAAGGCCCGGAGGGAAGGCTACGACGGCCGGTTGTTCGGCATCATTCAAGGGCACTTTCACGCCGATTTGCGGCGGCAGGCTACAGAAAATGTCTTGTCGCAGGACACACCCGGAGTGGCGATCGGTGGGCTCTCTGTCGGCGAGTCGTTTGCCGTGTACGAAGAAATGCTTGGCGTCGTCGCTCCACTGTTACCCGAGAACAAGCCACGGTACGTTATGGGTATCGGAACGCCGGACTACATTCTTGTTGCGGTGGAAAATGGGATCGATCTGTTCGACTGCGTCTACCCGACGCGCATCGCCAGAAACGGATCGGTTTTCACGCCCGACGGGGTCATCGATTTGAAGAAGTCCCGGTTTGAGAAGGACTTCTCCCCGATTTTGGAGGGTTGTCGATGCCATGCCTGCACGACCTATTCCCGCGCGTACCTCAGGCAAATGTTCAAGTGCAACGAAATCCTGGGGCCCATGCTGGCCACCGAGCACAATCTTCAGTTTCTTCACGATTTTCTGGCGAATATCCGTGAGGCGATTCGAAACAACAAGTTTCTGGAGTTCAAAAAGGGGTTTCTGAGCCGTTTCGGGGGAAAGAACCTTGGCTGACACTGCGGTAGTTGGCGCGGCAACCTTTGCCTCGCGCCTGCTGGGGTTCGCCCGCTACTCGGTGGTGGCGGCGCTCTTCGGTCAGACCTGGAAGGCCGACGTCCTGAACGCGGTCTTCAGCATTCCCATGAATCTCAGAAAAATGGTCGCTGAGGGAGCCTTTTCGACGGCGTTCATTCCTGTGCTTTCCCGAACAGTCGAGGAAGATCCAACCCGGGTTCGTAGCCGGCAGCTGGTGCGGGCGCTCTTCTCGCTGCAAATTGTGGTCTTGGTCCCCTTGACCGTCTTGGCCATCGTCTTTGCCCCGCAAATAGTCGGTGTCCTCGCGCCGTTCGGGGTTTCTGAGAAGCAGACTCTGGCCGTCGATCTTTTTCGATGGTTCATCAACTTTCTGTTCTTGGTGAGCCTGAGCGCCGTTTTAATGGGAGTGGAGAATACCCACCAAAAATTCTTGATCCCCGCTGTGAGTCCGATCTTGTTTTCCGTCGCGGTGATTGCCTCCTTGGTTTTTCTGTACCCAACCATGGGGGTCTACGCCCAGATCCCCGGGGTTCTTCTCGGCGGCTTTCTACCCATTGTTATGCAATGGTTTGGTTTTCGGCGCCTTGGGTATTCCATGATGCCGCTGCGGAAGTTCTGGATTCCTGATCTGAAAGAAACCGTGAAGAAATGGGGACCGGCCCTCCTGGTCAGCGGGATCTCGCTGATCAACCAGCAGATCTCTGTGACCTTGGCGGCGACTCTTCACGAAGGTAGCGTTTCGGCGCTACAAAACGCCATTACCTTCTGGCAGCTTCCCGCGGGCGTGCTTTCAGCGTCGGTGGTGACTGTGTATTTTCCCCGGATGAGCCGTCAAGCAGCCCGAAAGGACTGGCTAGCGGCTTCGGCCACGATGGTCCAGGGCCTTGAACTTCAGGCGTTGCTTTTGGTGCCCGCGGGGTTCCTCATGTTTCTTTTTGCCGAGCCCATTATCGGCTTGGCCTTTCAGCGGGGCCTGTTCCGCTACACCGACACCGTCTTGGCCGCCCAGGTGCTCTCGTGGCTGTCTTGGGACCTCTTCCTTTCTGGGATCTTCAATTTCCTGCAGAGGTTCTTCTACGCCAAAGGCGACTTTCGAACTCCATTTTGGGTTAGCCTCGTTTGGGCCATCACCGATGTAGTGTTCTCGGTCACGCTGATGCGTACACCGTTGGGAGTGATTGGGCTGGCTGGAGGCAGCGTCGCCGGATTCGCCGTCGGTGCAGTGGTGCTGCTGCTTCTGGCTTGGCGTCAGCTCCCATGGCGCCGATTGAGGACTCTGGGCTGGTTTTGGGTGCGGATCGCCGTCGCTTTGATTCCGGTATACTTTGTTTTTCAGGGACTTCTAGAAATCACCGGAAAATGGTGGGTTTCGGGACTCAGCTGGTTTTCGATGGGTCTGCTTGTTGGAGAGGGTTTGGCTTGCTTGGCGACCTACGGGCTGGCTTTGCTGGCCGTCGGAATTAGGCCTTGGAAGCTGTGGAAGTCCGAAGGGGGCTCGAAATGAAGCCGGTGCTTGGAGCTTTTTTTCTATTGGCTGCAGTAGTGAGCTGGGGTCAAACAAGCAAGGAGGACAGAACCGCAACGTTGACCTATGGCATCGAGACCGAGGTGCTCGAATTGGTTCAGGCCCTGCACCAAGAAAAGAATACCGACTACAACCCCCTGCTGGTTGCGGCCTACAGTCATGCCCGCACCGAAGACCTCAAGGACGCTTTGCTTCTGTTCTTTCTTGACCTTAAAGATGCAGGGCTTGAAGATCAGGCCATCCAGGAGCTCTCCGCTCCTGAAAAAAAAGGGAATAGCCTGCTTCTCAACGCTGTGTCCTATTTGACGGCTCTAAAAAGCGCAAAGGCCAAGGACACTCTAGTGGCCCTCATTCCGGGGACAAACAAGGTGTTGGCGCTGGCCGCCATCAGGGCCATGGGGAAATTGGGAGCCGCTGACAAGGTGGACGACCTGATGAAACTCTATCAGGATTCCGAAACAGACCCCAACTACAAACCCGACTTGATCTGGACCTTCGGCGAGCTGAAGGCCGCTGCGGCCGTCGATCTTCTACTCAAAGAGTATGACGAGAATGACGCCCAGCCATTTCTTCAAAAGGCGATTCTGGAGGCGCTAGGCAAAATTGGTGATCCTCGGGGCTGGGACAAAGTCCAAGCCGCCTTGGCGAGCACAAACACCGACTTAAGAACGGCGGCCGTGGCGACTTTGACTTCCTACCCGGGTCAAGGAGACACCGCCTCTCTGTTGACAAGTGCTCTGAGGGATGGTCAGGCCACAGTTCGAGAAGCAGCGGCGCAGGCCGCAAAGACGGCGCCGCTGCCGGGCCTCAAGGATCTGCTAGTCTATCGGGTGAAGAAAGACCCGGAAGCCAAGGTTCGGATCGCTGCCTTTAGGGCGCTTGCGGCCTACAATGACGGTCCGGCGCTGGTTCTGGGCTTCTTGTCCGACCGAAAAACCGATCCCGCGGTTTGGAAAGAATCCCTGACGATGACACTGGAGAACAAGTATCCGGGTGCCTTCGACACCCTCAAGAAGGTGCTCGAAGAGGACAACAAAGACAAGAACGGGACCCTGTCAGCGGTTGTTGTGTCGACGCTCCTTCCTCAGCGGGACGCCTTTCGTTCTCTGTTTGGACTGGCTCTTGCCAGCGACAAGGTTCCAGCGCGCTTGGCCGCCCTCCGTGCGGTGGCCGTTGGCAAATTCACCGAGTATCAGACGACTTTGCAGACTCTGGCTGCCAAAGACCCCGATGCAGGTGTGAGGAATCAAAGCGCAACCATCCTCAAAGACTGGGCCGCGCCCCCGCCGTCAGAAACTAGTCCCAAGTAACAAAAGAACCGCCCTTTCGGGCGGTTCGAGATCGGGTTTTTGAGACCTAGAAATCTGCGACAGCGATCTTCTTGACAGTGTAGTCACACTTGCGTTCGTTGATTGTGAACTTGAGCACTTCCCCGACTTTGGCGCCCAGAAGCTTGTCTCCGAACGGTGAAAGGTAGGAGATGATGTTGTTTCCGGGATCGGATTCCCACGGTCCGAAAATGGTGTAGGTTTCCGTTTTTCCTTCGGAATTGGAAGTCAACGTGACAACAGTCCCGAAGCCGACTTTCGTCGAATCAACGTCGGCCCGACCGATTACGGTGGCCGAGTCCATTTCTTTATTCAGGTTGCCGACCGTGGCGCTCAAAAATGTCTGATGATCCTTGGCGGCGTGGTACTCGGCGTTTTCCTTGAGGTCGCCCATGGCCATGGCGGTACCGATTTCCTTCGCGTTCTTGGGTACTTCGACTTCCAGGATCTGTTGCAGTTCCTTTTTCTTGGCGTTGAACATCTTGAGCGTGGCCAGGAGACCCTTCCGGGAACTGACGGTTGCCGGTTGCGGCTCGGAGGCGGCCACAAGGTGCGGGAACCTCGCGGCGACAGTGGCCCGGACGTCCACCTTGAGGTTAGGGTTCAGGTCGCGGACATCTTGGATAAGGCTGTAAAGGCGGCGAACCGAGTCTTCAGGGGCGACCTTCAGGTACTCTTCCAGAATTCCATCCTTGAACAAAGCCGCCGAAATCGTCTTGTTGACCCGCTTGCTTTCGGTCACGTCTTTCTTGTTGGAAATGTCCCTGAACGTGAGGTCCAGATCATGGACCAGGGTGATCAGGATCTTCTCTTTCGTGAGGCGCCCCGTGAACGGCACCCGTCCGTCGAGGGTCATCTTGGCAGCATGGAAGAAGGCCTCTTTGTGGTCCTTGTGGCGGTCCATCATCTCCTCAAAGAGCTTCTGGACGGCTTCGGTTTTGCCGGCGCTGATCAGATCATCGATGATGTGAGTCGAGAGACTCAGAGGAAACAGCTTCACAAAAAGCGTGTCCCAAGTTGGGACGTGGAGTTTGATCTGCTGCAAAAAAGCCGTCCGCAGTTTTGAGCTATCAAGGTTTCTGAACAGAGGCTCGAGTTCGTCAATCTGCTGGAAGTACTCAAGAAACGACTTGTTGTGCCCGGGATTGATGAAAGGGAAGGCCTTGGAGTACTTCTGAATGATCAGGTAGCTGGCGACAACTTCCTCGTCAACCTTGGTTCCCTTTAGGTAATTTGCGAAACTGGCGAAGAGTTCACCAAAGTAATCAGACTCCCTGTTGCCGTGCTCAAGGAATTCTTCAAGGATGTCGTACCGCTTGAAGAAGTCCTTTTCGGCCCTAAACTTATTGTAGATTTTCTCTTCTTTGCTGATAGGCTGGGTGCGAACCATGAATTCGTCTTGCTTGTCGGGGCTGAGGGTGAAATCGGGGCTTTCTTTGATCCGGTTGCGGGCTTTGGTGCTCCAGGTTGTCCACTCCCTCTCCTCAAGAACCTTGGGAACCAAGATCGATTTGATGAGCTTCATGTCGGCCTTGTTGCCGAAACTGCGTATCAGCGTCTTCAGGGCCCAGTCGATCTCGGCTTCGCTCTTGATCCGTTTGGCCAGCTCCTCGCGCTTGGTTGTCGCGATAATGACCCGGATATCGTCGCGGCTCAGACTGGTCAGCGCGTCCACGGCCATTTTCTGACCCATGCTCTGGTTGCGCTTGGTCTCAAAGTCGATGATGTATTCTTGTTCCTTGACTTCGCGGATACGTCCCACGCCCCAGGCCTTGTGAAAGACAAAGTTGCCCTTTTCGTAGGCCATCTGCTTCTTGAAGTCCTCCAAAGCATCGACGACACTCTTCCAGCTGTCTCCCAAATTGGAAAGCCGCAGATACTCTTCCGTTTTGGGCGTGGCCGCGTGTTTCTGCTTCAGGCACGAGATGATCTCACGGCGGACCTGCAGACTCTTGGGTTCGTATTCGTTGATCTTGAGCTGGGCGGCGATGGCCTCATCCCATTTCTTGTTTTGTACGAAAAGCGGGTACAGGTCTTCCAGAAGCTGACAGGCCTTCTCCGCACCCAGGAGCTTCGCGACTTTGGATTCAACCTGAGTGAAGTAGTCGGTTTCTTCTGGGCAGAATTCGATGAGCTTCAGCCAAATTTCTCGGATACGGTTGAAATTCTTCTTGTGGATGAACCGATGAATGCCTTTCTTGTAGTAGTCGACAGCTTTCTCAAGGTTCTTCTCTTTCTCATAGCGCTGAGCCAGCGAGAACACGATGTCGGCTTCTTCGATATCGACCTTGATCAGGCGTTCCTCGGTCTCGTGAAGCTTCTCTTCATTGGCTTCGTTCTTGTAGCAGTCGATCAGACTGCGGAGCGCAAATTTGTTCTCGCCATAGACAAGAATCTGAAGGGAAATGTGCTCGACCAAAGGCCACTTAATGTTCTGGGCGAACAGACTGACCAGCTTAACTAAGTGTGTATCGTCGAGCATTTGGCGTTCCAGGCTGATCATTCCCGAAAGGTAGAGAGCGACGATGCTGTTCTTCGCCTCGACCAGATGGGCGTCGCACAGTTCCTTTACTTCATCTTGAATACCGCTTTGGATGATCTGAACCAGCAGGAGGTCGAGTTCTTTGATCAGACTGACGGTGTATGCCCCGATCGCCGTTCGGGTCCATTTTTCTTCATGCAACATCTGTTCGATTTTCGTAATCAGTTCTTGGGACATCTTCCTCTCCTGCTCAGTGGGTATACAGTTCGTAAATCCGTTCATCGAGGAGCTTGATGTTGAGGAGAATGTCCTCGATCTTGCTCCGGTCTTCCTTCACGCTGAAAAAATGGTCAATCAGCCAGAAATAGCGATTGAGCAGCTTCGGAAGGACTTCGTTGCGATGTTCGCTGCCATCGTGCAACTCCGACTTCAAGGCGTTGATACCCTGCTTGAGCTGACCAAGCTCCAGAGGTTTCAGGTCTCGTTTCACCGTGAATACGCCTCGGATTACGGCGTGAACGGGAATCCATTCTTTCAATTCCGAGCCCGACAAGCCCTCGGCTGTCAGGCTTTCCGCGACTTCTCGAACCGTGGCCGACCTCAGATTATCTACGTCGACAGCTTGGGCGTTGAGGTAGAACGCTTCCCGGAAGAACAGCCGGGACTTCTGAGTGTCTCCCACGGCCTCGAAACAGTCGGCCATCTCGGCAAGGGCCGCCGCGTCGTCCGGACGCGCCTGAAGGACCTTGTCGAGGCATTCGAGAGCCCGGTCGAAGGATCCGTTCGCCTTGAACGTCTTGGCGGCCTTGACCAGCAGGTCGGGACGCCGCCCCTCATCTTCGAAAGAAATCTGTTCCAAAAAGGCGTTGGCGGCCTGGTCAAAGACAGAACTGCGAATCGCCTCCACCCCGGGATCGAAAGGCTCGTTCAAGT
Source organism: uncultured Spirochaetales bacterium (assembly GCA_964475005.1). Classification (GTDB taxonomy): domain Bacteria; phylum Spirochaetota; class Spirochaetia; order JABEVK01; family JABEVK01; genus JAIFLN01. The sequence continues at coordinate 14,952 of CAYYUZ010000098.1, forward strand.
GAGCCCGGAAACGGTTCTGGAAACCAAGCCACTCCTTAAGCAGAAAATCGCCTCGGAGTTCCGAAGTGGCGAGGGACTCGGCCCGAGCCATCCTGTCTTTCCAGAATACGGCGCACTTGAGAGCGGACTGAACGCCGGCATGCTCGAAATCCAGCGCCAGGGCCGCTTCTGCCTGGGCTTCGGCCCGACTGAAGTCTCCAGAGCGGAAGGCTTCGAGGGTGGATTCCAAGGCATCGTCGATGGAGTGGACAGCGTCAAATTTCATCAGGGTGTCCTTTCTATTATACCCAGGCTGGGATTTTAGTCAATTCAGAGGAAATCCCCTAAAAAACCTGGACTGGATCGGCATGTTTTTGTTAGAAATAGAGTTATGGAATTTACCAATCCTATCATCGTGGCTCCATCACTGCTTGCGGCTGATTTCTCTCA
>CAYYUZ010000099.1:0-15284 GCA_964475005.1 uncultured Spirochaetales bacterium
GGAAAGGGAACTTCAAACCGTTTCCGTACCTGGACTGCACGGCCTGTCCGGTCAAAAATGATCTGGCCAGTGACAAGGTTGTGCCAGAAACAGGTGGTGTAGCCAACCGAGGCTTCGGAGCGCTCGACGATTCGAGAGAGCAGACTCTCTGTTAGGTCCCAGGTTCGATAGATCAATTCAAAACTTGTCCCGTCGTTCAATTCCCCGTCGTCTTCGGGTTCCCAATAGTGGTTGTCAAGCTCCAAAACCGTCGACCTAGGAGACAAAAGCGACCTTCGCATCTCTACATCCAGAGAAGACGACAAATAGACATAAAGGTCCCAATCGGAATCTGCATCGAAAAGCCCGTCCCCGGCCCGTGAACCGCCCAGGAGGATGGCGTCGACCTCGCTCCGACTTTTGAGTCCTTCAATCACTTCATTGACCAAACGCGGAATCGCCATCAGCCGCCTCCGGGTCCCCTTTTACCACGTCCAAGGGGTTTTTGACAAAGGGCCTGAATCCAGGTAAATTCAAGCCATGAATATTATCCGGGAAAAAACCCAGCTTTCTGCTGATGTGTATCAGTTGGTTGTTGAGGCCCCGCTGATCGCCCAAGAGCGCAAGGCTGGTCAGTTCATCATCTTGCAGCTCGACTCGACGTTTGCCGAACGCATTCCGTTGACCATCGCCGACGCGGATACCACGACCGGGACCATCACGCTGATCTTCCAGGCTGTGGGGGGAACGACCCGGAAACTGGCCCTCAAGTCTGCCGGTGACACGATCGAGAACCTCCTTGGCCCCTTGGGACAACCCACCCATATCAAAAATTACGGCCGCGTCGTTTGTGTGGGCGGCGGTATCGGAGTGGCTCCCCTCTATCCCATTGCCCAAGCTCTCAAAGAGGCAGGGAATCATGTCACCGTCATTTTGGGCGCCCGCAACAGAGACTTGGTGATCCTCGAGAAGCCGATGCTTGCCATCGCCGATCAACTGATTTTGTGCACGGACGATGGTTCAGCTGGACAAAAAGCCCTCGTCACCGCCCCTCTGAAAGCCCTTTGTGAAGGACCCCAGAAGCCTGACTTCGCCGTGGCCATCGGACCACCGATCATGATGAAATTCTGTGCCGAGACGACAAGGCCTTTTGGCGTGCCGACGTTCTGCAGTTTGAATTCCATTATGGTGGATGGAACCGGAATGTGCGGCGGCTGCCGGGTGACCGTCGGCGGCGAGATGAAGTTCGTCTGCGTCGATGGCCCGGAGTTCAACGCCCATCTCGTCGATTTCGACAATATGATGCTGCGTTCCAAGGCCTACCGCGCCCAAGAACAGACCGACCACGACTGTTTTATTCTACAGTACGGAGTCCAAAAATGAACCTTGACCCTACGGCACTTCAACAAGAGGCGGTTCATGTCTGGTCGGGTCTCGACGGACGGCCGCTCAGTCCGAAAGAACGCCTGAGCATTCCCATGCAGGAAATGCCGGCTCAAGACCCTCTGGCTCGTGGAAAGAACATGTCCGAGGTTGCCCTCGGCTACAGCGCCGAGCAGGCCAAAATTGAGGCTAGTCGCTGTCTTCAATGCAAGACGGCCCCTTGTGTCTCAGGATGCCCGGTTTCGATCGACATCCCGCGCTTCTTGAACTTCGCAGCCCAAGGGAATTTTACCGACGCCCTGGGCGTCATCCGCGAGGCGAGTCTTCTGCCTGCCATTTGCGGACGAGTCTGTCCGCAGGAGAGCCAGTGCCAAGCACCCTGCACGCTCGGGAAAAGCCTGAAGAACCCCTTGATGTCTGTGGCCATCGGGCGTGTTGAGCGCTACGTCGCCGACACCTGCAGCGACTCCCTCCCTCCTCCCGCCGTGAAACCAGCAACAGGCAAAAAGGTCGCTGTCATTGGTTCCGGCCCCGCCAGCATGGCCGCTGCGGCGGACCTTCGCCAGTACGGGCACGCCGTGACGATGTTCGAGGCCTTCCATAAGCCGGGAGGAGTTCTTGTTTATGGCATTCCCGAATTCCGTCTCCCCAAGGCTATTGTCGAGCGCGAGGTCAACACCCTGAGACAGATGGGCGTGGACATCCAAACCAATTTCCTCGTGGGAAGAACCCGAAAACTGAAGGACCTGCTTGACAAGGATGGGTACGACGCCGTGTTTGTCGGAACCGGAGCCGGACTCCCCAAATTCATGAAGATCGACGGGGAGAATTTAGTCGGTGTCTTCTCGGCCAACGAATACTTGACGCGGTGCAACCTCATGAAAGCCTACGACGACGGACGGGCCGCCACGCCCATATACCGGTCCAAGAAAGTCGCGGTTCTCGGGGGTGGCAACGTTGCCATGGACGCCGCGCGGTCGGCTCTACGCCTGGGGGCTCAAGAGGTCAGTGTTGTATACCGCCGAAGCCTGGAAGAAATGCCCGCCAGGCAGGAAGAGGTGCACCACGCTCAGGAAGAGGGGATTCAGTTTCTCACGCTCAAAAACGCACAGCGGATTCTTGGCGATGATCAGGGACGCGTTAAGGCTATTGAGACCCTCACCTACGTTTTGGGAGACAAGGATGCCTCAGGGCGCCGGTCTCCCGTCGCCGTCCATGGAAGTGAAGCCCTACTAGAAGTCGATACAGTCATCGTGGCGATCGGAAATGACTCCAACCCGCTCTTGCGGCAAACCACTCCGGAACTTGAGGTGAACAATCACGGGAACTTCGTGGTCGATGCTGGCGGTCAAACGTCGATGCCCAAAGTGTGGGCCGGAGGAGACATTGTTCTCGGTGCGGCGACAGTCATCCTCGCGATGGGACAGGGTCGCAAGGCCGCGGCCAGTATTCAGCGTTTTCTCGCCGAGAGTTGAACGGCTTCCACGCCAATCGCAGTCCAGGCCGGTGGCAGCAGTCTCGACAAGAACACGAGAAGCTTGTTGAGCAGACCCGGAACCACAAGGCCGGAACCTTTTCTCCAGCAAGTTACGGCTTTTCGGGCCATTTTCTCGGGGTCGGCAGCTCCCTTCAGGTTGCGTTTTCCGGCGCTCTCTGAAAAACCTGTCTTCATCGCCCCCGGACAAAACGTCGTCACGGTCAGCCACGACCTTTCCTCGCGCGCGAGTGCCAGCGACCAACTCACGACGAAAGCTTTGGCAGCGTAGTAGACAGCCGTGTGGGGCCCAGGCTGAAAAGCTCCCGTGCTGCCAATGTTCAACAGTGCCCCTTTGCCTCTCTTCCGCCAATTTGGAAGCAGCCCCCGCGTCAGGGCTAGAGGAGCGTCGACCAGAAGTCGCAGAAGAGCCTTTTCTTCAGCCGCGTCTGAACTGCTCCAGAGGCCCGCAATGCCGGCACCGGCATTGTTGACTAGTGCGTCAATGGGGACGCCAAGGGCCTCGATCGAACTCAGCAGCGCCGCGATTCCCTCTGTCGTAGCCAAATCAAACGAGAAGCTCTTGACCAACGAAGCCCCTAAACCGAGCGATTGTTGGGCTACAGACTTCAGTCGTCCAGCGTCCCGACCACATAAAATCAGTCCGCAGCGTCGACGGGCCAATTCGAGCGCGACAAACTTGCCTAGCCCTGAACTGGCCCCGGTCACCAAAACAGTCCAACCCGGCTGAGGACCGAGGTGCCTCACAGCGGCTTCTCCAGGATGGCAACGTACAAGGTGTTGGCATCAAAGTAAGGCAAGCCCAGTAGTTCCTGGTGGATGAGGTTTGCTCGGGTTTCTTGCAGGAAGGGACCAACAATGTCCTCGTTCTCGGCCGGCAGCCACGAACAGGTGATGTAAGCCAAACGCCCACCGGCCTTGAGTGCTGTCCAGCCCAGCCGAAGAAGCCGTTCTTGATGCTTTCGAAGGGTTTGCACCACCGGGGGCGACAATCGGAACCGACCTTCAGGATCGCGCCTCCACGTTCCCGAAGCGCTGCACGGGGCGTCGACGATCACACGGTCGAATCCTCCGTGCTTGGCGATTTCGGGGGGGAAGGCAGGAAGCCGGTTTCCGTCCCAGACATCGAGCCGGATATTCTGCCATTGTGATCGGCGGACCCGCTGCTTCAGAATCTCAAGTTTGCTTTCGGAAATGTCAGTGGCGACAAGAGAGCCCTTCCCCCTAAGTTCGTTGGCGGCCAAGAGTGTCTTTCCCCCCTGGCCCGCGCACACGTCCCAAACCTTTTGCCCTGGTCTCAGTCCCAGCCGGCCGAGCGAGAGTTGGCTTGAGGCATCCTGAATTTCGACCAAGCCGCGGTTCCACTGGTCTTGTTCCGGGCCGCGTCGGCCGCTCATCTGCACTATCCCTTCAACCTCCGAGGGTTCAACCAGTCCCAGGTCAAGAAACCGTTGGCGGCAAGTCTCTCCTTCAGGCCCATGGCGGAAGCGAACATGCACGGGAGGCGGGGTCTCCTGGGCCTCCAAAAAGCGGTGGACTTCATCAATCGACCACGAGCGAGCACTGCGGTCTGCAAAGGCGGCTTCCAGCCATTGGGGGATACCTGCTTTGTTCGCGCTTGGCGCCTCCACAAGGGGGTGCCCGCTTCGAAGCGCCCATTCGTTGGTGCGGTTCTTCAACGCCTGACGGAAACTCGCCCAAAGGCTGGCCCCGGCCCCCGAAGTCTGGTTGGCGACCCACAACCCCCGGGTTAGGGCGCGTCTCAGAAAATCCCACAACTGCCTCTGCTCCTCCAAAGACCACTGGTTGTTTTTGGCCCGTGCGCTGAACCAGCGGTCAAGGTGCGGAAGTTGCTCTTGAGCCAGGAGTTCATCAAGGAGTCTCACATGGCGGGGATCGGTCAAACTGCGGGAATTGCTCACAGACCGAGTCTGGACCACAGGCCAGGGTTTGCGCCAGACCCCCCTGTACAAGGCAGGACACCCTCGTTATATTGTTGACGCAACCTTGTTGTGTCCTGAGCACGGACGAGTAGCTCATTTGGATAGAGCGCCGCCCTCCGGAGGCGGAGGTAGTGGGTTCGAGCCCCGCCTCGTTCATTGACCCTGCTTCGGCGGGGTTTTTCTTTGCGGAGGTCGGATGCCCGCCCCTCTCTTTCTTCTTGCATCAAGCTCCCCTCGGCGAAGATTGCTCTTGGAAGCCCTTGGGCTCCCCTTTGAGGTGGCCGCCAATCCTTGGGAAGAGCACAGTCGTCCCAAGGAACGCGCCCGGACTCAGGTGCGACGGCTGGCTCGAGAAAAACTCCTCCACTTTCTTTCTTTGCACCCGGAGAATCCCCTACCCGTTCTGACAGCTGACACCCTGCTATCTTTCCATGGCTACCCCCTGAACAAGCCTGTCGACGCCGACCAGGCGTGGGAATTTTACCGTCAGCTCGCTGGACGACGGCACTACGTTCTGACCAGTTTTGCCCTTTATCATCCCGAGAACCGAACAATCCGGCAAAGAACCGTTTCAACGACTGTCGATTTTGTGGCTTGGAACCAGGAACTCTACCGGCACTACCTGCAATGCGAAGAATGGAGGGATGCCGCCGGCGGCTACAAGATTCAGGAGACTGGCTCTATTCTGGTGAAGCGCCTGGGTGGAAGCTGGAGCAATGTCGTGGGCTTGCCAATCGCTGAAGTTTATGGCATGATCGTCCAAACTCTCCGCGTCCCCAGGGCCTAGGTTCGTCCAGATCCACCCGGATGTCGTGAAATATGAGAAGGATCACGAACGGACAACTCGTTCTGCCGTGAATATTAAGGAGGTAGCTACCGTGGCAGTAGTTACAATGAAGAACCTGCTCGAGTCGGGCGTTCATTTCGGTCATCAGACCAAGCGTTGGGATCCCAGGATGAAGAAATTTATCTTCGCGGAACGCAATGGCATTCATATCATCGACCTGCAGAAGACCATCCAGGCCATCAAGGAAGCCTACAACGCTGTCCGCAAAACCGTGTTGGAAGGCAAAACCGTGCTGTTCGTAGGCACCAAGAAGCAGGCCCAGCAGTCCATCCAAACCGAAGCGGAACGCTGCAACATGTTCTATGTGAACAACCGTTGGCTCGGCGGAATGCTCACCAATTTCACGACCATCAAAAAGTCACTGATGCGGCTCAAGAAGATCGAGAAGATGGAAGTCGACGGCACTTACGGCCACTTGACCAAGAAGGAAATCGCCGGACTTGGCAAGGAAAAGGCCAAGCTTGAGAAGAACCTTGGCGGCATCAAAGAGATGAAGGAACTTCCTGGAATCCTTTTTGTGATTGACCCTCGAAAAGAAGCGATCGCCATCGCTGAAGCCCGCCGAGCGGGAATTCCGATCATTGCCGTCGTCGACACCAACTGCAATCCCGAAGGCATCGACTACCCCATCCCGGGCAACGATGACGCCATCCGGGCCATCACTCTGTTCACCCAGATCGTCGCCAATTCCGTGATCGAGGCTGACAACGAAATCGGCCTGACCGTCATCGACTCCCTGCAGGAAGACGAAACCCCTGGAATGGAAACGGCTGGGTTCACCGAAAATGGACTCGCAGCGACCTTCGACGCCGAAGACGACGAACGAGCCTAATAACCAAGGAGTTAACCCAATGGCCATCAACCCCCTCGATGTCAAGAAGCTTCGTGATAAGACCGGCGCCGGATTCGGTGACTGCAAGGAAGCTCTGGAAAAAGCCAACGGCGATTTCGCCGCGGCCGAACGAGTTCTCAAGGAAAAGGGCCTTGCCGCCGTTGCAAAACGCGCAGGCCGCTCGGCTACCGAAGGCCGCGTGTTTGCGGCAACGTCTGGCTCGCACGCCGCGATCCTGGAGATTAGCTGTGAGACTGACTTTGTTGCCAGAAACCCTGACTTCGTTTCTACCGGGCAGCGTATTCTCGACACACTGGTCAAAGCGGGCGCAGCGGCTCCCGACGCCGCCGCGCAAGCGAGCCTGAGCGAACTTGCCGTCAAGACCAAGGAAAACCTCGGCCTCAAGACGTTCAAAACCTTGAGGGTCGAAGTTGGAGAAACCATGGCGCAGTACATCCACGGTGAAGGACGAATCGGCGTGCTTGTGAAGGTCAAAGCGGCAGACGCGGCAAAAGCCTCCGACCCGAAGGTGGCGCAGTTCGGTTTCGATCTTGCCCTTCATGCCGCAGCGTTCAACCCGACCTACCTGAATCGCACCAAAGTCGATGCGGCTTGGCTGAAGGAACAGGAAGAGATTATTCGCGTCCGTGACGCCGACCAGTTTGCTGGAAAGCCCGAGAACATTGCCGCCGGGATCATGAAGGGTAAGGTTGAGAAATTTCTCAAGCAGATAAGTTTTGTCGATCAGCCCTTCGTGAAAGATGACAAGATCACGGTGACTCAGGCTGCCGAAAAACTTGGCAAGGACCTGGGAACAAAGGTCGAGATTGTCGACTTCGTCTACGTGCAGGTCGGTCAAGAAAGCTGATCTTCGTTATTGTGTTCTAGGGCCGCTTCCTTGGAGGCGGCCTTTCTGTTGAGGAGGGAACTGTGTCTGCTGTCATCAAAACCGAAGCTGAAGCAAAGATGAAGAAGAGTGTTAAGGGGCTCCAGGAAGAGTATTCATTGCTCAGGACTGGGAGGGCGACCCCTGCACTCTTCGAAAAGCTCCCCGTCGAATACTATGGATCCAAGACACCCCTGAGCCAGGTCGCCAACATCTCGGTTCCTGAGGCCCGCATGGTGGTCATCCAACCCTGGGACAAGGGCGTGATCGGTGACATCGAGAAAGCGATTCTTGCCAGCGACCTCAGTCTCACGCCAAGCAACGACGGAAAAGTGATCCGAATCAACATTCCTCCTTTGAACGAAACACGGCGCAAAGACTTGGTCAAACAGGCCAAGTCGGTCGCTGAAAACTACCGCGTAGGCGTGCGTAACGTCCGCCGCGACGTGAACGAAGCCTACAAAAAGCTTCAAAAAGAAGGGGATCTCACCGAGGACGAGGTCAAAAAAGCCCTCGACGAGATTCAGAAGATCACCGATGCCGTGATCAGAGACATTGACCGGCTTGCCGCCGAAAAAGAAAAGGAAATTCTGGAAATCTGACATGGAGGCGTTGACTACCCTTCCCGCGCATGTCGGAATTATCATGGACGGCAACGGGCGTTGGGCTCAGCAACGAGGACTTGCCAGGTCTGAGGGGCACAAGGAAGGGCTTAAGGCGGCCAAAAGCATCACCAAGGCGGCCTCCGACCTGGGTGTTCGCTACCTTTCGCTCTATGTTTTTTCCACAGAAAACTGGAAGAGGGCCGAACAGGAAGTTTCATTTCTGATGTTTCTTCTGAAGAAACATCTCCTTAAGGAGTGGGACTTCTACAGAGAAAATCATATTCGAGTTGTCCATTCCGGGGATTTGGCTGGATTGCCTCAAGAGGTTCAGGAAGACCTGGTCAAGGTTCATCAGGATACGGCGGGTTTCGACGGGTTGACAGTAAATCTTGCCATCAACTATGGAGGTCAGGATGAAATCTTGCGAGCCATCCGCAGATGGCAGGAAGTTGCTGACAGACCGCCGCTTGACGCCTCCTCCTTTCAAGCCTACCTGGATCAACCTGAGTTGCCGCCAGTTGACCTCCTGGTTCGCACTGCAGGAGAAATTCGGCTGAGTAATTTTCTCCTTTGGGAGTCGGCGTACGCCGAGTTCTATTTTTCGGGAAAGTTCTGGCCGGATTGGGCCGAGGACGATCTCCGGCTCGCGTTGAGAGAGTATCAAAAGCGCCAAAGGAAATTTGGAGGGGTCCATGAACAAGGTCCTGATTAGGATCCTTCTCTTCTTCATTGGGCTTCCGGCTCTGCTGGCCCTATCGCTGTGGAACTGGGCGTCGCATTTACCGCTTGCCATTGCCACAGTTGCGGTCTCCGCTCTTGCAGCCGATGAAGCGGCTTCCCTTTTTCGACACAGAGGATTTGCTCTTGACAGGACTCCGCCGTTCTTGCTGGGGATAGTCTTTCCAGCCTTGGCCTACCTTGAACTCACCGGGGTTCTGACTAGCGGGCAAAGCCTTGGCTTCGTCGCTCTGGTCGTTCTTCTCACTTTCTTTCGGCCTATTTTCGCGAGCAACGAAGAGAGTCTTGTCCCTGTATTAGGCCGTGTAGCGGGAAACCTTTTCGTTCTCGTGTACCCGGGGATCTTTCTTTACTTTCTGCTGAAAATCAATTCGCTTCCTGACTCGCCGTATCTGATCCCCGTCTTTTTACTCTCGGCGTTTGGGAATGACGCCTGGGCGTGGCTGTTTGGCACACTTTGGGGAAGAAGATCTCTCAAACCGTTCTTGGTCAGTCCGTCCAAAAGCGTCATTGGGTTCGTTGGGGGGACTCTGGCCAGTTTCTTGGTATTGCTGAGTGCCTTTTTTCTCTTTCCAGGGCTTCTTGGGCGTAGCCTTCCCGCGGTTCTCGTCCTCAGCCTTGTTTTGGCGCTGACAACGATTGTCGGTGATCTTTTTGAGTCGTCGTTGAAACGCAGCGCGGGAGTGAAAGACTCCGGAACCATCATTCCGGGTCGCGGTGGAGTCCTAGATTCCATCGATTCGCTTCTCTTTTCGGCTCCGTTGTTCTACCTTTTCCTCCAGTACGGGAGGTTCTGAGTGGAGTTTCTTTCCAATGTTCTGTCTCTTTTCGGCGTCTTTCTAGGCCTGAGCGTTGTGGTGACCATTCATGAGGCTGGCCACTTCTTAGCGGCACGATGGGCAGGAGTCGAAGTGGAGGCGTTTGCGATCGGCTGGGGAAAGGTGCTATGGTCATGGAAGCGCGGAGTGACGGAGTTCAGAATCTGTCTCCTCCCCCTTGGCGGGTACTGCAAGATGAAAGGCGAGCAGGACTTGTCGGCCGCGTTTGAATCGCAGGCTCAGACCATAACGGCTAGCCCCGGCTCGCTTTTCGCTTCGCCCTCGTGGAAACGAATTGTCATCAGCGCTGCCGGCCCTCTGACGAACTTGATCCTGGCGTTTGTCCTGTTTTTTGCGTTGTCTCAGACTGGACTTTCTCAGGCTGGTGGTCCCGCCAGGATTCAGCTTTCGAACGAACTGGGGACGGGAGCGGACCTGCCAGCGGTCAAGGCGGGCTTAGTGACCGGCGACAAAGTGACTGCAGTTGATGGTTCACCCATCGTAACCTTCAGCCAGCTGAGGAGTCGAATCGAACAATCGTCTGGTCATCCTCTGTCACTCACCGTCGATAGAAATGGCACAAAGATAGACATTAGGGTCGCTGCGAGCGAAGATCCCGCCTCGGGTCGGTTTATCCTGGGAATTGTCGAACTGATCGACCCTGTGATTTCGCAGGTGGGTACGCGGTCTGCCGCGGCACTGGCCGGCTTTTTACCCGGAGATCGAATCGTCAGCGTTGAGGGCCAACCCATGGTCTCCCAGGCTTCTTTCGCCCGGTCAATTCAGGGAGAGGGAATCCGGAAGGTTGCCGTCCAAGTGGAGCGGAAAGGGCAGACTGTAAATCTCTTCTTGGTACTGGAACGCGGAGTCGAAGCCGGAATCCAATTCAGCGCTCCCTTCCTCGTTCCTACCGCTCCGTCGCCGCTGGAAGCTGCTGCAGAGGGTTATAAAGCCACGGTGAAACTTTTGTCCGCAATGGTTGTCGGACTTGGCCGGGTTCTGACTGGACAACTCAATCCCATGGACAACTTGTCGGGTCCAATCGGCATCCTTCAGGCCGGAACAGAGATCACCAATCAGGCGTACTCAGCAGGCCCCTTGCAGGGCCTCGATGCCTCTGTGAGTTTTCTGGCGGTCATCAGTCTTGCGCTGTTTCTGATGAATCTTCTTCCGATTCCAGCGCTCGATGGCGGAAACATCATTGTGAGTGCCATCGAGGGAATCCGCCGACGGCGGCTGGGATTGAAGGCGCTGGTTAGGTACCAGCAGGTCGGCGTCGCCCTGATTCTTGGCTTGGTCTTGCTGACAACGTTCATCGACCTACCCAAGCTTTTTCGGGCTGTATTTCCGGGTTAACCCTTGGCGTGTGAAGGATTCTGGTAGATCCTCTCGATCGCACCTTCCACCGCCAACACGATTTCCTGATGGAGGACGTCGTCGTCGGCCTGGGCATAGATGGAGCCCAGCAACGTGACGCGATAGACAGGTTTCGTGTGGTTCAAGGAAAGGGCCACCATATCAAGAACGCACTCTTGGCAACGGCAGACTTCCGTTCGAACCTTGAGTTGTGCCTCAAGTTCGTCGACAACGTAACGTTCCTTCTCATTCACCAGAAGGCTGAAATCGTATTTATCCTGAAAGCCCATGCCGTCCCCCTCCTTCTATTATAGAGGACCACCGTCATGCCCGCCATCGAAATCCACGAACTTGGTGTATTGTGCGTGGAATCCCAATTTGAGCGTTCCTATCGGGCCCTTACGCTGTTTGCCGATGATAAGATCCGTCTCGATGACCGCGTGATTGGAATCCTTCATGTCTCTATCGGTACCACGGTTGCTTCGGTGAAGAAACAGCACAACGTCGGCGTCTTGCTCCAAAGAACCAGACTCCCTCAAATCGGCAAGACTCGGCATTTTTTTCTCTTCCGTCGCACGGCTCAGCTGGCTGAGAGCGACAACGGGAATCTTGAGTTCTCGGGCCAGCGCTTTCAGCGAACGGGAGATGTCAGAGACCTGTTCGTGCCGAGGCATATTGGAATTCTCGTGTCCGATCAAACTGATGTAGTCAACATACAGAATCTGAATATCGTTCTTGGCTTTCATTCTTCGTGCCTGGGCGCGGAGGTCAAGGAGTTTCATGTTCGGCGTGTCATCAATGAAGAGCGGCGCTTCGTAGACTAGAGGAACCACATCGCGAAGACTCGTCAGGTCAGAAGGACGCAGGAATCCATTGCGGATCTTGCCCCAGTCGAGCTGGGCTTCAGACGCCAAAATGCGGTCAACAAGGTCGAGGTCCGGCATTTCGAGACTCAGAAACCCCACTGAAATTTTTTTGGAAATCGCCTGATGCGCGGCCATGTTCAAGGCAAAAGTGGTTTTTCCGATGGAAGGCCTCGCCGCCAGGATGATGAATTCAGATTCATGGAATCCTGTTGTCTCTCGATCGAGAGCCACAAAGCCCGTGGGGACACCTGTGACAATGTTCTTGTTCTTGGAATGCGCAATAATGCGTTCCATGCTGAGCGTGACAATTTCACCGATCTTCTTGTAGTTGTGGGTTGACCGTTCTTCCGCAATCTCGAAGATTTTCTTTTCAGCCTCTTCGATGAGGAGCCGGCTTTCTATGGATTCTTCGTAGGACTGAACGATCAGCTTGCTCGAAACGTCAATGAGATTCCGCCGTATCGACGAGTTTTTGACGATCTGAGCGTAATATTCGACATTGGCTGCCGACGGAACCGACTCGCTTAGCTGAGCCAACGCGCTCATGCCGCCGACCAAATCCAACTTGCCGTTCTTGGCCAAGGTATGACTGAGGGTCAGAACGTCGACTTCTTGACCTTCTGAGGACATAGCGGAAATGGTTTCGAACAGCACCTTGTGGGCTTGGCGGTAGAAATCGGCCGGCTTGAGAACCTGAATCACAACATCAAGTGCGTCTTTGGAAAGAAGGAGCGCCCCCAGAACCGCCGACTCAGCGTCGAGGTTGTGCGGGGGTACCCGTTCCTTTCCCACAGCCTTAGGCTTCCAAAGCCTTCACTTCAACCTTGATGTTGGCGTACTCGCGGTCGAGCACACGGATCTTCACTTCGTAGATGCCAACCATCTTGATCGCGTTGCCATGGATACTCACATGACGTTTGTCGATGGCAACTCCAGAGGCCTGCGCCAAATGCTCGGCGACGACACCGTTGGTCACCGCACCAAACAGCTTTCCATTGTCCCCAGCGGGCATCGAGATGACCAGGCTGAGTCCTTGAAGCTTGTCTTTCAGGCCGAGAGCCGCCTGGCGTTTCTCTTCCTTGCGGGCCTCGATCTTAACTTTGCGCTGCTCAATTAAATTCAAGCCGTGCTTGGTAAAGAGAGTCGCAAACCCTCTTGGGAGGAGGAAATTGCGGCCGTAGCCGTCGGCGACGGTCTTGACCTCTCCTTCGTCTCCCAAATTTTCTACATCTTTCAGCAGAATGATCTTCATAATCCTACCCCTTGCGTTCGTTTCCGAAAATTCACCCAAAGTTCCAAAACCGCCAAACCGGCGAGTCCCCCAAGAACCAGCCAGGTGCCCACAACCGGCGTCAGAAGAACCAACGCCAGAAGAACCCTGACAGCCGTTTGTCCCAGCCTGGGAACTTTCCAGCCGTCCAGAAGAACGTGAAGGATTCCCCACCCGGCCGCCACGTGGAGGACCAAGGCAATCAATGCCAAGTTGGCCACAACGTATTCTACTCCGCCCCACTCCCAGTCGACACCCTTGAGGGCCAGGAGAAACTTGATCAAGATAAGTCCCCAAAGACCCAACAAGATCCAAGTTCCCTGCGAAGGAAGGAAGAATCCTTTGAGAGTCCTCAACTCCCGAGGAGTAGTGAAGACTCGAGCCACGAATCCTGTGAAGGCCCAAAAAAGAAACAACACCGTCAGAAAACTTCCCAAGAAGGTCTCTTTGAGCAGGTCAAAGAATTCCTTTTCGCTCACCCGTCCGACCAAGCTTGCAAAATCCACGCCGGGAGTCTGCGATGCCGATTTCCACACTTCGTCGAACGACTTCTCCACAACTTGCATCAAGGCTGGTTGTGCCAAAAGCCCGGAGACCGTGGGAAACAGAACCAGCCCGCAGGCGGCGGTCACTGCCACCAACCTGTAGAGGAAGCGCCATCCCAAGCGCTCCAGCAACACCATCACCACCCAGCCCGCTATCAAGACCAAAGGAAAAACTAACAGGACCGTGTCGGCCGCACTCCAAAGCGAGTGCGCGACGACCTTGGTCAGAACCGCCACACCCCAGATGCCCACCGCCACGACGATCGAAACCATCAAGAAAGGACGCTCTCCGTGACGCCTGTAAACCCACTGCAGCGGCAGGAGAAACAAAACTCCAAACACGCTCAATTGGTAGGCAACAACGGCGAGAACCGCGGCCAGGGCCTCGACACCCCAACGGCGGCGTTCGTCCCGCGTCACAAGCGCCCTCAGTTCTTCACGTACGGAAGAAGCGCCAAGACCCGCGCAATCTTCACCTGACGGGAAAGCTTGCGTTGAAACCTAGCACTGGTTCCGGTAATCCGGCGGGGAAGAATCTTCCCTCGCTCGGTGATGAACTTCTGAAGGATGTCGGTTCTCTTCCAGTCGCAAGGCCACTTATGAACTGTAAATTTGCAGATCTTCTTCTTGAAATAGACCTTGCCGCGCCGGGCGCCCCGGTCTCCACCGTCACGGCGGTCACCGCCGTCTCCAGGTCGAGTCGCTCCCTTATCTAGGGATTCTTCCAATTCTTTCTGTTCGTTCTCAAAAGACATTTTTGCCCCTCCTCGAGGTGATCAAAACGGAATATCGTCTTCGTACGCGTGCGGATCAAAGTCTTCCGAAGCCGGTTTTTGGCTAGGGGTTCCCTGGGCGGTTTCCGGAGCACGGTAGGGAGCCGAGGAGCTGGATTCCCCGCCCCTTCCCTCGCCAGAGGCACCCCGTGAGCCCAACAGCTGCAGGTTGTTCACGAACACCTGAATTTTGTTGAACTTCTGCCCGTCTTTTTCCCAGCGATCTTGGCGCAACTCACCTTGCACAGCGACCTGTGTACCCTTAACTAGGTACTTGTTCAGATTCTCTGCCTGTTTTTCCCAGAGGGTCAGGTCGAAGAAACTGGCCTCGTCTTGCCACTGATCCCCTTTCTTGGTGCGCCGGTTGACAGCAATAGAAAAGTTGCACAGAGCCGTTCCGGCTGCCGTGTAGCGGAGTTCCGCGTCGCGCGTGACGCGTCCTACCAGGATGACTTGATTGATATCGCCTGCCATGACAAACCTGCCGTCAGGCTTCCTGTACGATAAACAGGAACTTCAGAATTTCTGTCTGAAGCTTGAAGATTTTGTCGATTTCGACCACTTTTTCCGGGCCAAACTCGATATTGAACAGGATATAGTGTCCCCGTTCCTGCTTCTTGATGGGATAAGCCAAGTTTCTTTCGCCCATATCTTCTTCTTTGACGATATTGGCACCGTTGGCTTTGAGTTCATTCCGAACGAAATCCAGACCCTTGGTAAAATGGTCGTTTTCGTGTCGGAAGATGAACACGACTTCGTAAGAGCGCATTGGTCCTCCTTGCGGACTTTTCCCGTCAGGAACGGGCACCCGTCTTTGACGGTATGATCCGGTCCCCGAGGGGCCGGATAAAGAGGCGTTGCTAAACTAGCACAGCTATGCTTTACTGTCAATTCAGACGATGAAAAGCAAGATCCACTACGAAGAGAATTTATTCTTCCTCAACCTTC
>CAYYUZ010000100.1:0-5106 GCA_964475005.1 uncultured Spirochaetales bacterium
AAGGCGCATTGACAGCCCTTTTTCGTCCGTGTTAGGGTCCCCGAGATTTGTTTCCGAGGAGTTGAAATGGACACGAAAGACATCCTGGCCGTCATCGAGAAGTTCAATCAGACCGCCTTGGCAGAGTTCAAATACCGCGAAGGGACAGTAGAGCTCCACCTCAAGCGCCACGCCGACGTGACGTATGCTTCTCCGGCCCCCGCGCCGGTTCACGCACAAGTTTCTTCTGCCGCAGTTCCAGCCCCGGCTCCTGCGTCTTCGGCCGTTGCGGCCGAGCCTCTGGGCGAAACCATCAACAGCCCCATTGTCGGCACGATCTACCGCTCTCCGGCTCCCGACGCGCCTCCTTTTGTTGAGGAAGGCAAGAAGGTGAAGAAGGGAGACACCCTGTGTATCATCGAAGCGATGAAAGTGATGAACGAAATGGTCGCCGAGTTTGATTGTGAAATCTTGCGTGTCCTGGTCGACAGCCAGCATTTTGTCGAGTTCGGCACCCCCCTGTTCGAGGTGCGCCGCGTATGATCCGGTCTCTCCTCATCGCCAACCGCGGGGAGATCGCCGTGCGCATTATCCGGGCTTGCAAAGAGCTGGGAATTCGCACAATCGCCGTGTATTCCGAAGCCGACCGTCAGGCTATGCATGTGAAAATGGCCGATCAGGCGATCTGCATCGGACCGCCACCATCGAAAGACAGCTACTTGAACATCAGCAACATCGTTTCCGCGGCCCTGAACGGCAGAGCCGACGCCGTCCATCCCGGGGTGGGATTTCTGTCAGAAAAGGCCGAATTTGCCCGCAAGGTGCAAGAGGCCGGGTTGATCTGGATCGGGCCCGATCCAGATTCCATCGACATGCTTGGGGACAAGATCCGCTCCAAGGAGAACGCGACCAAGTACGGAGTTCCCTGCACTCCGGGCATCGAAGGCGCCATCACCAACATCGATGACACCGTCGCCAAGGTGAAGAAGATGGGCTTGCCCGTCATCATCAAGGCATCGGCGGGCGGCGGCGGCAAGGGCATGCGCATTGTCCGCAAGATCGAAGAACTGGCCGACAACATCAAAATCGCGTCGAACGAAGCCGAAAAGTCCTTCAACGACGGCACAGTCTTCATCGAAAAGTACTTGGAAAACGCCGCGCACGTCGAACTGCAGATGATGGGCGACAAGCACGGCAACGTGATCTACTTGGGCGAACGCGACTGCTCGGTGCAAAAGAGCCATCAAAAGCTCGTCGAAGAATCCCCAAGTCCGTTGGTCACTCCCGAAATTCGCAAGAAAATGGGCGAAGACGCCGTGCGCCTGTTCAAGGGCATCGGCTACTCCGGCGCCGGGACCATCGAGTTCCTGTTCAAGGACGGCCAATACTACTTCATGGAAGTCAATAGCCGAATTCAAGTTGAACATCCTGTCACCGAGATGATCACCGGAGTCGATCTGATCAAGGAAATGATTCGAGTGGCCAACGGCGAACCGCTTTCGGTCAAGCAGGATGACATTCGGATGGACGGGTACGCCATGGAAGTCCGTATCAACGCGACCTCCCCGGGTACCGTCAAGGAGTATCTTCCCCCCAGCGGTTTCAAGGTTCGTGTTGACAGTTTTCTTTACAACGGCTACACGGTGCCTCCTACCTACGACTCGTTGGTCGCCAAGGTCATTGTTGGAGCTCCGACGCGGGGCGAAGGCATCAACAAGATGCTCGCCGTCCTCGACGAGTTTCACCTTGTCGGCGTTCCGGTCAACCTTGAATTGCAGAAGAAGATCATCAATACCCAGGCTTTTCGCAAGGGCGGTTTCGGAACTAACGTCCTCGAAAGCATCATGAAGGAGATAGGCTGATGGCGCTTTTTAGCGGCGTATTCGATCGGCTTCTGGGCCGGCAGCAACCCCTTCCTCGCGACATCACCTTCAAGGATGAGCGAAGTTTCGTCGCCCAGAAACACTCGTGCCCTTCTTGCCACGAGCATTTGGAAGCGGGGGAGCTTGAGAACAACTTCTACGTGTGCCCCAAGTGTGGCCACCATTACAGAATCAACCCCTCCGAGCGCATTCGAACCCTATGCGACCCCGGTTCGTTCCAGGAGTTCAGTCAGGAGATCCAGAGCACCAACCCCATTGGGTTTCCGGGTTACGAAGGCAAGCTGGGGGAGGCTAAGGCCGCTACCGGCCAGGGTGAAGCGGTCACCAACGGCACCGCGACCATCGACGGGCGCAAGGTCGTCCTGTCGATCATGAACTTCAAGTTCATGGGCGGCTCGATGGGTTCGGTCGCCGGCGAGAAGCTCACCCGCGCCCTCTTGACAGGTTTGGAGAAACTGCAGCCCGTCATCTTGTTCACTACTTCGGGCGGAATGCGCATGCAGGAGGGTATTTTCTCGCTCATGCAGATGGCCAAGACCAGTGCCGCCATCGCCCAGCTTGAACTCGCCAGGATTCCCTTGTTTGTCGTCCTGACCGACCCGACTTACGGCGGCGTGACGGCCAGCTTCGCCATGCTGGGCGACGTGATTCTTGCCGAACCCGGCGCCAGCATAGGGTTTACGGGACCCCGCATCATCGAATCGACCATCCGCCAGAAGCTCCCCGAGGGCTTCCAGAAATCCGAGTTCCAGCTTGGGAAAGGATTTGTGGACGCCATCGTTCCCCGTTCCGAGCTTAGAAAGACCCTCGCCTTTCTTATCGATACCCACCCCACCCAGTGAAAGGGATAACCATGGATCAGACAGAGATTCAAAAGAAGATCCAGGAACTGCAGTCCCTGGCCCAAAAAAGCAGCGTTGACATTCAAGCCGACTTGAAACGCCTTCAGGAGAAACTTGTCGAAGGGCGGCTGACTCCTCAGGACATCTGGAAGAAGATCTTGCTGGCGCGCAACGCCGACCGTCCCACCACCCTTGAAATCATCCAGCATATTTCGGAGAACTTCCTCGAGATGCATGGAGACCGGGCCTTTGGCGACGACACCGCCCTCGTCGGCGGTGTCGGGCTCTTAGACGGGCGTCCTGTCACGTTCTTGGGCCATCAGAAGGGCCGCAACATGAAGGAGAACATCCGGCGGAACTACGGGTGGGCCCACCCCGAAGGCTACAGAAAGTCGTTGCGTCTGGCCAAACAAGCCGAGAAATTCGGCAGGCCCGTGATCACGTTTATCGACACTGCCGGAGCTTACCCCGGTTTGGCCGCCGAAGAGCGTGGCGTCGGCGAAGCCATCGCCCGCAACCTCAGGGATTTTGCCCTCCTCAAAGTTCCCGTGCTCTGCTTCATCATTGGGGAAGGCGGGTCGGGCGGGGCCTTGGCCTTGGGAATCGGCAACGAAGTCTTCATGCTTGAAAACAGTTTTTATTCGGTCATTTCGCCGGAAGGTTGCGCGTCTCTTCTTTACCGGGACGCGTCCAAGGCTGTCGATGCCGCGGCGCAGCTCAAGAACCAGCCGACAGACCTGATGAGTTTCGGAATCATTGACGGCATCGTGCCCGAGCCCGACGGCGGAGCCCACGCCGACCATGCGATGACCGCGGCCCACATCAAGACGCAGATTCTAGAATCGCTCAAGCGCCTGGAGCAGAAGACGGGTGAGCAGTTGGCCCGTGAGCGCATGACGAAGTTTCTCGCCATAGGGAGGTTTGTGGAAGAAGGCGGACCAAAGGCGAACTTCTTCCAGCGTCTGTTCAGTTTGAATCGAAAGGCCTAGAGACGAAAGTCCCCCTTTTTTTGTGGGACTTGACCCTGACCGGCCTTTAGGGCTTTCCTTACTAAAAAGTTGGTCGAGGGTAATTCATGCTGTTTTTGTGGCTGGCGCCGGTTATTTTGGCGGTCTTGTTTCTGCTGGGGTTCATCGGCTGGCTAGTCGCCAACGGTGGACTTGGGTTCCCTTGGTTTCGCTTCTACGCCAAGGGAAAAGAGTCGGGGTTTCAGTTCAACGAAATCAACACCCTCCGCAAAGCCGCTGTCGAAGCCGAGATGGAGAATCCGGTCACCATCTTCAGTTCGGTGCGGGTCCTTGACCGGGCCATCCGTTCGCTCATCTTGAGGTTTCGCGCGCGCCAGAAGATGGAAGAACCCGCCAGCGCGCATTTCCTAGGAGAAATCTTCGATTTTCGAAGGCGCGTCGAGTTCAATCTTCCCCGCTACCGCAATGGAATCAAAACAAGCCGGGAGCTGATGGCTGGCCAGCGAATTCGAATCACACTCCTTGGCGGCGCCACCTTTCATTCGCAGGTCGTCGAAAATCTTCGTAAGTATATGGCCGTCGCCTACCCTGTCGGCAAGGACATGCCACCTGGTTTCACTTGGAAGGACCAAAGGGTCAACATCTATTTTTGGCGGGCGGAAGACGCCGGTTACTTCTTTGAGTCCAAGGTCCTCGACGACTTCCTCAACCGAAAATTCCCCATCTTGTATGTGGCTCATTCCGACAACCTAATCCGCAGCCAGAAACGGGGCTCGGTGCGCGCCGAGGCCGATCTAGCCTGTCAGATCTACAATCTGCAGAACATCCGAATGGCCAGCGAGAACCTCGAGACTGCCGCGGGCTACAAGGCCAGAATGGTCGACCTTTCCGAGGACGGGTGCGCCCTTCTGGTGGGGGGCAAGGCCAAGGTTGGGCTGGCGATGAAAGTGCAGTTTCAACTGGGGGAACAGACCGTCGCCATGAGCGGAACCATCCGCGGAATCACCTTTGACGAGAAGAAGAACCGGTCTGTCCTTCACATTCAGGCGGTGCCGCCCTCCGACCGGACGCGCAACATCATCCTGACCTACGTCTACGACGTCTTCGACGAACGAAAGGATCAGGCGGCGAAGAAACCCGTTCCAGGAATGTGAAACCCCTCAGCCGGCTACGTTTTGCAGGCGGTTTATGAAGCTTTTTTAAGGGCAAGCCCGTCAGGGAGGGCATGAACTTCCTTGAACGCTTCAGTTGGGCTGGGCCGGCTCAGTTCCTTGTCTTTCTGCTTCTCCCTGCTGTCTATCTTCCTGGTGCCTGGCCTTGGGTTGCCTGTTGTCTGGCCGCGACCGGCGTCGTTCTGGTTATTGCCACGCGGGGAGGGCGGAAACGGCTTGTCGTCATGGCCCTGGCAGGTGGTGTGTTGTCGCTGGTCTGGGG
>CAYYUZ010000100.1:5206-15246 GCA_964475005.1 uncultured Spirochaetales bacterium
CTAAGGCCCTGGCTGGGACGCTGGGTGGCGGCGAACTTGGCCTCTTCGGCGGCGGCCATGGCGGCCACGGTCCCGCTCATTCTGGCGCTGTTTGGGGAAGTTCGGTGGATCGGCCTGGTCATGACGCCGCCATTGGTGTTTCTTACAACGGTATACCTAGCCGGATCTGTCCTTGTTGTTCTGGCGGGCCTGATCCCGGCCTTCGACGCGGGCTTCCTCGCTATCCCTTTTCAGACGCTTTACGACGCTATTTTTGCCTGCACGGCGTGGGGTGGGCGGTTTCCGGCGCTCGGTCCGCTGCCTATCGCCTTGCTGGGCGGAGCCGGGGGCCTTGGCGCGGCGGCGGTTTTTCTCTATAACAAGCGACACAGGAGGGCCTCGGTGCCCGTCAGTTTGAACTACGATTCCCCCGCCTCCCTTCAGAGCTTTTTGGAAGAGAAGGGCTACGGCGCCCTCAAGCGCTGGGGACAGAATTTTCTGATCAACCCCGGCGCCCGACGGCAGATCCTGGCGGCGCTCGAGTTGAAACCGGGTGAGCCCGTTTGGGAAATCGGACCCGGCCTGGGCGCCCTCACCCACCATCTGGTCGAGGCCGGCCATCCCTTGACCGTATTTGAAATCGACCCTGGCTACGTGGGCTTTCTGCGCCAGGAATTCGGCGACTCGCCGAGCTTCAAGGTCGTGGAAGGCGACGTGGTGAAGACCTGGAAGAGCGAGCCCCGGTCGGGAACCAAGACCGTGGGAAACCTTCCTTACAACGCGGCCAGCGCCATTGTCGCCCAATTTATCGAGGGCGGATTCTTTCCCGAAATCTTCGTGGTCACCGTACAGCTCGAGATGGCTCAGAGGATGTCGGCCGCCGTGGGCACCAAGAACCACTCGAGTTTCTCGGTTTTGTGCCAGTCGGCCTTCACCGTTGAAGACGTCGTGACCTTGAAGCCAGGCTCGTTCTACCCGGCGCCCGGCGTCACAAGCAGGGTGGTTCGGCTTCGTCCTCACGGCCGTTACCCAGGGTTGGATCACAAACGGTTCTCGACCTTTGTCAGGGAGTGTTATTCCAGCCGGAGAAAGACTTTGCGGAATAACATTCCGGGAGCTGCCGCCGCACTTGGGGTCGGAGAAGACGTGGTGAGCCAGGCCTTCCTGGCGTCGGGAGTTGACTTGGGTTTGAGGGCCGAGGCGCTGGCCGTGGCCAAGTTTGTCGAGGTGTTCCAACGGCTGGGGCCGTGAGGCTCCTGCGGTTTGGCAAGGTTAACAGTGACCAAACCGCCTTTTCATTTCGTTTACGGCGGAAAGAACCGGACTTATCCTGACGCATCGGTCCGCTGGGCCGAATGCACGAAGGAGGCATTTGATGAAGGAAAATACGATGGACGTCATCCCGGGCGGAACCCGGGTCGGCGTTCAGAAGTTCGGACGGTTCTTGAGCGGTATGGTTTTGCCCAACATTGGTGCGTTCATCGCCTGGGGCCTGATCACCACCCTGTTCATCCCCACGGGATGGATTCCCAATGAGACCCTCGCCAAGCTCGTCGGTCCCATGATCACCTATCTGTTGCCGCTTCTGATCGCCTACACGGGCGGAAAACTTGTCCACGACACCCGAGGCGGCGTCATCGGCGCCATCGCCACGATGGGCGTCGTTGTGGGTTCGTCCATTCCCATGTTTTTGGGAGCCATGATCGTCGGCCCGGCCGCCGCTTGGTGCATGAAGCAAATTGACAATCTCATCGATGGGAAGATCGCAACAGGCTTTGAAATGCTTGTCAATAACTACACCCTGGGTATTCTGGCCATGATTCTCGCTCTTGTGGCCTTCTGGGTCGTGGGACCTGCCGTCGGCGCGGTCTCGGCTGTCCTGGCTGCGGGAGTGCAGGCCATTGTGAGCTGGAACGCTCTTCCCTTGGCCAACCTTCTCATCGAGCCCGGAAAAATTCTGTTCCTCAACAACGCGATCAACCACGGCGTCCTGAGCCCCATTGGCGTCCAGGACGCGGCGGCCCACGGGCAGTCGATCGTGTTTATGCTTGAATCCGACCCGGGTCCGGGCTTGGGCGTTCTCTTGGCTTACTGGCTCGTTGGAAAGGGTGTGGCCAAAGAATCGGCCCCCGGCGCCGTCATCATCCATTTCTTTGGTGGTATTCACGAAATCTACTTCCCCTACGTCCTGATGAACCCCAAGCTCCTGTTGGCGGTGATTGCTGGCGGTATGTCGGGTACTTTGACCTTCAGCCTGCTGGGTGCCGGCCTTGTCGCTCCCCCGAGCCCCGGATCGATCTTCTCGTACATCGCCATGACGCCCAAGGGTGGCCACCTCGTGGTGTTCACAGGCATTCTCGTCGCCACCGCCGTGAGCTTTGTGGTGTCGTATGCCTTGCTGAAGTTTACCAAGCAGGCTGACTCAGGAGATTTGGCAGCGGCTGCCGCCAAGACCGCGGAACTCAAGGGTTCGGCGCTGAACGCCGCCGTTTCCGCCGTGACCTCGGGAAAGTCGATCAAGAAGATCGTGTTTGCCTGCGACGCGGGCATGGGTTCGAGCGCCATGGGCGCCTCGCTGCTCCGCGGAAAGGTCCAGAAGGCCGGTCTGCCGATCACGGTGACCAACGCGGCGATCAACGAGCTTCCCAAGGACGCCGATCTTGTCATCACACACTCCTCGCTGACGGCGCGTGCCAGGGAAGTCGCGAGCCATGCTGAGCACATCTCGGTGGACGATTTCCTCAAGAGCCCCGTGTACGACGCTCTTGTTGAGCGCCTGAAGAAATCAGCCTCGGTCAACGCTTAAGAAGTTTGAAAGTCCGTCGAGGAGCCCTTGTCTTCGGCGGACTTCGAGGAGAGGATTGTCTTCATGGAACTGTCGAACCGCCAACGGCGGGCCATCGATATTCTTCTCGGGAGCGACCACGAGATCACTCTCGGAGCGATCGCCGATGCGCTCGACGTCAGTCCCCGCACCGTTCACCGTGAGCTTTCGCGCTTGGGGCCCGCTTTGGAACCCTGGGGACTCGCGGTTCGAGGACGGTCGGGGCAGGGTGTCCAGATGGTTGGGGAACCGGCCAGGTTGCGTGCCTTTCAGGATTCCCTGGGCGGGGTTGCCACCCGTGCCCTGACGGCGGCCGACCGCAAATGGATGCTTGTGACACTTCTGCTGGAGAACCCGTCGTCGGTGAAGTTCTTTGCTCTTGAACGCGAACTGGGAATCGGGACCTCGGCCGTTCGGGCCGAACTCGATCTTTTGGAAACGTGGCTGGAACCGTTTGAGCTTTCTCTGGTCCGGCGTCGGGGTTTCGGCGTGGCCGTCGAAGGGCGGGAATTCCAGAAACGCCTAGCGCTCGAAGCCGCCTTGGCCCAGAGGTTCGGGGAGGCCGACCTGCTGGCTCTGTTTCGCGACGCCGGTCAGGCCTCCGGGGCAGGCGCGAGCGAAGAGTTCCTGTTCGAGCGCTTTCCCCGGGCCGTCGTCGCCAGCGTCGACTCCTTGATCGATCAGGCTTCCAAAAGAGAGTCGTGGGATTGGGCCCCTTCGGCCGGGTTGTCGCTGACGCTCCGTCTGGTGACCGCCCTTCAGCGTGTCGCCGCCGGATTTGTGCTCGACCGGGTTCCTGCCCCCGAGGGCGACCGGAGCGCGGCAAGGCGCCTTCTGGAAAGCCTGTCCGAAGCCTTTGGGGTTTTGTTCCCGGGTCCCGAGGTTGAATGGACGGCTTTGCACCTGGAGGCATCGAAACCCAACCGGACGTCTGTGCCCGCCCGTCGGCCGGCGCCCGACCTGGTTCGCGGCGTCAAAGACCTAGTGGCGGTCTGCACGCGGTTGGAAGGGTTCCCGTTTAGCCGAGACGCCGTTTTGACCGAGGGCCTGATGGCGCATTGGGGGCCAGCGCTGGCAAGACTGGCGCACAGGCTCCCGATCGCCAATGCCCTTCTGCCGGAAATCCGCCAGAGGTTCCCTGAACTGATTCGAACCGTCACGGCGGCCCTGGCCGAGGTGTACCCGAGATTGCTCGTACCCTTGGAGGAAATCGGCTACTTGGTGCTGCATTTCGCCGCCGCTGTGGAACGCAGCCACCGCGAGGTGGTTCCTTTCCGCGCGCTCATTGTCTGTTCGTCGGGCATCGGGACCTCTCAGATGCTGGCGAGCCGGATTCGGGCCGAGATCCCCGAAATCGAAGTGGTGGCCAGTCTGTCTTGGTTCGAAGTTCGCGAATTTTCGAGGGACCGCTACGATCTGCTAGTTTCGACGGTTCCGCTTCCCCTGCCCGAGGGCGACTACGTGGTCGTCAGTCCCCTGCTCAATGAGGAAGGGCTGAAGATTCTGCGCGATCACATGAGGTTCAGGCGGCTGGGTCTGGCCGACCAGTCGGCCAGCCGGCCCGCGCCCACGCTCACCGATCTCAAGGCGTGGAACCGGTCTGCGGGGATGCTGATCGCCCTGGTCGATGACCTCAAGGTCTATCCTCAGGGAACAGCAAAAAACTGGTGGTCCGGGGTCGCCGAAAGGCTTGAGATGGCCGGCTGGCTGGCCGAAGGGAATGCTCTTGTGGAGCCGGACCGAGCCCTGCCTGTGGGGGAGGCTCCCGTCCTGGTCTTGGAACACGCTGGGGCCCGCCTACCTTCGCTATCGGTCCACCCACTTCCTGAAGGCGGGCGCTTGGCCTTGCTTGTCTACCCCCCGGGCCTCGAAGCCCCGGAAGCCGCTCTTGCCGTCCTCGTGGAAGGACTTTCGACCACGCAAGCCCGAACCGTCCTGGCCTCGGGTGATGAAAACGAACTGCGGGCCGTCTTGGCCCGAACCCTGGGCCGAAAATATGGCCCTCGGACACTCCAAGGAGACTGACATGGCCCTACTCGATTCCAGCACCATCCGCCTCGGCGCGCGTTACCAAGACAAGACAGAAGCCATCCGCGACGTGGGCCGCATCTTGTTTGAGGCCGGAATCATCGGCGCCGAATACATCGACAAGATGGTCGAGCGCGAGGCGCTGGCGACGACGTATGTTGGCAACGGCGTCGCCGTGCCGCACGGTACCAAAGACTCGATCGTGTTCGTCAAGAAGACAGGATTGGCCGTCGTCCAGGTTCCCGACGGCGTCGATTTCGGCAACGGCAACCGTGCCCGGCTGCTCGTTGGCATTGCCGCCAAGGGAAACGAGCACCTCGATCTGTTGACCGCTATCGCCTCGGTCTGTGCCGATGACGAGCGTCTGGAGCGGCTCATTGCGGCCAGAGACGCGAAGGCCGTGCTCGAAGAGCTGGCCGCCGAGGGGGTTTGACGTGAGTGTGTTCCACGCCCTGGGAGTTTCTCCGGGGTTTGCCTTGGCCCCGGCTTTTGTGCTGGGCCGCCTCGACGCGGACCCGGCCCAACGCACCGCCGATCCGGCCTCACAGCGACCCCGGCTTGAGGCCGCCCTTGAAAAAACCCGCCGCGATTTGGTAAGCCTCAGAGAAAAGACGGCGTTGACGCTGGGAACCACGCAAGCTGAGATCTTCGACGCCCATTTGAGCATCGTTTCCGACCCCGAGTTGTGGTCGCTGGTTGAAGACCATGGACTGGAAGGTTGGGACGCTGAAACCGCGTTCTACAGGGCCTGCCAGACCTTCATCGAACTGCTCTCGGGACTCGAGGAGGAGGGACAACGCTCACGCGCCGACGATCTGCGAGACGTCCGCCGCCGGCTGCTTGGCCACCTCCGGGGCGGGGAGGGCACGAACGGTCATCCGTTGGAACCCTGCATTCTGGTGGCCGATGACCTGACACCCAGCGAGACCATCGGGCTCGATCTGGGCCTAGTCCGCGGCTTCGTCACGGCGGCCGGCAGCCGCACAAGCCACGCCTCGATCCTGGCGCGATCCCTGGGACTCCCTTCGGCGACAGGTGCTGCCGAACTCCTCACCGAAGTCAGGACAGGTCAGCTTCTTGCGCTGGACGGGCAAACAGGCGTCGTCATTGTGGACCCCGACGCTGACCAAAAGAGAACTTTCCAGGAAGCGCAGACCGCAGACCAAGCCCTCCGCGCCCGGCGGCAGAAGTACGCGAAGCTGCCCACCCGGACCAAAGACGGTGGAGCGCTCGATCTGGCGGCAAACATCGGCCGTCTTGAGGATTTGGCCTCGGTTCTTGAAAATGGCGCCGAAGGCGTGGGGCTATTCCGCACCGAATTCTTGTTCCTCGACCGCGACCGCGCACCCACCGAAGACGAGCAGCTGGCCGTCTACAGGCACGTTCTGGAGACGATGGAAGGAAAGCCTGTCGTCATCCGCACCCTCGACATCGGCGGCGACAAAGTCCTTCCTTACCTCCCCCTCCCCCAAGAAATGAATCCGTTCTTGGGTGTAAGGGCGGTCAGGCTGTGTTTTGAGAAACCCGAGCTGTTCCGCACCCAGATCCGGGCCCTTCTGAGGGCCAGCCCTTCGGGCGACCTGAGGGTGATGGTACCCATGGTCGCCTTGGTGGAGGAGGTTCGCGCTGTCCGCAAGCTCTTCGACGAAGAGACCTCGGCGCTCAAAAAACAAGGAATCGCGGTGGCTAGGTTCCAACTCGGCATCATGGTCGAGATTCCCGCGGCCGCTTTGAACGCGCCGGCCTTGGCCGAGGAGGCCGATTTCTTCAGCCTGGGGACCAACGACCTGATTCAATACACCATGGCGGCCGACCGGATGAACGACAGGCTGACGCACTTGTACCAACCCCTGCACCCCTCGCTGCTTCGCCTAATCGACCTGACGGTCAAGGGTGCTCGCACGCGCAAGCGGTGGGTTGGTGTTTGCGGCGAGATGGCCAGCGAACCCGAAGCCGCTCTCCTCCTGCTGGGGTTAGGAGTCGAAGAGCTGAGCTTGACGGCGTCGGGAATCCCTGGACTCCGGTTCCTGCTTTCGCGGGTAGACCGCAAGCGCGCCGCCGAAACGGCGAACCTGGCTCTCTCCCTGGGCACTTCGGCACAGGTGCTGGCCCTTGTGAAGAAACGACACCCCGAACTGGAAGACGAATTCCAAGGAGAAGCATCATGACCCGCACCGTGACCGTCCTCAACCCCACGGGCTTCCACGCCCGGCCAGCACGCTCGTTCGTCGATATTGCGACAGAAACCTACCCCGACACCAAGGTCACCTTGACCAAGGGGCCCAAAGTCATCAACGGCAAGAGCGTCTTGATGATGCTGACCTTGGGAGCTAAGTGCGGAGACTCGATCCTGATCGAAGCGGTGGGGGGGGCCGAGGCGCAGGCGCTGGCCCAGCTCGGCGACCTGTTTGAAACGATCTTCAAGGAGTGAGGCGTGATCAAGACCGTCACCCTCAACCCGGCCGTCGACAAGGCCGTGACCATCGCCGAGTTCGCGGTCGGTGAAGTCAACCGCATCGTTTCGGTGCGCCTCGATGCCGGAGGGAAGGGCATCAATGTGGCGAGGGTCCTTCATCGATTGGGCGCACCGGCGCTGGCCTTGGCTCCCGTGGGCGGTGCCGCGGGACAGTTTCTGGCAGATCGCCTAGACGAAGAGGGGATTCCCTGCCGCCTTCTGAAGATTTCTGGGGAGAGCCGCACCAACCTCAAGGTTGTCGATCCTGTTTTGGGCACGCATACGGACATCAACGAACCGGGAACGCCCTTGTCGGAGCGCGAACTTGACCGCCTACGCCACGACCTGCTCGACGATTTGGGGCCCGGCGACGCCGTGGTGTTTTCAGGGAGCGTCCCCGCCGGCGTTCCCAGCGACCTCTACGGAACCTGGATCGCCGAGGCCTCAAGCCGTGGCGCCTTCACCGTTCTCGATGCTGAAGGGGCTTTATTCTCGAAGGGTCTTCAAGGGGCACCCGACCTGGTCAAACCCAACCGCGCCGAACTCGAGGTCTGGGCGGGGCGCCGCCTCGATACCGACGACGCCCTCCTCGAGGCCATGAAACTCTTGCGTTCCTCGGGAGCCAGAACCGTGGCCGTCAGCCTGGGCAGCCAGGGGGCTTGGCTGGCGACCGAAAACGGTTTCTGGTTTGCCCCAGGGCTGAAGGTCGAAGCCCAAAGCACGGTCGGAGCCGGTGACGCGTTCGTCGCCGCGCTGACTTGGGCGTTGGTGAGGCGCCAGTCTCCTCAAGAAGCCCTGGCGGCCGCTGTGGCGACGGCCACCGCGAGCGTCGTGCGGCCCGGCACCGGCGCCGGTGAACTCGGCGACATCGAAAAATTCAGGGCCCAAGTGGCCGTCCGACACGTCTCATTCTCCGGGAGGAAACCATGAAGACCAAAGCCGTCCGCCTTTACGGCAAGAAAGACCTCAGGCTCGACGAGTTCGAGCTCCCAGAGATCGCCGACGACGAGATCCTCGTCAAGGTGGTCTCCGACTCGATCTGCATGTCGAGCTACAAAGCCGCCACGTTGGCCACCGACCACAAACGCGTCCCTAAGGACATTGCAACCCATCCCATCATCATCGGGCACGAGACCGGGGGCGTCATCGAGAAGATCGGGTCGAAGTGGAAGGACAAATACCGCGTCGGGGCGCGTTTCGCGCTTCAGCCGGCGCTCAACTATCTGGGGCGCATGGACAGCCCAGGGTACAGCTACCGCTGGTGCGGCGGCGCCGCAACGCACATGATCCTTCCGCAGGAGGTCATGCTGCTCGACTGCCTTCTTGAATTCAGCGGGGACGCTTTCTTTCAGGCCTCTCTGGCCGAACCCATGTCGTGCATTGTCGGTGCCTTCCACGCAAGCTACCACACGACCATGGGCAGCTACGAGCATCGCATGGGAACGGCCGCCAGCGGCAAGATGGCCATTCTGGCGGGAGCCGGTCCCATGGGTCTCGGAGCTGTCGACTACGCGATGAATGGGGGAAGACCTCCGTCTCTGCTTGTTGTGACCGACGTGGACGCCGTCAGGCTGGCGCGCGCGGCCAAGCTGTTTTCGGTCGAAAAGGCCAAGGCCGCAGGGATCGATCTGCGTTTTGTGAATACAAGACAGATGCCTGACCCGGTGGCCGGACTGCGGGCTCTCACCGGCGGTGACGGTTTCGACGACGTGTTCGTCTTTGCGCCTGTGGCCCCCGTGGTCGAGCAGGGCGATCAAATTCTCGGAAAAGACGGCTGCCTCAACTTCTTTGCCGGACCCACCGACACCAAGTTCTCAGCGCTGACCAACTACTACAACGTCCACTACGGAGCCACGCACCTTGTGGGAACCACCGGCGGCAACACCGATGACATGAAGGAGAGTCTGCGCCTTGCCGAGTCGGGCAAACTGCGGCCCGAGGTGATGATCACCCATATCGGCGGCCTCGACAGCGCCGCCCAGGCCACCCTCACTCTGCCCGACAAACCCGCCGGAAAGAAGCTGGTCTACACAGGACTCTCGATGCCGATGACCGCCATCGACGATTTCGAGGTGCTGGGGAAGAGCGACAAACGCTTCGCCGAACTGGCTGCTCTGTGCGCTAAGCACAACGGCCTATGGTCCGCCGAAGCCGAAAAATACCTTCTAGAGAAGTGGTAAGGAGGAGAATCTGACCGGATAACCAGATCGGCCGGATTCAAGTGATCTAGAAAAACTTAGGGGAGAGAAGAATCCAATTCTCCCGCTTCTTGATTTTCCAATCCGGTCAATCCGTCTCCCGCCGGTTATCCGGTCTCTCTATCTTCCTTTTACTGGGTGTGGTCCAAATCGGCTTGAGTCCAGTCTACCTTGACGCCGATCCGGTCGGCCAGGCTCACGATGCTCGCATCGGTGTGACCCTCAAGGCCGGCAGTCTTGACCGAAATGGACCCGTCGGCTTCCTTGGTAAAGACCCGGGCTCCGTGGTGGGCGTTTGTCAACGTCACGGCGTTGCCGCCACTGGGATCGTCAAGAGCCACGCTACCGTTGCAGGTGCAAAAATACGTGCTCTTGCCGTCGGTGCTGACGTGGAAGCTGGTTCCCCGGACCCCTGCGTTGACGGTAGGAGTCTTGAGGACAAAGGCCGCGTCGCCGCTGAACTGACCCAGCTTCTTGAGCACGCTTGTGAACACCCCGTTGTCGAGGGTCACGGTCTTCTTGAGCTGCGAGAAGTCAATCTTGAGGACGGTGTTGG
>CAYYUZ010000101.1:0-14486 GCA_964475005.1 uncultured Spirochaetales bacterium
CGTCAGCACGCATTGACTGGGCATCTGAACACCTACTACGATTCGGTAATCTCGAGCCTTGCTAGTAGCGAAGGAGTACTTTGTTTTGGGCCTGGCGAGGCCAAAACTCAACTCATGCAGCGCATGGTTGACAGGCATTTAGGCGGTCGTTTGGGGCCGCTGCAAACCGTCGATCGGATGACCGATCCCCAGATCGTGGCCAAAGTCAGGGCGCATTTCCGCTCTGAAAACTGACAAGAGAAAAAGATCCGGAACGGGGCTGGTCAGCCCTTCGAAAGAGCGCGGTTACAAATTGTGCTTTCGACTGACCAGTTCCTCGGCCTTGATCCAATCCGCCATGTCGTCGCCATCCTGCCCGGAACAAATGCGGTCGGAAAAGACCTGGAACGCAATCTCCTGGACCTCATCGAGAAGGTCATCGAGTGTCGGTTTTTCGCCAGACTGTTCTTCAGGTTTCATATCGCCTTCAGTCGAACCAGATGTCTAGGCCCTCAAATTCGGTAACGGTTTCGGGAAGATCGTTCTTGCTGACCCGGAGCAGCATCTCAAGCTTGGTCGTGTCGTAGCGAAGGGATGCGTCGGCGTCGGTCAGCGGGGAAATTAGGGCCATGAATTCGCTTTCCGAGCGGCCGTGGGGCTTGAGGTCCTTCCAGTATTCTTCCAGTAGACCCGTCGATCCGTCGCTTGTCACGTTGACCAGAACCAAATCGCCCTGGGGTGCCAGCAGTTGGTAGAGTTTCTGGATAACGGTCCGGGCCGTGGAGTCGCTGAGATAGTCCAAAAGGCTCAGGGAATAGATGAAGTCGAACTGTCGACCCGGCTCGACCAGTGCAGGTGCCTCGAGCATGCGGTGTCGCGAGGCCTCGATGTATTCCACGGCCAGGGTTGTGCCCACTGTCCTCTGTGCCTGGTTGATATGGCTTGCTACGCTGCGCAGCACCTCGGAGTCGAAGTCCAAAAGGGAAAGGATGACGTTTTCGTAAATCTCTGGGGTCCTCAGAGAATCAACCCATTCGAGTGCAGGACCGCAGACCACCGACAGCACTTTAAACTTGCTCTTTCGGACTGCGTCGTGCTTGTGGAGGCGTTCCAAGAGCATTTGAGAGCATTCTTGGCGGGCGCTATCCACGGCCCTGGAAGGCGTTTTTCCGCAGAAATAGTTGCGGAGCGACTTGCCAAAGGTGTTAGCCTCTTCACGGTCGTCGGTCAGGAGTCTCTGGATCTCGTGGACTGGCGAGTCTTTTTGGGCCTGCACGTTTCTCGGGGCGAGAAAGGGTGCCCGCACAAGGATGCTCCACATGTGCCGGCGGAAATAAAAACCATAGTGCTCTCGTTCTTCCGGGCTGAGCCCCTTTGTGAACCTCGCCAGTTCGGCATTCCAGGCGTCCAGGGATCGGTTGAGGGCCCGCGCCGTAGGGCCGATGAGATTGGCCTTGATCGATGAGCAAACAAGCGGAGATTCGTCTTGGCACTGTTTGTCGAGACTATCCAAGTTGGCCATGTAGCCATTGAGCTCACAGGTTAGGTCGGAAATGGAACTGCGGAACGAAGGAGCAATGCCATCGAGGTAGTCGTCCGACAGTGGGAGGACCGACAGGTCCATCCCCAAAACATGCACCTCGGCCTTGGAAAACAGCAGGTCGAGGTCGTGATGGACGTCTGTGGGCGCCAGCCAGACCACTCTCGCATCGTCTTCATAGGAAAGCGTCAGGCACGGACCCAGGCAGACTGAGCTGCCTGCCACCGTAACTTCAAGATCGCGCACCGCCATGCCCCAGATGGGTTCGTCGAACACGGCCCACAGCGAGAACTTTGTTGCATACCTCAGCTCCACTAGGTAGCGAGCCAACTCGGTGGTGACCCATCCAGTCAAGGGTGGGTGTTCCGCCGAAGCACCATCGCAAACCAACTCTTTCACTAGCATTCTTACGCCCCCCTTACCTTTTCAGGCGAATCAGCGGAAACCTGCTTCTCCTTAGGTGAATACAGTTCCAAGAGTCCGGGGACAATTGAAAGGGTAAATAAACTTTCGGTGTTTAGTTAATTGCAAATTTCCTATTTAATAGTTCTGGTTTAGACTAGGCCGATTTGGTCTCCAATGCAAGCCCTCGACTCCGATTTCGCAAAGTTATTACAGTGGACGCCTCCGATAGCCGAGTTCGCCCCTCCTCTTGGTATCGGGCCTGTCCGAAAAACGATCGTTTGCCGGACACAGTCTTGATTGTCCGAAATCCGGTTGCGCAACGAGATTCCGGACGATATGATTATCGGACGGATAGGCGGACAACGGGGGTAGAAAGATGGCATTGGTCGGCTATGCTCGGGTATCAACGGTAGAACAGGACGCGGCCCTGCAGACGGATGCCCTTATCCACGCCGGCTGTGAACAGGTTTTCGATGACACGATTTCCGGAGCGGCTTCGGATCGTCCAGGACTTTCCTCCGCGCTGGCCTTCCTGCGTTCGGGCGACATCCTAGTCGTGTGGAGGCTGGACAGGCTCGGCCGTTCGCTGCCTCATTTGATTGAGGTTCTCGCTGTGCTGGAAGCGCGAGGCGTCGGGTTCCGTTCCTTGACGGAAGCGATTGATACCACAACTCCGGGAGGGCGGCTGATTTTCCATATCTTTGGTGCTCTCGGACAGTTCGAGCGCGACCTTATCCGCGAACGGACCAAGGCCGGGCTTTCTGCCGCGGCGGCGCGGGGGCGCAAAGGAGGAAGAAAGCCCGTGGTCACCCAGGAAAGATTGG
Organism: uncultured Spirochaetales bacterium; assembly: GCA_964475005.1. GTDB lineage: Bacteria > Spirochaetota > Spirochaetia > JABEVK01 > JABEVK01 > JAIFLN01. The sequence goes on from CAYYUZ010000101.1 coordinate 2,749, forward strand.
ACAAAGCAAGAACTCTTTTGGATCAAGGACTGAACGTTCGCGAAGCGGCCATCAGGCTCAAGATCGGGAAAACGGCCCTCTACACGGCGTTGGGGAGTGTGGAACCCGACCACAAGACAGAATCTTGATGGATCAAGAAGTTTCAGACCCGGTTTCGCGCCAGACATATAAAAAACCGTATATTGGACCAGGGTTCCAGAAGCATTAGTGGCGCCTAAATAGGAGCCAGCTATGGCCGAGTCTGAATCAGCGGTGTTCTCTTCGGTCGACGCGGCTGTCTCGGCCGCCACGTCCGCCCAAAGGATTTTTCAACGATTCCCTTTGGAACAGAGACGGGCGGTGATTGCGGCCCTCAGAGTTGTCGGCGTCGAACACGCCGCGCGTTGGGCTCAAGAGACGGTCGCCGAGACCGGGATGGGACGCGTCGAGGACAAGACGGAGAAGAACCTGCTTTGCGCCCAACACACACCCGGAGTCGAGGACCTTTCCTCACGATCGGTCCTCAGCGACCAGGGACTTGCCGTGACCGAATATGCGCCCTTCGGAGTGGTCGTCTCGGTAACTCCATCAAACAACCCGGTGGCGACCATTGTCTCCAACGCCATCGGAATCCTCGCCGCCGGCAATGCTGTCGTTTTTGCGCCCCACCCCGCGGCTGCCCTGGTCTCGCTGGATGCCCTGCAAATCTTGGCTCGGGCAGCCTGCGCGGCTGGGGCACCGCCAGGGTTGATAACCACGGTTTCCCCTCCGACCAACGCGTCGACCCAGGAACTGCTTTCCCACCCTGGGGTGACGCTGAATCTTGTCACGGGGGGACCCTCCATCGTGAAGGTGGCCATGAGCACGGGAAAAGTTTGCAAAACGATTGCCGCCGGCCCCGGCAACCCTCCGGTAGTGGTCGATGTCACGGCCCGCTTCCCTGAATGCGTGGAACACATTCTTCGAGGAGCGAGTTTTGACAACAATCTGCTTTGCATTGCAGAAAAAGTCGTCATCGTCGTTGAAGCGGTTCGGGAGCCTTTCCTCACCGCGCTGCAGAATCATCCGCTGGCCCGGGAACTTTCTCAATCCTTGATGGACGATCTGGCGAAGCTTGCCTTCACCCAGGGCCAAGGTCAGGCCGAACCCGTCCTCAACCGAGCGATGGTTGGGAGAGACGCCGGGGTCTTGGCGAGGTCCGTGAACTTCAGCGTCCCTGAGTCGGTACGACTCCTCTGGGGTCTCGTGGGGCCGGATCATCCGTTTGTCCGGTACGAGCAGCTGATGCCCGTTCTTCCGGTAATCTTTGCAAAAAATTTCGAAGAAGCCGTCGTCTTGGCGGTCCGCGTTGAAGGCGGCAACCACCATTCGGCCGCCGTACACTCCCAGGACTTCGGGAACCTGACAACAATGGCCAGGGCTCTCGAGTGTTCGGTGTTTGTCAGCAATGCCCCAATCCTGTCAGGTTTGGGCTGGCGTAGCGGCTTCGCCTCGATGTCGATAGGAACCCCGACCGGTGATGGGATCACGAAAGCTTCCAATTTCGTTCGGCCCATCCAATTTTCTCTCGCCGGATCGTTCCGGATTACCTGACCCGCAATCCCTGACCAAAGGAGGCCCGGATGGCCGAACCAGAAACAACCGTTGCAGGCTACCTCCTGACTCGATTGAAGCAACTCGGCGTGGACCACCTGTTTGGAGTCCCAGGCGACTTTCTTCTGCAGTTTCTGAACCACGTCCTGACGAGTGAGGTTGGGTTCGTCGGGACTTGCAACGAGCTCAATGCGGCCTACGCGGCCGACGGCTACGCCAGGATCAAGGGTGTCGGCGCCTTCGCTTCGACCTTTGGCGTCGGCGAACTGAGCGCTCTCAATGGGGTGGCCGGTGCGTTCGCTGAAAAAGTCCCTCTGATCGTCATCACTGGCGCCCCGGGGACTGCCGATTTCCGATCCCGCCCGCTCCTTCACCACACTCTGGGAGATTACGACATCCCGTTGCGGATGTTTCGAGAGATCACCGTGGCTCAGACTTGTCTCGAAACCGGAGAAACTGCCGGAGCCGAAATTGACAGGGTTCTGACCGCCTGCCTGGTCCATAAGCAGCCTGTTTACCTCCGGATACCTTCGGATGTCGTGGTCTTGCGGTGCCCCGCGCCCCTGCCGTTCGAGTTTCCCCAGCAAGCCCCTAGCGACCCAGGAGCCCTCGCCGAGGCCGTGACCGAAGCGATTTCCTGGCTCTCAAGATCCCGAAGGCCCGTGGTCATCGCCGGGGTCGATCTGAACCGGTTCGGTTTTCATCAGGAATTCAAAGACTTTCTCGACAAAACGGGCTTCCCCTACGTCACGATGATGCTGGGCAAGGCCGTGCTTTCTGAGCACCATCCCCAATTCCTGGGACTCTATGAAGGGGACTTGAGCAGGCCGGAAGTTCAAGTCCGGGTCAAATCCGCCGACGTTGTCCTGCAGGTTGGCAACTGGATGACCGATTTCAACACAGGTGGATTCACCGCGCGTTCTGACCTTGACGCGATGATTACCGTCGACGTCAGGTCGGTGACAATCGGCCACCATGTCTATCAAAACGTCTTCTTACCCGAGTTCTTGGAAGACCTGACAAAGGGGCTTGCTCGGCGCGATCCAGCTGACCTCGACTTTCGCAGCGCCTCCGAGGCCTGCCTCCACCGCCAAACCCGGGCGTTTCATCCCCAGCCGCAGGTCCCGATGACGGTGTCGAGGCTCTTCGACCGGATGAGCCATTTCCTTGAGAAAGGTGCCGTGGTCCTTGCCGAAACGGGAGTCTCGCTGTTCAGCGCCGCCGAAATGCTTCTGCCTGAAGGAGCGACGTTCGTCGGCCAGACGTTTTACGGCTCGATCGGCTACACCCTCGGGGCAACTCTTGGGGCCTGTTTGGCCGCGCCGGGACGGCAAGTCGTCCTTTTTATTGGTGACGGGGCCTTCCAGGTCACGGGACAGGACCTTTCGACCATGGTGCGCCACGGCCTCAGACCCATCGTCGTCCTCCTCAATAACGACGGATACACCATAGAACGGGTGATCTGCGACCGGCCCTACAACGACCTTCAGCCCTGGAAGTACCACCTCCTGCCGGAAATTTTCGGCGGCGTTCCGGGGCGTGTTGTCACCTCGGAAGGTGAGCTGGAGGAGGCCTTGGCGTTTCCTTGGGCAGACTTGGCACTTCTTGAAATCCGGACCGCACGAACGGACTGCCCAGAGGCCCTGCGCAGCGCGGGCCGCGCGATGGCCCTGCGCAATCAATTGGAGGTGCTTCCATGAAAGCCTTAGTCTATCGCGGCCCCGGAATTCTCAAGCTTGAGGAGCGCCCCGATCCTGTCGTAATCCAACCCACCGACGCCGTAGTGCGCCTGACCACCATCTCGATTTGCGGGACCGACCTCCACATTTTGAAGGGTGACGTTCCTTCCATTTCCAGCGGAAGGATCCTTGGACACGAGGGGGTGGGTATTGTCGAAGCTGTCGGACCGGAGGTCCATGACTTTCGCCCCGGTGACCGGGTCTTGATCTCGTTGACCACCTCCTGCGGGCGCTGTTCCTATTGTCGGAAGGGGATGCCTTCTCATTGCCGGTCCGGTGGCTGGATTCTGGGAAACAGCATCGACGGAACCCAGGCCGAGTTCGTCAGAATCCCCTTTGCAGACAACGGCCTGCATCACTTGGTCCCCGAAATCGATGACGAAGCGGCGGTGCTGCTGAGCTGCAACTTTCCGACAAGCCTTGAGTGCGGGACGATGGCCGCGTCGGTGAATCCAGGCGACCGGGTCGCGATCGTGGGGGCCGGGCCGGTGGGGCTCGCGGCGCTGATCACCTGCCGGCTCTATTCCCCCTCAGAAGTGATTATGGTTGATCTCAACGGCCACCGGCTGCAGACCGCGCTAACGCTCGGGGCAACTCACATTGTGAACGCCACCGGCCCAGCCGCGGTCGAGGCCGTTCTCGCGCTCACCAAGGGAGAAGGAGTGGACGCCGCCATCGAAGCGGTGGGCCTCCCCGAATCTTTTGAACTCTGCCAGTTGATTCTGGCTCCCGGCGGCCGGCTGGCGAACGTGGGTGTCCACGGCAAGCCCGTGTCGCTTCACCTCGAAAGTCTTTGGTCCGCGAACCTCACCTTCACCACAAGGCTTGTCGACGCATCGACCACCGCTCGGCTGTTGAGGATGGTGCGGTCCGGTCAGATTCATCCAGGCCTTTTGATCACCCACCGATTTGCGTTTGGTGACATCCTCGGGGCCTACGACACTTTTGCCAACGCTACCCGAGAAAAGGCCGGAAAGATGGTCGTCCGGGTGTCGGAATGAAGAATGAGCTGCACCAGCCCGTCAATCTTTCCAGTCTTCGGCAAAGGAAAGTCTGTTTTTTCCCATCGCTTTGGCCACATAAAGCGCCAGGTCAGCTTTCCTAAGCAGGGTCTCCCTGTCAATTCCGTCGTTCGGATAGACGGCAATTCCCAAGCTGAGCGATGGCTGAATGAGCTTGCCGTGAAAGGGGATCGGCGCCCGAGAGTATTCAAGTAGCCGATTCGCGATGACATCGATCTCCTCCTTTCGTTGAATCTCAGGGAGCAGGATGACGAACTCATCACCGCCAAAGCGCGAAATCGTGTCGTATTCTCGTAGCGCAGCCTGTGACCGCTTGGCGATTTCCACCAGAACCAGGTCGCCCGCGAAGTGGCCAAGAGTATCATTGATTTTCTTGAAGCCATCTAAGTCCATGATGGAAACGGCAAAATAGAGGTTTCTTCTCTTGGCTATCAAAATATTGCTCTCGATGCGGTCGTTAAGGAGAACGCGATTTGGCAGTCCCGTCAGGTAGTCGTGAGTCGCCAATTCCTCGGCTTTTTTCTTGGCGATGGAAAGTTCCGATTCTGTATTCTTCTGTTTTGTGATGTCGACGACGTGGGTAATGATTCCTATCACCCGACCCTTTTCGATGTCAGGAGTGTAGGTTGCCAAGCTGTGCCTGACCGTTCCATCCTGCATCGGCGTGTCTCTTTCAAAGACCTGAATAACTCCCTTGTAGGCCTCCTCGATGAACGGAAGACTCTCAAGATACAACGGTCCCAGCAGTTCCTGCATGGTGACCTTGTCAACCATTTCAGCACGCTTTCTACCAAACCACTTTAGGTAGGCATCGTTGGAGTACCGGCAAACTCTCTGGGCGTCCCAGTACGCCAACAGAGCGTCGATGCTGTTGGCGACTTTTTCTGAGAACATTTTCGCGTACTCCTTGTCGACACCAAGTCTCGGGCTGGAGAACGGAGCCCTTTGTACCCGTGAGATCTTCTTCATCGTCCTCAGAAAGGTACGAATATTAATTAACAAATGAAACGAAACGAATCGTTAAAAGGGATCTCGCCCGAGGCCCTCCGGTATCTTTCACCCTTGAAAGGGTATAAACTCGCTTTCCATGGAGCCAGCCCAGAATCCGACAAGTCCTTCGTTCCCGGTAGTGGCCGTCTGTGCCTCAGCCGGCGGACTTGCAGCCTTCCAAGCCTTTTTTTCTGGACAGGAGCCCACCAAGGAACAGGGGATGGCCTTTGTGCTGATTCAACACCTCGACCCCGTGCACAAGAGTCTTCTTCCTGAACTCGTTCAGCGTTTTACCTCCTTACCGGTGCTAGAAGTTACCGAGGGAGTCGTTGTCCAGCCGGACTGTATCTACATCATCCCTCCCGGCCAGGAAATGACCATCGCCGGCAGGGTCCTCCACCTTGCAGATCAGCGGCCCTCAGAGGGGCTCCGGCTTCCCATCAACATCTTTTTGGAATCTTTGGCGGAAGACCAGCAGATGAATTCCGTTGCGGTGATCCTTTCTGGGACAGGAAGCGATGGAACTTTGGGTTTGGGGGCCATCCGAAAGAATGGGGGCTTTGTCCTCGCCCAGGACAAGGGGTCCGCCGAGTACGGCGGAATGCCCGACAGCGCTGCCGACACGGGCAAAGTCGACGCTCGGATGCCCCCGGAAAAGATGATTTCCGCAATCGTTGCACACTTCCGGAGGAAAAAAAGGACGTCAAAGGTGTCGGCACCCCCCTTGGCTGACCTTGACCCGGACTCCCTGAAATATATCTTCACCCTTCTGAAGACCCAGACCAATCATGATTTTTCCCAGTACAAGCCGACGACAATCCGGCGCAGGATCGAACGGCGGATGGAAGTCCACAGGGTGCGGACTCTTGCTGACTACAAGGGCGTGCTTGACCAGGACCCGCAGGAGGTCGCAGCGCTGTTCAACGACCTTTTGATCGGAGTGACCAGCTTCTTCCGGGACCCCGAGGTTTTCGAATTCCTGGGTGAACAGGTCATTCCGAAGCTGCTTGTCGACCTGCCCCACGGTGCCGGCCTTCGCGTCTGGTCGGCCGGGTGTTCCACAGGGGAAGAATCCTATTCCCTGGCGATCGTTTTGCAGGAGAGCCTGAGGACCCTGAAGCTGAATTGCGGTGTTCAGGTTTTCGCGACCGACATCGACAACAGGGCCATCACCCAGGCTCGTGCGGGAGTCTTTCCTTCAAGCATCGCCAGCGATGTGACCGAAGACAGGCTTCAGGAATTCTTTGTCCCCAGCCCCGACCTCAAGCACGTCAAGATTAAGAAGACAACGCGAGACCTCGTGGTCTTCTCAGAGCACGACGTTCTCAAGGACCCGCCTTTTTTCAAACTAGACCTGCTGGTTTGCCGGAACCTTCTGATCTACTTCAGTCTTGAGTTGCAGAAGAAGCTCATTCCTATCTTTCACTACGCCCTGAATCCGGGAGGGATCCTCGTCTTGGGGACCTCGGAAACCGTTGGTGAGTTTGGCCATCTCTTTCAGCCGCTGGACCGGGAGAGAAAAATCTATCGTCGCCTTGGAGCGAGCTCCGGCCGCTTCCGTCTTGAAAGCTCCCCCATTCGGAGCCATCCGGTGTTCGCCCGTTCCTTTGTTACACCTGTTGAGAAGGTCCCGCCTCCGATGCCGACATCGCTCCAAGTGCTCACCGAAGAGCTGATCCTGAGTGCTCTGGATATGGCGGCTGTTCTGGTCAACGCGCAGGGCGACGCCCTCTACTTCCATGGAAGAACCGGGTATTTCCTGGAACCCGCCCCGGGTGTCGCCACAACCCAGAACATCTTGAAGATGGCCAAAGACGGATTGAAGCATCCGATCGCGACAGCTCTTCATCAAGCCGCCGTCAAGAACGAGGTGATCCGAGGCCGCGAGGTCCGTGTCGCTTGGAAGGACGTCGTCACCGTGGTCCAGGTGAGCGTCCATCCGTTGAAAAAACCATCTCCTCTGGCAGCGCCGCCTCTTTTTCTGGTCCTCCTCGAGGAAAGGCCGCTTCCTAGTTCGCCTTCCCTTTCCAAAGAGCTGACGGAAAACACGCGTCTCGAGCAGCTGGCGGAAGAGCTGAAGGTGCAGGAAGAATACCTGCAGAGCTCGACGGAACAGATGGAAAGCTCCAATGAGGAGCTCAGGTCGTCGAACGAGGAGCTGCAGTCGCTCAACGAAGAGCTTCAGTCAACCAATGAAGAACTCGACACCTCAAAAGAAGAACTTCAGTCGGTCAACGAGGAACTCTCCACGGTCAACTCGGAATTGAACTCGAAGGTCAGCATCCTGGCTACAACCGTGAACGACATGAACAACCTGCTGTCGGCCACTGGCGTCGCCACGGTCTTCGTCGATTTGCACTTGAACATCCTGAGGTTTACCCCCGAGGCCACCCGGATCATCAATTTGGTCCCCGGCGACGTGGGACGGCCAGTCGGCCACCTCACCTCAAACCTTGTGAACTACCAAAACCTAGAAAACGATGCTCAGGGTGTGTTGGACACGCTTGTCTGGTTTGAAGTGGAAGTGATGACCCGGCAGGATTCGTGGTACCGCTTGAGGATTCAACCCTATCGCACCGTCGACAACGTCATCGAAGGGGCCGTCATCTCGTTTGGAGATATCACGGAGATTGTCCGGCAGCGCCAGCTCCTTCAAGCCAAAAACGAACTCCTCCGTATGGTCTCGGTGGTCCAAGACTCGCAAGACCCGATCATCGTCCAGGACCTGACTGGAAAGATCTTGGCGTGGAACCCCACCGCGACCAAGCTCTACGGGTGGAGCGAGGAAGAGGCCTTGGGAATGAACTTCCGGGACCACATTCCGGCAGAACGGCAGGAGGAAGCCCTCCAGAAGATCCGGAGGCTTGTTTCTTCTGAGGCGCTGGAGACCTACCGGACTCAAAGGCTGACCAAAGACGGAAGAATCCTCGAGGTTTCGGTCACTTCAAGCGCACTATTAACAAAAGAAGAGAAAATTTACGCAATTAGCACCATAGAACGGGTGAAAGGAACGAAACTGGAAGAATAAAGGGGACGTCCGTGAAGAATAGGGCTCTGGATGCCAAAGTTTCCGCTTCGCTAAGAAAACAAGCCGAAGCTAGGATAGAAGCTCTCAACGAGCAAATCGGGCCGCAGTTTGAGGAATCGGTCTCCCCAGAACAGAGGGCTCTGCTGCTCCACGAGTTGCAGGTGCACCAGGTCGAGCTTGAAATCCAAAATGAAGAATTGAGGGCGACCCAGACGCTGCTCAACCTGACGCGTGACGAGTACATCGACTTGTATGAGCATGCTCCCGTCGGCTACTGCACAGTCTCCCCAGAAGGTATCCTTCTGAAGGCCAACAAGACCTTTGCCTCTCTGATCGTCGAAGAGAACAAACCCCTTGAAGGCCAGAACTTGGCTCGCTTCTTGACCACAGAGGACCAAGACAAGTTTTACTTGTTCCTGAGGACCCTGCAGAAGACCCGGACAGCGGCGTCGATCATCCTGCAAATGCGAGTGGGGACAAGAGATTCTTTCTGTTCGCGGCTGGACGCCCGGTTCGTGGACGTGCCCACCGGCGGGTCGGTCATCCGCGTCGTGGTCAGCGACATCACCAGGGAAAAGCTTGCGGAGCAAGCTCTCGAGGTGAACGTCAGGCTAGAGTCTCTCGACGCTCTGGCCGGGGGGATCGCTCATGATTTCAACAACCTTCTTGGTGGAATCCTCGGCTACATCACCCTTGCCAAGGAAGCTTCCTACGACTCCAAAAGGGTGCTCCGGTACCTCGAAAAGGCCGAATCGGTGTTCGGCCGAGCAAGGAGCCTCACCCTCCAGCTGCTGGCATTTTCCAAGAGGAATGCCCCCCAAACCAAGGTCATGGCCTTGCGCCCCTTGGTTGAGAAGTGTGCGTCTTTCATTCTGTCGGGCAGCGAAACCCAGTTCCAAGTCACCAGTGGAGAGCCTCTTTGGCCGGCTGCGCTTGATGAGGACCTTATCGGGCAGCTTGTCGACAATCTTGTCTTGAATGCCAGCCAGTCCATGAGTCAGCGGGGTCTTGTTCAGATTTCCATCCATAATATCACCCTGTCGGACGCCATGGTCGCTTCTTTACCTGCCGGCAGCTATCTTGAGCTGACCATTGCCGATACAGGGACGGGGATACCGAAGGCGTTAATGAGCAAGATCTTTGACCCGTTCTTCACCACCAAGACGACAGGGCATGGACTGGGCCTGGCCACGGCACAGTCCATCGTCAGAAAGCACGGCGGCGTCCTTTTCGTCGACTCGGTTGAGGGTCAAGGCACGACCTTTCACGTGGTTCTTCCGGCTCTTCCGTCGGGCATCAGTCTTGAAACGGATCAGGCGATTGTCGGACACAAGGGCAACGGCACGATTCTCCTCATGGACGACGAGCCGTTCAACCTTGAGATTCTGTCGGAAATGTTCGGTTTCCTTGGGTACGAGACCCTTAAAGCCAAGGACGGAGAGGAGGCGCTTGTGATGAGCGTTTCCCAAACAAACTTGAAGGCGGCCTTTCTCGATTTGACGGTCAAGGGCGGCAACGGAGGGAAGGACACCGTCGGCCCGTTACTGAAAATGCACCCCGGGCTGCCTGTTTTCGCTATCAGCGGCTATTGTGAGGATCCGATCATGTCATCCCCCAAGACTTTTGGTTTCACAGACAGCTTGCAGAAGCCCATTCGCTCTGTCGATTTGGGCGCTCTGCTGGCCAAGCATCTAGACCCTCCGTAGTGCGCGAAAGTGTGCAACCGGCTTCGGATCCTAACCCTGACCCTTCTCTTTGCCATTGTTCCCTCTGTGATGGCCGACAACCCGCGGCCCAGTTTCGAAATCGGCTCCTCGTTCCTCTGGGGAAGCGCCACTGCACTGGGTTTGCGCAATGGCTCCTACGACAACCCGATCAGCCGCCTCGTGTGGCCGGTCCCGCCCTCCCCCGCCGTCGAGCTTTCCGTAAAATGGCCCTGGTCGGCGTGGACTTCGAGCCTTGTGGCTTTGGAAGCGGCCTTCCCGTTCGTCGCCGGCAGTATGGTCGACGAGGACTGGAACACCGGTGCCGCCGCCACTGACTACAGTTATGCCCACTCTCAGCATCAGGGAAAAATGACCTCGCATTGGAGCGCTCGGGCAGAACAAACGTTCTCGCTGCCCGGCGGTTTTCAGGTTGGACTGGGAGGGCTCTATCGATGGACCACCTGGGAAGGTTGGGATGGGAACGGCCGGTATGTTCAAAACGATGGGCAGGTCATTGACGTCAGCTTCTCTGGCCTGCTGGTCTCTTACCAGCAGCAATGGTACATCCCCTACCTGAGCGGCTCGTGGACGCTGGAGACCCGCGGATGGAAACTCACGCCTTCGGTGAGGTTTAGCCCCTACACCTGGTGCGTTGATATGGATCACCACATCTATGCCGGGGCCCCCACCACGACGTTCATCGACAAGATTCAGGGGGGAGTCTACGCGCAAGGCGGCGTGGAAGCGGAATTTCAGGGAACTCAAAACTGGAGCTGGGGAGTTCGCGGGGGATGGGAAATGGCCTGGGGAGCTCTCGGGGAGACAACAGTGATAAAAAGCAGCCAATCCTCCGGTGCCGTAGCCCTGCCCTACCGTACTATTTCCAATGCAGGGGGGGCCTGGTTCCAGGAAACCTCGTTTACCGTCTTTGTGAAGAACTGACCTTGGGTTCAGGCAAGCGGCAACTTTCTACAACTCTGCCAGCCTCAGTCCAGGAACGTCCTGAAAAACTTTGGGGTTTCTGGTGAGCAGAACCATGTTGAACTGCAAGGCTTGGGCTGCCAGCCAAAGATCCATGACCCGAAACTCCGACCCTCGGCCCGTCCTGCGGAGCAAGGCCGCGATCCGCCCGTAGACCGCGCCGGTTTCTTCGTCAATTCTCAGCACAGGTTTGTTCTTCAAGAGATCGACGGACTTTTGTCGGGCCAGCTGGATTGCCGGGTTGGCGGCCATTTCTACTCCAAACTGCAATTCGGCAATGGTGACCGGAGACAGAAAGATCTCTTCCTCGGCCGTTATCTGGGCCACGTCGGCACCACTGAGCTTTCCCCGTTCCACATCGATCCAAATGCAGGTGTCGATCAGGTAGCCCATGGGTCTCGGAGTTCCTGTTTGAACGACGCGGACCGTGAATCCTCAAGCCAGGTCTCTCCGGCTTCCGACGGCAAGGTGCGGTAGAGGTCTGACATTACTTCGAGAGCTTTTCCCCCTCGGCTCTGAGGAATGAGTTTTACCACGTTTCTTTTGTTCCTCACGAGAAGAATTTCTTCCCCGTTGTACTCAACCTGGTTGAGGACCTCTTTCATATTCCTGGCAAAATCCGTGACGGACATCACAATCATGTTATCATCCTGTATCTGATTATCTGTTTCTTGAGATGCGGTGTCAAGTCGAGAAACCG
>CAYYUZ010000102.1:0-14393 GCA_964475005.1 uncultured Spirochaetales bacterium
CCCTTACCAGCGTCAGCGTCGCTCTTGAGGTAGCCCCGAAGCGCCGCGATGCTGTCGAGGGTGAACCTTAACCGGCGCGGACGATCTTGCCGTCGGCGTCTTTCTTGGTCAGTTTTTTGGCAGCGGTCGCCAACTCGTCGTAGGTCCAGATCCGCTTTTCGGGGTCAAGACCGGCCTGCCGGAACGCTGCCTTGTCGAAGTACATCACCGGGGCCGAGCTGTTCAAGGGCATCGACCACAACCTTCCGCCAAGCGAATAGTAGCTGGCGACGGCGGGCTTAAGGTCCTTGGCCACGTCAAGGTTCTCCTTAGCGATCAAGTCGCCGACAGGGGAGACCTTCTTGGTGTCGATAGGGGTTCCCTCCGTTAGGAAGGTCTCAGCTTGGAGGCCGTCCGTGAGGGTTGGGTGCGAGGTCAATGAATTGTATGTGAAAGCAAGCCTTCGGTTTCGCCGACGAGCCGATATGTCAGGCGGCGTCCGCTCAAGCCTACGGTGAACTCTCGGCCGGCCTGAGGCTGAAGCGGGTCGGGCTCCGAAAGCTCGAATACCGGCGAAACCGAGGAGGGCACCCAGGTCGCGCTTCCGGCGTAGGACGATTGGGAAGGCGGTCCCACGGCCGAGCCTCGGTCCAAAAAAAGCCATTCGGTCGCGGTTTTGAGAACCAGTAGCCCCAGACTGCGGCTGCGCCGGCGGTTTTGGCGGTAGCGGATGCCAGGCTCCTCGCAAAACACGACACGGCTGCCCGGATGGCGAAACTGGTGCTCTCTCACCAAATGCTGAAAGTAGTGGTCGACTACGGGGACCTTGGGTCCAGCGACGACAACTGCGTCGGGAGGCTGGCCCGAAATCTTGGCGCTCAAGAAATCGAGCACTCTCTCGACCAAGGGGAGAGAAACTGCATTGTACGAAAAGGTCAGCTCAGTTCCGTCCTTGAGGTAGAACGCAAAGTCGGCGTGGAGCAGAACATGAAAGTTTCGCAGTCCTTCGATCTCGGCGAATGGCACCTCGCGGCAATCCACCTTTCCCGAGACTCCCAGGGTCAACAGGACAAGCCGTCCGGCATCGATGGCGACCACTGCGCGGTAAAGGTCTTGGCCCGGACGCGCATCGCGCCGGTCGCGGTTGACCGGGATTTTCAGAACATAGAAGGCGTTTTCGAGCTCGGAATACCAAGGCAGAAACCGGACCGGCATATCTTCACGCTCCTGGACTTCGTAGATCCAGGGTCCGAACGCGTTGTACTCCCGAAGTTCGTCGGGTTTGGCGCGTTCATACCAGTCGTCTGCGACAACCGGGCGACGACGAAACAGAGAGATCATACCACCAGTATCTTCCCGGCGACCGGTTCAGTCCAGGGCCTTGGCGAGAAGAACCTAAAGATTTCCTAACATCACCCATGGTCGGGTCGGAACCACAGTCTGGGCCTCCGATTCCCGAGACACGCAGAACTCATGAAACCCACTGAACCCTGCGGGAATGGTCAGGAGCAGCGATCCGTAACCGTCGGGATTCACACCAAACGCCCCGGCGCTGCGAATCTCGGAACCTTTCTTGAGCCAGAGCTGATAGTGGCCCGCTCCCGGAAGGGGCAGATCGCGTACCGCCAAGATCCCGTGGTTGTCGTCGGGATCAAGGACAATGGTACCAAAGGCCTTGGGGGCCCCAGACGTGCCGGAAAGCATGACGACAAGAAGGCCAGGCTTCATAGTCGTGGAACGGGAAGCAAACTGGACCACGTTACCGGCGGCCAGGAGCAAGAGCGCGGCGGCTGCGACGAGGGCCCAGGTTCTGGTGATGCTCCAGCCGCGCGGTCGGGTCTTGTGCACCGCGGCCAGAATTCGGTCCTCCAAATCGTGAGGGGGCTCGTGGAGCGGGACCGATAGGTTGAGCTGGTCGCCCCATTCAGATTGCCAAGATTGTCTTCTCATCATGAGCCTCTCTTTCGAAGTCCCAGCAACGCGTCTCGAATCCGCGATTTCACAGTTCCTAAGGGCTCACCCAGTGCGTGCGAAATTTCGCGGTGGGTGAGGCCTTGAAAGTAGGCCATGGTCAGGGCCTTCCTGGCCGGAACCGGGAGAGCGGCCAGTTGCTGACGCACGCCATGGGCCTGCGATTCACGAACCAACTCCTCCTCAGGACCGAGATGGAGCGACACCAAGTCATCAGGAAGCGGTTGGCTAGGCCGTTCCCTCCGCAGAAGGTCGATGGCACGGTTGCGCGTGATCCGAAGAAGCCAAGTCAACACCCCTGCTTTCGACGCATCAAAGCTGCCCGCCTTTCCCCAGACTTTCAAAAAGACGTCTTGGGTGATTTCTTCGGCGCGGGAGGCGTCTCGGATAATGTGGTAGGCCAAGCTGTACACGCGCGCCCCGTGGCGGCGGTAGAGCTGGCGGACCGCCTCGGGGTCGGACCGGCTGATCCGGCGCAACAGATCTTCATCGGACTCTGCTTTCTCCATCGTACCCAAAGCTTATCCTACTTGTTCACAAATTCGTCGATCTTTTCGAGCAATTCCTTGGCATTTTTGCTTCCGGCCTTCTGAAGGATCACGTATTGCTGAACTGCCTTGGTCAAGTCGCCCGATTGGAGGTAGGCCTCGCCGTAGTACTCCCGGGCCTCAGGAAAGTTGGGTTTGAGGCTCAAGGCCTTGTCGTAGTAGGTGAAAGCCTCGGTCACATTGCCCAGCTTGCGGGAGCAGTACCCCAGCATATTGTAGGCTTCGGCGTAGCTGGCTCTCATCGCAATGGCCTTCTTGAAGTCGGCGATGGCGTCGGCGTATTGGCCGCTTTGCGAAAGCCCGTAGCCGGCGTTGTACCAATCGGCGGCAGTCACCGGACTCGCGGGGGTTGACCCCGACGAACCTGAACCGGATCCCGACCCCGAACCCGAACCCGAAGCGTGTGCCAAAGACCCGAGGCCCACAACAAACAGCAGCGTCAGAACGAATGTCTTCATGATTGACTCCTGCCCTTACTTACGCCGCTGGGTCGAGGTCGGATGGTTTGTTTCGGCAAGCCCCATCTAGGCAAGGTTCGTCGGCGTAGAGAACAACAACGGAGTAAAACTATGCGAAATACGGCAATTTTCCTTCTCGGGCTACTGCTACTGGCCTGCCAGAACCCGACCACGTCCAACTCGTCCAATTACGGAGCTTCGGGAACGAGCAGTTCAACGACCTCGTCGGGAATGACCACCCAGTCCACCAACAGCGGACCTCCCTACACCGTGACCTACAAGAACACCACGGTCAACACAACGGGGAACGTTCCCGTTGACTCGGCCACCTACCAAACCGGTGCAACCGTTGTCGTGAAGGGCAACACCGGCAATCTGTCCTGGCCGCCGTACAACCTCGTCAGTTGGAACACTCAAGACAACGGAGGCTTCTACGGCGGCGGAGGTGGTACCTCGTACGCACTCGGGTCGACGTTGACCATTTCGGGCAACGTGGTGCTCTACGGAACCTGGCAGTAGTCAGTCGGTGCAGCTGTAGACTTCACCCTCACCCGCCGGGGGTCTCAACGGTGCCCATTGAATGGCGTGAACGGGCAAACCCTCGCAGGGGGGAACCACCACATAGTTGTGGAGAACTTCGGCGAGAGCAAACGACTCGGCAGGCTTGGGTTTCGAGGCCGGATGCCATTCAAGGGTGTCTGTAGTTTGGTCCATGGACGCTAGTCTACCACGAACCGAGGCCTTGCCAAAGAGAAGGTCGGGTTACCCGTTGACTGCGCAGCGGTGAGGCCCTCGACAAGCTGCTTCTGTCCGGCAAACAGCACCCAAGGGTAGGCGGCCAACAGCCCTTGCGTGACCGTCTTCCATGAGAAAATCATGAAATTCAAGTGGGGATATAGGTTCGATTTGTCCTATCGGTGCGACTTTACCCCTATGGACAAGCCTCGGTTTCGGGAGTGAGATGTGACAGGAGGCGTCGCATGGAGGCTATTGAAGTCCAGGCCCTGGGCCGCTCGTTCTCGTACTACGAAAAGGCCGAAGGTCTGAGGGGGTCGTTCGCTAACCTCTTCCATCGCCGGGTCTTGGTGAAGCAGGCGGTCCGCGAGGTCAGCTTTTCGATACCAGAGGGGGCGACTGTCGGCTTTCTGGGGCCCAACGGGGCGGGCAAAACCACCACGCTGAAGATGCTCGCGGGAATCATGCCGCCGACCTCGGGGACGGCACGGGTTCTGGGACACTTGCCTTGGCAGCGTCGAAAGGACTTCCGCAGGCAGATGGCCATCGTCATGGGACAACGAAGCCAGCTCTGGCCCGACCTCCCCGCCCGAGAGACATTTTCGCTCAACCGCGCCATCTACGAGCTCGACAAACACGAGTACCGCCTGACGCTTGATGAGCTTGTCGAGACCTTTGGGTTGGCCAAGTTGCTGCCGGTTCAAGTGCGGCGGCTCTCGCTAGGTGAAAGGATGAAGATGGAGCTTGTGGCGAGCCTGCTTCACAAGCCCAAGGTGCTTTTTTTGGACGAGCCCACCATCGGCCTCGACCTGCTCAGCCAGCGGGCCATCCGCGACCTGGTCCGCACGCTGGCCGCGCGTTGGGGAACCACCGTCATGCTCACCAGCCACTACTTGAGCGACATCGAAGACCTGTGCGAAAGGGTCATTTTGATCAACCACGGCCGAATCGTCTACGACGGAGAGCTGACAGGGGTCAACGCCACCCTGGGCGACCGCAAGACCGTGCACCTCGATTTCAGCCAACCCATGGAACTTCGCGAGTTGCAGAACGAACCAGGATTCCGAGCGGCCGAAGGTCTGGGGGCCGACTTCGAGCTGGCGCGTTCCCAGGTGCGTGACTTTTGCCAAAAAGCCCTGGCAGCCTGGCCGGTGGGCGATTTGACCATTGGCGAGCCGCCGCTCGAAGAAGGCATTGCGCGGATCTACCAGGCCAACGAGGGGGAGTGACGGGATGGAAAAGTACCTCGTCAGTTTCGGTACAGGTTTGAAGGCCGCTCTGGAGTACCGGGCCAACTTTCTGCTCTCTCTTCTAGCGGCAACCAGTCCCATCGTGATTCAAACCGTGCTTTGGCTAGCGCTGTTCTCACCTGGTGAGGTGCTGTTCGGCTACACCTTCGGTCAAATGGTCGCCTACACCGTGCTGTCCCAACTTGTTTCTCGCCTGGTTCGAACGGGTTTCGAGTACCAGATCAACGAAGACATCCGCACCGGGGGCCTCGACCGCTACCTAGTGAAACCCCTGGGTTACGCGGGCTACCGCCTGGCGGTCTTCTTGGGGGAAAAGAGTCTGCAGAGCCTCTTCATGGCCGTGATTCTTGTCGTGGCGACAGTTCTGCTTTCGATGTTCGTTGGCCTTCGAATCGGCCCTCTAGAGGTCTCGGTGTTTTTGGCTTCACTCGTGGTGGCGCTCGTGTTCAATTTCCTGTTGTTCTGGTGCGTTGGCATGGCGGGTTTCTGGATGACGGAAACGACGTTCCTGTTCGAAGCCGTTCGGATCGTGATCATCACGCTCTCTGGCGGAATTTTTCCCCTTACGGTTTTTGGTCCCTCCGCGAAGGCCGTACTGAGCGCCCTGCCCTTCAGGTTCACCATCCAGGTACCCGTCGATCTGTTGACCGGCCGGATGGCCACTGACGCCGTGGTGGGAGAACTCCTGTTGGCCTTGGTCTGGGCGGCGGCGCTGGCCTTGCTGGGAAGAACTCTTTGGGGATTGGGACTTCGGCGTTTTTCGGCGGTGGGCTCATGAACTCCCTCGTCCATCACCTCAAAATCTGGGCTCGGCTCATCAAGATGAACCTCATGGGCCAGCTCGAATACCGGGCAAACTTCGTCACAGGACTTCTGGTCGAAGGCGGATATCTGATCGTCAAACTTCTGTACATTCTCGTGGCTTTCCAAGCCGGCAAGACCATTGCCGGGTACGGGCCCGACGAGATTTTGGTGTTTGTTGGCACCTTCGTCCTGTGCACGGGGTTCTACGCCGGCCTCTACATGATGAATCTGTTTCAGCTTTCGACTCTGGTCCGCGACGGGTCGTTTGACCTCATTCTCACCAAGCCCGTGTCGAGTCTGTTTTTGGCGACCTTCCGCCGTTCCGACATGGCGTTGTTTCTGCTCGATGTCATCGCGGGGCTGGTGCTTGTTGGGATTGGGTTGGTGAGGCTGAAAACTCACGTTGACCTAGGGTTGGTGGTCGGCTACGCCTTCTTCACGGCCTCGGGAGCGGCCGTCGGCTACGCCTTGTGGCTGCTGCCGATGACCCTCGTCTTCCGCATGGTGAACGCCGACGCGGTGGCGGGTCTTGCCGATTCCTTTTGGGATTTCAACAACGTCCCCATGGTCGTCTACGACCATGTTGGCAAATTTGTCGGGGTGTTTGTCATCCCGATCTTCGTCATCACGAACTTTCCAAGCCTCTTTGTGCTCGGCCGCCTTCCCGTCGAGTACGCAGTCTGGGCGTTTGCCGCGCCGCCCGTGTTCCTTGGCTTGGCCGTCTTGGCCTGGAATCGGGGGCTGAAGCACTATTCCAGTTCGACGTAGTTTCGAGAGTTGGGGTTCACACGGAGAACGGAGAAGAAGGGCTGGACAAGAGCTAGCGGAGTCAGCGGAGAAAACCCGAGGTGAGAAGAAATGAGATTCCCTTCTGTCCTTCCCCAGCCCTTGACGGTTTTCTGACGCGGGTGTACGACTATTTGCATGAACATTCATGTAAATCTGGACTCAGACCACTACAGGGAGATGGGATCGATCGCCCGTATTCTGCACACTCGAAATGATCTCCGGTTTCACGCTCAGGGGCTTCAGAAGGGGCAGTTCGTCTTTTTGACCCGCCTGTGCGAGCAACCTGGAGTCACGGTGGTACGCCTGGCCAAGGTTGCCCGGGTCGACCAAACCACCGCGACCAAGGCCGTTCAGAAGCTAGAGAAGGCGGGCTACCTCACCCGCATCGCCAGCGCTGACGACGGCCGCTCTCAAACCCTGTGGCCGACAGAAAAGGCCAAGACTTCGTACCTGTCGATTGTGACGGCCGAAAATGAAGACTTGGCCGAAGGCCTTGCAGGATTTTCGGACTCGGAAGAGGAAATCCTCCTCTCCCTTCTTCAAAGAGTCCGAACCAACCTGGAAAGGGGGAAACCGTGATCCGCCGCGCTTCTGTGGCCGATTTACCCTTGGTGACGGGCTCCCTGACGACCATCGTGGCGGCAATGCGGGCCGCGGGCAACGATCAGTGGGGACCGGCCTACCCCACGGACGACCATTTTTTTCAAGATTGCGCCGACGGGGTCTTGTTCGTGGACGAGGACCAAGGACGCATCCGCGGCTTCGCGGTGCTCAACTTCGAGGAACCCGAACAGTACGAAGCCCTCCCCTGGACCGTGGCCCGTCCGGCCCTGATCGTGCACCGCCTGGCTGTCCTCCCCGAATTCCGAGGAAGGGGGTTGGCGAACGCTTTGTTCGCGTTCGCCGAGGAGCAGGCGCGAGCGCGCGGTCTCAGAGGCCTTCGTTCCGATACCTACAGCCGAAACCCGGTGATGAACGCCCTGTTCGCCAAACGTGGCTGGAAGCGCGTGGGGACGCTCCATTTTCCCGGTAGGGAGGCCTCGTTCGTCGCCTGGGAAAAACCCGTGGTTTCGGATTAGAATGGGTCCATGAAAAGAACATTGGGACGATCGGGGATCGAAGTCAGCGCCTTGGGTATGGGCTGCTGGGCCATAGGCGGCCCTTTCTGGACGGGCTCGACGCCCAATGGCTGGGGTGAGGTCGACGACGAAGAATCGGCGCGCGCCATCCAAGCCGCCCTCGACAACGGCATCACCTTTTTCGACACCGCCAACGTTTACGGTGCCGGGCACAGCGAACGCGTGCTGGGCAAGGCCATCCGCGCCATCAGAAGCCGTGTCGTCATCGCCACCAAATTCAACGCGGTGTTTGACGAAGCGACCCGACAGGTCACAGGGAGCGATTCTTCTCCCCAAGGAATCCGCCAGGCCTGCGAGGCGTCGCTGAAACGGCTGGGGACAGACGTCATCGACCTCTACCAGTTTCATGACAACGGCTTCCCTGCGGACCAAGCCGGTCCGGTCCGTGAGACCCTCGAAGCTCTGGTCACCGAGGGAAAAATCCGGGCCTATGGTTGGAGCACCGATTTTGCCGACCGCGCAGCCGTCTTTGCCCAGGGTCCCCATTGCGCGTCGATCCAGCTTCAGCTCAACGTGCTCGACGACAACCCCGAGGTCATCGCTTTGTGTGAGAAGCACGACCTGGCCGCCATCAACCGCGGGCCGCTGGCCATGGGTCTTTTGACGGGTAAGTATTCGGCCGAATCGCAGCCTTCGGCCGACGACGTTCGCGGCGTCAAAAGCCCCGAATGGATGAAGTACTTCCAGGGTGGAAAACCCAGCCCCGAGTGGTTGACCAAGCGCGACGCCGTCCGCGAGATCCTTGTCAGTGGTGGCAGAACTTTAGCTCAGGGAGCGATCGCCTGGCTCTGGGCCCGTAGCCCCAAAACACTTCCCATACCGGGGTTTAGAACCGTTGTCCAGGTCACGGAAAACTGTGGTGCCCTGAAGTTCGGACCGCTTACGCCGGGCCAAATGCAAGAAATCCAGAAGCTTCTTCGGCCCTGAAACTCCAAGACCCCCACAGGAGAAATCGATGACCACCGACCTCAAACTGCTGTTCGACATGACCGACCGCGAGTTCCGTGGCCACACCTTCAACGGTCAGTCGCTCATGGAGACCTTGAAACCCCTGACGGCCTCCGAGGCCGCTGACCGGAACACCGTCGAAGGCTACTCGGCGTGGGACAATCTGATTCACTGCGTCTATTTCAAGTACGTGGTGGTTCGGTATCTGGGAGCCTCGGCCCCTTGCGACCCCTACCCGTGGCAGCAGGCGAGTTTTCCTCCTATTCCTGACGTTTCAGACCAAGCCTGGGCTCGCGCCTTGGCCTACGCCGAATTGGTCCACGACACCTACCTCGGGGCGCTGAAGTCTCTGGACCCGGCACGCCTTGACGAACCGTTTCCCGAATGGGAGTGCACCCTGGCCGAGGCGCTGATCTGGATTCCTCCCCACGACACCTATCACGTGGCCCAGGTGCGCAACATGGGTCTGGCGAAATTCAAGAAGCCTCGAAAACCTGTGACGGAAGGGTACTGAACGACTCGCTTCGAAGCCAAACCGAGAAGGTGGTCAGACCCGGAACGCTTTCGAAGGCGATTCGGCCGCCCATGCTGTCGACGATCTTTTTGGTGATGTCGAGACCCAGCCCGAGACCCTCGCCCTCGGGTTTGGTCGAAAAGAACGGCGTGAAAATGCGGTCGCGGTTGGCTGGGTCGATTCCGTGACCAGTATCGACGACGTCAACCCGAACCAGGTCGTCTTCGGTGCTGAGGCGCAAGACGACCCGCCCCTGGTGGCCCATGGCGTGGAAGGCGTTTCTCAGCAAGTTGGTCCAAACCTGTTGAATCTCGTCGGGGCGGCAAAGAACTCGGGGGACAACCGAGCCTTCCCAGTCGACGGTCAGCCCCTGCTGAAGTTCTCCCTTCAAAAGGAGAAGCGTCATTTCCAGCGACTCCTTGAGATCGACGCTGAGCAGTTCCGCGTTGCTGCGGGCCCGGGTGGTCGTTCGCAGCATGGCCACGAAGTTGCCGATCTTTTCCGCCGCTAAATCGATGATCTTTGTCGAAACCCGCAAGTCGGCCAGGAGTCCCAGGATGGTGAGTCCTCTCCGAAATTCCGGATTGGAGGCCAAGCTCGCCAGGTCCTCCTCCCCTCCTTCGAAGTTCAGCGAAATGAGGATTTCGGCGCCTTGTTCGGAATCAGGAACGTTCAAAGTTTCAAGGGTTTGGCGAAGGAACGCGCGCCTCTTTCGGTCCTCGACAGGAAAGTCAATTCCCGTAGAAGCGCGCATGGATTGGATAAGACCCTCAAGAACGCGCCGGCTCGGGGCCAGGGGCGGAGCAACACGGTTCAACCAATCGTCTTCCAAGTCGGCCAGGCGGGCACCAACCGAAGAGTTGGACGAGACAATGGCCCCCAGCGGTGAGTTCACCTCGTGCGCAACCTCGGCGACAAGCCGCCTGAGGGTGGCCATGTTTTCGGCCTGAACACGCTCTCGGACCTTAGCTTCGGTCGAGGTTTCCCGGAAACTCTTCTCGCGGGAGAGGCGGTCGAACACCGACGCCAGCTGCTCCTGCAAGGCCCGTTCAAGCACGCCCGCATTACGCGGCAATTCAAAAAAGGCCACCCCGAACCAAACGTTGCCCAAGACAAGAGGAAACATTCCCAAGATGGAAGAACCCAGAGCATCCAGCCAGGCCTTGGGCGCAAAACCCTCTCCTGGAAAGACTTCATCGGCGTTGATCCCTTGATTGGGCCGAGCGGTGAGCAAGCGGAAGAACTCGGGTGCGGAGGGAAGAACGCGGCGCGGGTCCCAGGTGCAAAGGTGTTCGCGCGCGACTCCCGCCGCGGTGCAGGTCTGAAAGACAGCAAAGGTGCCCACACCCAAGCGCGGCAGTCCTTCTTGAAGAATTTGGGGCAGATCTTCGACCTCTCCCACCCGGTTGAGGGCCCGGACAAAATTGTGAAGTCCGTAGACCATCGAAGTGACGTGCTGCAGCCGGTTTTCGTGAAGTGACATCAGCGCTTGCCTGTCCTGCGGCCCCTCGTCAAGCACGGAAAAGGCGCCGGGAGTCCAGTGTTCGGATCCGCAGGAGCACGAGGCGCGCACGACCAAGGTGGTGTCGAGCGTCAACGACGCGGGGTGGTTTCGGGCAAGGCGCAGCTCTTCGAGACCATTCCAGGCGGCGAGGGTTTGGGCCTCGATGGGTTGCCTCACCGTAGTCAGCGAGGGCGTGGAAAGCTGAGCCGATGGAATATCGTCAAATCCGCAGACCAGCGCATCTTCGGGCAGCTTGTAGCCTTGGGTCTGGAGGTCTTCCATCACCCGCAGCGCCGCTAGATCGTTGCACGTCACCACGGCGTCAAACTCGCCGTGGGTCTGTTCGACCACCTCGTAGCCAATCGTCCCCAGCCGCTCGATGTCGTAGTGTCCCTGCACGAGCCAGGAGGCCTCGGGAGTGATCCCGGCGCGCTCAAGCTCTTCGCGCCAGACTGCTTCACGAATTTCCGCCTCGCGGTTGGGGTGGGGGCCTCGTACGTGAACAATGCGCCGGCACCCGTGGACCTCGATCAGGTGACGCATCAAGGCCCGCAGGCCGGGTTCATTGGCCACCCGGTAGCACGGTCTGGCTCCAAGGGGAATGGTGGTGGTCACCAACGGAAAAGTCGGCAACTCGGCCGCAAATTGGGCCAAACGTTCGGGGGCCATTCGGGACGTCACTGTCTGGGAGACTAGGGCGCCGTCAAAGAGGTCGGTGCCAAGCAAATGGTAGACCGCTGTGTGCGCTACGTCGCTAGGATCGGGACCGTCGGGGCTTTGTCCGGCGATCATCAGCAATCCGCAGTGGCGTTCACGAGCCAGGTCGTAAGCGGTGATCCACAGTCGGCGATGATAGGCGTGCGTTGGGTCAAGCCGCTGGACAAGGAGCCCAATTCGGGGCTGGACTGGGGGGCGGTTCACCATGGCCCATCATAAACCCAAAACCTCGGGCGAAGGGAACTTCAGCTCTCGAAGGGGATCAACCGCACGTTAAAGACGGTCTCGCCGGGTCGGCTTTCAAAATTGAGGATGCCGCCGGCACCCTCGACGATCCTCCTGGCCGATTCCAGCTCGTTGGTACCCGGTTGCTGTGTGAAGAACGGCGTGAACCAGAGCGAACGTGTTTCCTCTTGGGTACCTTCACCGTTGTCGGCAACACTGACCCGGACCCACGGTTCTTCCATGCGGGAGGTCAATCTGATCGAACCGTGGGTCCCCGAGGCCTGCAGAGCGTTTCGCAACACAGGAATCCAAACGTTCTGAAGTTCCTCTGGGCGGCAAATCGCGGTCGTGGCCTGCGGCCAGTCCCACTCAATCTGAATTCCCGTTGGAATTTCGTCTTGAATCACCATAAGCGCGGCTTCCAGGCTTTCGCGTAAGTCAGCGTGCGAGAGTTCCTGGGAACCCGAGGTCAGAATGGTAGAGCGAAGCTTGGAAACAAACTGCGACACCTTCTCGGACGCCTTGGCGATGATTTGCGATGAGGTCATCAGATCGTCGATGCGACCCAGACGCGCCACCACAAACTCAAACTGCGGAATCTTGGCCCGCTCCCGCAACTGTTGCTCGGTGCCCTGCCAACCCAGCACGACAAGTTCTTCGGCCGCCTTGGCCGGGTCTTGGAGTCCACAGTTTTCAAGAACCGCGGCAAGGCTCTTGCGGAGGTCTCGGCCTTCCTGCGCCGTTGGCCGTTGGTGAGCCTGGGCATGGTACTGAAACAACTCGTCGTACAGGAGCCGCGCCTCTGGAGACAGGGTCCGAAAGAACTCCGGGGCATCTCCGGCGACCTCTTTGAGGCCGATCTCAAGCGAGGCGTTCGACGAAATGATGGCGCCCAAGGGTGTGTTGATTTCGTGGGCCACTTCAGAAACCAGCCGCCGGAGCGTGGTTGTCTTCTCTGTTTGGAGGAGAGTGCGGGTTCGTTCTTCCAAGTTCTTGTCGAGGAAGGCCTTCTCAAGGGCCAAACGATGGAACACGGAGGCGATCTGCTCCTGAATCGCGCGCTCGAGAAAACCCGACTCCCGCGAAACCTCCAAGAACGCCAAACCGTACCAGACCTCGGTCATCACCAGCGGAAAGGTCCCCAGAGTGAAGGGCCGGATCAGCCGGAACCACGGGTCGAGGTTGAGCTCGAGCCCACGAATCACCTCGTGGACGCCAAAAGACGCAAGCGGACGCGTGGTCAGCACGCGGAAGAATTCCGGCAGATCCGGCAGGAGAATCTGGGGGCGTTCCTGACTTCTGACGGGCCTCAGGACGCCTGTGTCGGTACAGGTGGCCAGCAGGCCAAAGCGTTCGATTCCCAGCTGGGGTAGCCAGTGGTGGAGGGTTTGAATCAGCTGTCCGGTCTCGGTCACCTGGTTCATGGCGCGGTCAAAGTCGCTCAAAATGCGAACGCGTTCCTGGGCGGCTGCGCTTTCGGCAAA
The DNA here is from genome assembly GCA_964475005.1 of uncultured Spirochaetales bacterium. Lineage (GTDB taxonomy): Bacteria > Spirochaetota > Spirochaetia > JABEVK01 > JABEVK01 > JAIFLN01. The sequence goes on from CAYYUZ010000102.1 coordinate 13,066, forward strand.
GTTGAACGTTGCCGTGGCCACCAAGTCGTGACGAGGATCGCCTGCGAACGCATCAAGCGAACCCGCTTGGGCCGCCCTCTCGAGAATCGACTCGACAAGGGGGAACGCCTGGGCACTCCAAGCGGAGGGGCCACAACCGCACGAGGAGCGAACCACAAGGCCAGTTTCGACGGTTTGATCCGGCGAGTCCGTTTTCGTCCGCAGGCGGAGAACCAGCTGTTGCCACGCGCATCTGAGCTGTTCTTGGGTCGGCTGTTTGACCGTGGTCAACGACGGCCGCGAAAACTGGCCATAAACTGTGTCGTCGAAGCCGCACACGGCGAAGTCGGCGGGAACGAGGATCCCTTGCGCCCGAAAGTCTTCAAGAATTCGAAAGGCTGCGGTGTCGTTGCAGGCGACCACGGCGTCGAATTGGCCGCCGGTTTGTTCCATCACGGTGTATCCGATGCGATCGAGTTCCTCCTTTTGATAGTGGCCTCGAACCAGCCACCTGTCTTCGGGAGTGACCCCGGCGCGCTGCAATTCGTCTCGCCAGACTTCTTCGCGCCACTGCGCCTCCAGATTCCCCTGAGGTCCACGAACGTGAACGATGCGCCTGCAGCGATGGACCTCGATTAGGTGACGCATGAGCGCCCGAAGGCCAGGGGCGTTGTCAACCAGAACGCAAGGCAGGTCACCGACCTTGATCGATGTTGTCACGATGGGAAGATGGGGAAGCTCGTGGGCCAGCTGTTCGACCTGTTCGGGGCGCTGCCACAGGGGGACGGTTTGAGACAGGATGACCCCGTCAAGGAGTTGAGGGTTCAGCATTCGGTACACGGCGGACCGTGCCCGATCATGGGGATCAAAGGCGAAAGACGAGTGCCCGGCGATCAACAGCAGGTTGCACGCCTGCTCCCGGGCCAGGTCGTAGGCCGCCTTCCACAGTTCAATATCGTAGTCATTGCGATCAATGCGCCGAACGAGGAGCCCGATGGTTGGCGGTGAAGCCGCAATCTCCTTGCTCATACCCTTCAATTATAGGCCCTGCGGTCCCATTTGCGACGTTTATCCCTCGAATCGCGCGGAACGGGCCGTCTCCAGACGAACCATGGTGATGGTCTCGACGGCGGCGCGGCTACTGGCGATGTGCGCTTCCAGCAGCGAGCAAGCCTGTTCGACCCGTGCGCCCAGCAGATCTTGCAAGATGGCTCGGTGTTCTTCGTAGGTGGCGGTGAGCCGGTCGGGGTTTGTAAAATCCAGGCGGCGAACGATCCGTATCCTCTCGGTGACTTCCTGATGGAGCCGGGTCACCTCGCCGTTTCCCGCCTCGACCACCAAGGTGTGGT
>CAYYUZ010000103.1:0-14391 GCA_964475005.1 uncultured Spirochaetales bacterium
AACTCTACGCCACTGGAATTCCTGTCGTGACGGCCAGCACCCGCCGAACGCCCCGGTCGAGTGCCGAAGCGCGGGTGAAGTCGCTCAACTATTTGAACAACATCTTGGCCAAGATCGAAGCGCAGCGCGCCGGGTGCCTCGAGGCGCTCATGCTCAACACCGAGGGATTGGTGGCCGAGTGCACCGCGGACAATGTTTTTGTTGTCAAAAATGGGGTCCTGAAGACTCCGGCGGCCATCCATGGCGCTTTGGAGGGGATTACCCGAGGCGTCGTCCTCGAACAGGCAGCAAAACTCGGCATTCCTTCCGCCGAGACCGCTTTGGCGCTTTTCGATGTGTACACCGCCGACGAGGCCTTCATGACGGGAAGCGGCGCCGAAGTGATGCCCATCACCAACGTCGACGGCCGCACCATAGGCGACGGGAAGCCTGGACCGACCACTCTAAGGCTGCTGGAGGCCTTCCGAAGGGAAACCTCCTCTTGAGCCGACGCTCACGGAAAACTCACGAAAATAGAACAATGCCCTGACTTGCTGGGAGCACCCTCGTTGTTCAAGGAGTTCCCATGAAAAAACTCGTTCTGTTTTGGGCTGTTGCCGTGATTGTCGCTGCTTCTCCTGCCTTTGCCCAGTCAAAGGCCCTCGTGGCCGCGGCTCAAAAGGAAGGACAGCTCACCGTCATCGCCTTGCCCCACGACTGGGTCAACTACGGCGAGGCGATCGAAACCTTCACCAAAAAGTACAACATCACGATCAATGAACTGAACCCCGACGGTGGCTCCGGGGACGAAATCGAAGCCATCAAGGCCAATAAAGACAACAAGGGCCCGCAGGCTCCCGACGTGATCGACGTGGGACTGAGCTTCGGTCCTCAGGCCAAGGCCGACGGGCTCTTGATGAACTACAAAGTCAGCACCTGGGCCTCCATCCCCAAGGACGTTAAAGACGCCGATGGCGCTTGGTACGGTGACTACTACGGGGCTTTGGCCTTCGAATACAACAAGAGTGTCGTCAAGAATCCTCCCAAAGATTGGGCCGACCTGCTGAAGCCCGAGTTCAAGGGAAAGGTGGCCCTCGCGGGTGATCCGCAAACCGCCAACCAGGCGATCATGGCCATCGTCGCCGCCAACTTGGCCAATGGCGGCACCCTCAAGAGTGCCGACGCCGGGCTCAAGTACTTCGACAAGCTGAACAAGGCCGGCAACTTCGTTCCTCTCATTGCCGTTCCTGGCACCGTGGACTCGGGCGAAACCCCCGTCACGATCCGCTGGGACTACAACGCCCTGGCCAACCGCGACAAGAGCGCCGGCAACCCCGAGATCGGTGTGACTATTCCCGCTCACGGCGTTGTGGCTGGCGTGTACATTCAGGCGATTTCGGCCTACGCTCCCCACCCGAACGCCGCCAAACTCTGGATGGAATTCCTGTACAGCGACGAAGGACAGATCATTTGGCTCAAGGGCTACGGACACCCCGTCCGCTTTGCCGACCTGGCCAAGCGCAAGGTGATTCCCAAGGACGTGGCCGACAAGCTCCCGCCCGCCGCCGCGTACGCCAACATCGTGTTCCCCACTCTTGATCAGCAAGCCGCTCTCAAACAGCAAATCGCCGATGGCTGGGACAAAGTAGTCGGCGTCACCGTAGCTAAGAAGTAGGAAATCGGCGTTATCAGTACTGCACAGGGCTTTGGACTTCGCCTGGCCTCGTCGGAAATCCTCGAGTACTTTCCAGTACACTCCGGTTTCCTTCTCGGCCAGGCGCGCCAAAGCCCTTGCTCGCCACGGGATAACACCGATTACAGTTGGTTTCTGCTTCTGCTCAACAATGTTCAATTGTTGTTTTAGTTTCTTTGTGAAACGAGCCGTTTGAAAGGAGACTCGCTCAATACGTAGCGAGGACGGGTTATGACAAGCCAAAAACGGAGGGAGAACCGGAGCGTATCTTTGATACGTGAGGATTCGAGCGAGTTTCTTGGCGAAGGCAGAATCCGCCGCAGTAGTTTTGAGAGAGTCTCAAGGAACCCCGCTTTGAAGCTACCTGGATGGGTCGGTGTGACCCCGTTCCTGTTGTTTGCCTTCCTCTTCCTCATTCTGCCTTCCGGTGTTCTTCTGGTCGGGGCGTTCTTTGGCCGCGACGGCGCTCTCACCCTTCAAAACCTCATCGACTTGGGTCGGCCGCGAATTGTTTCGGCGTACGCGATCACGGTGCAGCTCAGCGCCTTGACGGCGTTTCTGGGGGTGGTGATGGGATTTCTTCTCGCATGGTCGGTGACCCTTGGCGGCTTGCCGCAGGCGCTCAGGGGACTCCTCACCACATTTTCAGGCGTGGCGTCGAACTTTGGCGGGGTGCCTTTAGCCTTCGCCTTCATCGCGACTCTGGGCCGGGTCGGACTGATCACGGCCTTGCTTAAGCTTGTTGGAATAGACATTTATGACGCAGGTTTCAGCCTGTACAGTTTCGTGGGCCTGGCGCTGACCTATCTGTACTTTCAGTTGCCGCTCATGGTTCTCATCATCACTCCATCTCTAGAGGGGATGAAGAAGGAGTGGCGCGAGGCTTCGGTGAGCTTGGGCGGCGGCCGCTGGACCTATTGGTCCCGTGTCGGTTTACCTGTGCTCTTGCCACCACTCCTGGCGGCTTTTCTCCTTTTGTTTGGGAACGCGTTTGGAGCCTACGCCACGGCGTACGCGCTGACCGGCGGGGTGATCAATCTGGTTCCCATTCTTATCGGCGCGCAGATCCGGGGTGATGTGCTCCATAACCCAGGGCTCGGGTACGCTCTGGCGCTCGGCATGGTGGCCATCATGGCGGTGTCGATTGTCGTCTACACTTGGGCGCACCGGCGTGCCGCGAAGTGGGGCCTGTCATGAAGACGAAGTATCGCTTCTCAGCCATGCTGTTCTACACCTTGGGGGCGCTCTATTTCTTTGTTCCGATGGCGGCGACCTTTCTGTTCTCGCTGAAGGGCAAGAAGGACCAATTGGGCTTCCAGGCCTACCTCAACGTTTTTGCCGATCCTCACTTTTTGAAAAGCTTCACGTTCTCGCTGGAGATGGCAGTGCTCACGGTGGTCCTTGGGTTGCTTCTTGTGGTGCCGACGGCGCTTTGGGTTCACCTTCGGGCACCTCGTTGGAAGGTCGTGCTCGACCTGTTCAGCCTGCTTCCGTTTGTGGTGCCACCGGTCATTCTGGCTTTTGGCTACATCAAGCTCTACGGACCGGCTCCTTTTGCTTGGGCCGGAAGCCCTCTCCTCTTGGCGGCGGGGTACGTGGTCCTTTGCTTTCCCTTTGTCTACCGCTCCATCGACGCGGGCCTCAGGGCGATCGACCTTAAGAGCCTTTGGGAAGCCGGATCGAGTCTCGGCGCCGGTCCCTTTCGAACTTTGTTCTCCGTCATCCTGCCCAATCTCCGTTCGGCCCTCCTGTCGGCCGTCTTTCTTACCCTGGCCACCGTGCTGGGGGAACTGACCCTAGCCGTGTTGTTGGCCTGGCCGGCGTTCGGTCCGTACATGGCGCTGGTTGGCCGCGACCTGGCCTACGAACCGGCGGCGCTTTCTATTGTCAGTTTTGCCCTGACCTGGGGTTCCCTGGGTCTTATCCATTTCTTCTCCCGAGGCGACCATGGCGTATCTCGAACTCGCTAAACTGCGCAAATCCTGGGGCCAGCAAGTGGCCGTCGAGGGTTTCGATCTCGCGGTCCAAGAAGGAGAATTCGTCTCTTTCTTGGGGGGGAGTGGCTGCGGCAAGACGACGACGTTGCGCATGGTGGCCGGATTCGAGTCGCCCGATTCGGGAAGCTTGACCCTGGCGGGAGAAGACATCACCAAGAAGAACCCCAGCCGGCGCAACGTGGGCATGGTTTTTCAGAACTACGCCCTGTTCCCCAACCTGACCGTAGCGCAGAACCTGGCCTTTGGCCTGAAAGTTCGCCGCGTGCCGAAAGCCGAAGCCAAACGGCGCGTCGACGAGCTTCTTGGGCTTGTCCACCTCGGCGACTTTGGCGGGCGCTACCCCCATCAGCTCTCCGGCGGGCAGCAGCAGCGAGTCGCCTTGGCCCGTGCGTTGGCTCCCCGTCCGCGGGTTCTCCTGCTCGATGAACCGCTGTCGGCTCTCGACGCGCGGATCCGGCAGCACCTCCGCACCGAGATCCGCGCCTTGCAAAAGGCCCTCGGAATCACGACAATTTATGTCACCCACGACCAGGAAGAAGCGCTGTCGCTTTCGGACAGAATTGTCGTGATGGACAAGGGGCGGATCGAGCAGGTCGGGACACCGGCGCAGATTTACCATGAGCCGGCAACGGCCCACGTCGCCTCGTTTGTCGGACATCTGGGAACTGTGGAGGGGCAGGGAACACCCGAGGGCCAATTCCTTGTCGCCGGGCAAATCGTGACGCCTGCCCAGCCGCTAACACCCGGGGTGAAAGCCCGTTGGTCGCTGAGGCCCGAGCGCGTAGTCTTGAATCCCGAGGGCGACGGGTGGGAGAAATTGTCGGGAGTGGTTCAGTCGGTTTCGTTTTTGGGTTCTGTTGTTCGGACCGCGGTGGTTTTGGGGGACCAACTCCTTTGGTCGGACACTCTTGTCGATCCAAGGCACCCCCAGCCTCAAGTGGGAACCTCGGTTATCATAGGGTTTGCCCGCGACTCGGGCTGGATCGAATAAGGAGGCGGCATGTTCACAGAAACAAAGGCGTTTTCGGGGTTTTCAGTGACCGATCTGGAGGCGGCCCAAGCGTTCTACCGAGGAATCCTCGGACTTGCCGTCGAGACGACGCCCATGGGTTTGTGGCTCAAGGTGGCGGGCACTAACGGCATCTTCGTCTACCCGAAGCCCGACCACACCCCCGCCACCTATACCATTCTTAACTTTCCCGTCGACAACATCGACAAGGCGGTCCGCGCCCTTGTCGAAAAGGGCGTTCGCTTCGAAGCTTATCCGCCTATGACCGGAACCGACGGTATTGTCCGCGGAATCGCTTCGGGAAGAGGCCCCGACATTGCGTGGTTCAAAGATCCGGCGGGGAATATTTTGTCAGTGCTGCAGGAAGGCTAAGCCAGCATCTTCCCCAACACCTCGAAGATGGTCTTCTTCTCCAGGTCCCTGACCTTCGGCCGCTCAGTTCCGAGCTTTTCCAGCAAGGCTTGTTTGACCTCGGGTTCCAGCGACGAAAAATCCTTTCCTTGTCCCTTCCAGTGCGGGTGGGCCGCCCAGAACTGCAGAATCCAAAGCCCGATCTTGTCGGTGATCTCGGGAGTCCGTTCGATCAGATGACCCTTCTCGCGGCCTTGGGCGTCGAAAAAGATGTAAATGGGAATGTGGACGTCGCCATCGGGATGAGGATAGAGCTTGCCGACGTCGACGTTGTCAGGATCCTTGGGAATAATGTGCAGCCGCAGTTTCCCGGTTTCCGCTTCGACCTTGGCAAACAGCGGAAGGTTTGCCACCACATCGCCGCACCAGTCGTGAGCCAGCACGAGCACGTCTGTCACTCCGGGAAGTCCTGTCAAAAAAGCCTTGTCGGAAGCGTTCAATTGGTAGGCCTCGTAGTTGGCCTCGATGGCGAGGCGGTTGACCTTCATCGTTTCAAGAAATTGTTTCCACGTCATGGCGTCGCGAAAGGCCCTGTGTCGTCGTTCGGCTTGGAGTTTCATGGAAACAAAGTACGAAAGAAAGCTTGGGGAAGGAAGAGTTCTCACACGAAGGAGTCACCGCGGTGGTGGGTAGCCGTTGAGGATTCTACGGAGGCCATCCTTAAGGGGCGGTTTTCCGAAATTGATGAGCAGGCCAACTCGCAGATCCAGCAGTTTCAGATAGGTCAACAGCTGTTTCCAATGCGACCGATGGTCCTCTTCACAAGACTTGAGTTCCACGATGACGCGTTGCTCGATAAGGAGATCGACCAAAGTCATGACTTTCGCTCTTTGGAATTCGAGACCTCCAAAACTCAAGTACAGCTTCATATTCTTCCCTCTGCGTCCCTACGTGTGGTTGTCCTCTTGTTTTGACCTCCCCGCGCCAGATACTCTTCCCGCATGTCCACCCTTCGGCTCTCCCAACTTTTCGAGCATCCCCTGAAATCGGGTCGGGGCAACTCCGTCACCGAGGCCGAAGTCCGGCCCGAGGGGCTTGCGTTCGACAGGAGGTTTCTGGCGCACACTGCCGACGGCACGTTTGTGAGCGGACGAAGCCACCCTCGGCTTGTCTTGGTTACGGTTTCTTGGGATGGAGCGACGCTTCGTTTGTCGGCGCCGGGAAAAGATCCTCTGATTTTACAACCCGGGGCCTCCACCCAAGCCTCGGTCAAAGTGTGGAACGAAAGATTCCCAGCCTGGGATCAGGGAGACGGCGCTGCCCGATGGCTCTCTGAGTTTCTGCAGGACGAGATCCGCCTGGCCTGGCTTGGAGAGAGTCGGAGGACGCTTCTCTGGGACCGGGACCGGCGACTCACCTTCGCCGATGCGGCGCCAGTCTTGGCCATTGGCAACGCGAGCCTCGGCGACCTCTCGACGCGGGTCGGCGAATCTCTTTCGATTCGCCGGTTTCGGCCCAACTTTGTGATCGAAGGCGCCGAGCCCTTCGAAGAGGACGGGTGGCGGAGGGTGAAAGTCGGCGAGGTCGAGTTTTTGCACCTCGACGGCTGCGGGCGGTGCGAGTTCACCACCATCGACCCCGAGACCGGACAAAGGCATCCCCGAGGCGAACCCGTCGCCACGTTGGAGGGGTACCGGAAAGTCGATACGGGAATCTATTTCGGCATGAACCTGATGCCTCTTTCGGGCGGAACTGTCCGGGTCGGGGATGGCGTGACTGTTTTGGAAACCCGGCGGCCTCTCTTTTTTGGCGCCGTCCGGCCGCTGGTTCAAGCTGTCGAGACGCTTGAAACCCACAACCATGCGCCTTGGCCCGAAGGTCCGGCAACCCTGGTTTGCACGGCCGTCCGCGACGAACTTTTCGGCGTGAAAACCTTTTCGCTGGCCCGCTCCGACGGGCTGAAATTCTCATGGAATGCGGGCCAGTACCTGACTTTGCGGCTCGATTTACCCGACGGAATCCTTCGGCGCTCCTACACGATTTCCTCGGCTCCCTCGGGGGGGGTGGAAATCACGGTCAAACACCTGCCCGACGGCTTGGTTTCGTCGTGGCTTCACAAGAATCTGAGGCCAGGAGAGTTGGTGACGGGCGAAGCCATCGGGGGCAATTTCACCCTGAAGGACCATCCTTGGGATTCTCTGCTCTTTCTGGGTGCCGGTTCGGGCGTGACACCGCTGATGGCCATGCTCCGCTGGATTGCGGCAAACGACCTTCCCGTCGACGTGGCTTTTCATCAGACCGCCCGAACACGTGCCGATTTGCTGTTTGCCACCGAGCTGGAAAGCCTGCGTTTGTCGATGAAGGGGCGGCTGACTCTCGGCACACGGGTGACCAGCGAGGAAGGCCATTGGGACCATCAGGGCCTTGTAAAATTCTGCCCTGACTACCGCGACCGCCGTGCCTTTGTTTGCGGTCCGAACGGCTACCGGGCCAGCATCCGTGAACTCCTGGCCAGGGCGGCCTTCAAAATTGACCGCCGCTACCACGAAGAACTCTTCGGCGAGGCGGCGCTCGAGGTTCCGGAAGAAGCGTTTCCTGGTGTTGTCACCTTCACCCGCACCGGAAAGGAGGTTCCCTCAGATGGAAGGACGACCGTGCTCCAACTGGCCGAGCGCGCCCGCATCGATCTTCCTTCGTCGTGCCGGTCAGGAGACTGCGGCACCTGCCGCGTGAAAAGTTCCACCGGGGAATGGCTGCTGGCGTGCCGCACCTTTCCTAAAGGTGACCTTTCGCTGGAACTCTGATTACAGCTTGAATGCCGCCAAAATTTCCGCTGGCCGGTTGGTGATGATGGCGTCGACGCCTAGCGCTCCCAGCCGGACCGCGTGAGCGGCGTCGTTTACTGTCCAGACATGAATTTGGCGGCCCGCCGCGTTTTCCCGGAGTATCGCTTCGGCCGTAACCTGGCTGTGATGGGGGTGCCAGGCCTGATGCGCGATTGTTTCCATCAAGGCGGGCGTGTCCCAGGGCACGGTGGGGGAGTGAAGAAACCCCAGGCGGATTTCGGGCAACAGCGGCCCCACGGCTTCCAGCGCCAGTGGGTCGAACGACGAGATCACAAAACGCCCCGGAACGGTCGAACCCAGGACTCTAGCCACCGCCTGAGCCAGAGGTCTGGCCTCGGACCGCGCGGCAACGCGATGGGCCTCCGACAGACGGCGAGGTCCCCTGACCAGGGTGAGCCATTTGTCCCACCAGGCCTCCTCTGAGAGGGCTGTCTTCATCTCGACGTTGACCGTCAGGCGGGAATCAAGGGTTTCCATCACCTCCTCCAAAGTGGGAATGGCGGTTCCTTTCCAGCTTCTTCCAAAGGAACTGCCGGCGTCGAGGCGGCGCAGGTCGTTCCACCTATACGATGACAGCGCTCCGTGGCCGTCGGTCAGCGCCTCGACCCGCGCATCGTGAAAGACGACGAGGACCCCGTCTTTGGTCAGTTGGACGTCGAGCTCCACGCCATCGGCGCCCTGTTCCTGAGCCAAACGGAACGAGGGAAGGGAATTCTGCGGGGCAAAATCCATCGCTCCCCGGTGGCCCCAAATAGCGGGCCTTTTTGAGCGGTTCATCAAATCCTCCGCTCAGATTCTCTCATGATCGTGTGAGAATTTCATGAGGCGGTCCACCTCTCCACCTGCTCCCGCAAGTCCTCAAACTCTTTGATCCAGAACCCTTTGCTTCCCCATCCCGGAAAGCTGGCCTCGAACCCCCGGTCTTCCCGCTGTCGGGCACACCACGTCAAGAAATGCACCATGCGCATCAGCCGAAGAGCTTCCACAGCCTCCCAATTCAGGGCTTCCGGGGAGGAAAACTCTGCGTAGCCCTCCGACAACAGGGCAATTTCGCTTCGGCAGTCGTCGCGGTGACCGGGCAGCAGCAACCACAGATCCTGCACGGGCGGTCCCCACGCGCAGTCGTCAAAATCCATGAGCAGCAGTCCGTCTCGGGCCCGGTCAAGAATGTTGCCGCGGTGAACGTCTCCGTGGATTCTTTGGAGCTGGGACGAGGGGAACAAGCCTCTCAACGATCGAGCTGCAGGGAGGAGCAAGTCTTCCAGAGGCGTTTCGAGGTCGGGAAAGACGGCCCCAGACACCAGAAGATCAATTACCTGGGGTTCCAGGGTCTGTTCGGGGGTGAAGACGGGGCGCTGGATGAACCGGCCCTGGCGGCCAACGGCGTGCAGGCGGCCCAAAAGCCGCCCCAAACGGAGCCAATCCTCCTGACCTTCGGCGTCAAAATTCCTCCCTCCCTTTTTTTCGAAGACCGCAAAAAAGAAGGGGAGCTCTTGGCCGGGAAGGTCCAACTCCCCGAGGGTCTGACCTTCTTGCATCAGCGGCCGCGCGACGGGAAGATCGGCGGCGGCGCAGTCGTTCAAAAACTCGTGCTCCTCTAGAAGGGCGGCTTCGCTCCAGCGGCCGGGGCGGTAGAATTTAACCACCCAGCCTTTTCCCTCTTCATCTCTGAGGCCGTAAACCCGGTTGATGTAGCTGTTGTAGGGCTCCAGACTGCCGTCGAACCTCAGGCCAGAAAAAGCTTCCACGGCCTGCACAACGGCCTGCGGAGACAGAGAATCGAAAACGCTCATCTCAAGAGTATACTCATTTCATGGACACCCGAGACCTGTTCGATCTTTCGCACTCGGCGGCAAGACCGCTGTTCGACCGCGTGACGCGGCCCTGGCAGGTCCTGCCGCTGCTTCTCGACTTTCTTCTAGAGCTGGGACCGAGGCTCAGCTCCGATTTTGAAGAAGTGGTTCCAGGAGTTTGGGTAGGGAAGGGGACCCTCGTGGACCCGTTGGCCGCGCTTCGCGGTCCAGCGATCATCGGCCGAGACTGTGAAATCCGACCTGGCGCCTTCGTCCGTTCAGGGGTGCTCACCGGCGACGGCTGCGTGCTGGGCAACTCCAGCGAATTCAAGAACTGCCTTCTCTTCGACGGTGTCCAGGCGCCCCACTTCAACTACATCGGCGACTCAATTCTGGGCTTGGGAGTGCATTTCGGCGCGGGCGTCATCGCCTCGAACTTCAAGGCCGGTGGGGGAGAAGTCCTGGTCGAGTGGGACGGGGAGCGGGTCGGTTCGGGTCTGAACAAGTTGGGGGTCCTGGCCGGAGACGGTGCCGACGTAGGAAGCCAAGCCGTTCTCAATCCCGGTGTCGTACTGGGCCGACGCTGCGTGATCTACCCTCTGGTTTCGGTGCGAGGTTCGGTCCCCGCCTCGACGATTGCGAAATCCTCTGACCGACAGAGCTGGGTAAAACGCACTTAATGAGAAATGTGATAGGATTTCAGGATTGAGACGATTGGCAGGAAAAAAAGATCGAAAGAGGACTTTGGAATTGAAATCAGAGGTCTCTCCCGGGTTTTCGTGCCTTTTTTCTTAGGTCCTGTAAATCCTGAAAATCCTGTTATCCTGTCTCTTTTTCCCTCAAACCATGAACTCACCTCAAGAAGCGCCCTCCGCTGACGTCGATCAGAGCTCCGTTGATGTGAGAAGCCAGGTCGCTGGCCAGGAACACCACCGAGCCTGCAATTTCCTCGGCACGGGCATTGCGTCCCAAAGGGGTCTGCTTCTTGTAGTTTTCCATCATTTCGGGAGTCGAGAACACTTCGTGATGCTGGGTTTCGACGGTTCCCGGCATCACTGAATTGGTGCGGACCTGCGGCGCCAGTTCTCTGGCGAGGGTCCGCGTCAACACCGTGAGGGCGCCTTTCCCGGCCGCGTACGCTCCAGCGCCGTTGGCGCCTCCGGTTTGCACCGAAAGCGACAAGATATTGATGATGCTGCCGTTTCCTGTCGCCCTGAGGTGGGGAGCTGCGTGTTTGCAGACCAGAAAGGCCGAGGTGGCGTTGAGGTCGATGGATTGCCTCCAATCCTCCACGCTGGTTTCTTCGATGCGAGACCGTTTGACCATGCCTCCTGCATTGTTGACGACAATGTCGAGGCGCCCCCCGTAGTTGATGACTTCGCTGATGACGTGCTCGACTTGATTCTCTTGAGTCAGATCGGCATGGACAAGGAAGCCGCGAATGCTTAAGCCTTCCAGTTCCCCGAGAAGGGCCTCGGCCTCGTCCCGGCTGCGATGGTAGTGGATGCCCAGCACCGCGCCAGCCTTTCCCAGGGCCAGGGCGACCGCCCGCCCAATGCCGACGGCGCCGCCGGTGACCAATGCCATCCTTCCTTCGAGACTCCAACTTTGTTCGGGACTCATGGCGACCTCCTTTCTTCTTTTAGCAGGAATTTCGTCATTTTTCTGGCTGTCGGCCATCTGAAGACAAAGAAACCGCGTAGAGCATAAAACTATGCGTCCATTTTCTCATTGGAACCTTGGCAGCAAAACGCTCCAAAAGAGCAGCAACAGGTCCCTGACGGCTTTCAATATCCCGACTTTGGCGGCGACTGGGGAAGTCAACGAAACCCTCCACACAGTTTCGGTGTCGCTGGTGACGGGAACCGACGTCACCCATTTGGTCGCAACGTTTACCATCACGGCGACGGCACTTCAGGTGGGCTCGACAACCCAAACGAGCGGAGCAACCTTCAATGACTTCTCAAGCCCGGTAACCTATGCGGTCGCAGCCGAAGACGGGAGCGTTCAGACCAACCTTGTCACCGTTGTGTTTTTCAGTCTGACCTCGGGCGCCAGCTGGTCTCAGCCTGTGGTCCCTCCCAGCGTCAATCCCGCTCCTTTGGCTTTTGGCGCCGGTGTCTTTGTGGGAGTCGGCGGAAACTCTCTCGTGTCCACCTCGACCGACGGCGTCCACTGGACTACCACCTCGCTGCCAGCCGTCGCGACCGCAGCGTCGACTGACGGCGTCAATTGGGTAAGCTGGGCGGCCCTCCCGTCTGTATCGACGTGGCAGGACCTCGCCTTCGGCAACGGCCGGTACGTGGTCTCGGCGCCGGCTGACGGCCATGTGGCGGTCGTGGTCCCTTGAAAACAAAAACCGCATTCTTCTCGTCCGAAGTCATCGGACGTGGTAATTTTTGCAGAGCTAACAATATGACAAACCAGTTCTTAAAGATTGCCTTGTTTCTCCTTTCATTGGGGCTTCTGCCTCTATTTCTCCAGTCGTGTAGCCCACCGACGAGCACCAAGATTCAGTGGTCGCCCACTCTGACAGCGTTGAGTTTTCCCAGCCTGTCAGTCAACACGATGGTGAGCGAGTCCTCACGCACCGCTTCTGCTTATGTAGCGATTGGTGTTCCCTTAACAAGTCTCGTCGCCAAGTTTTCCATTTCGGGAGCCATGGTCAAGGTAGGTTCGGTAGTGCAGACAAGCGGGGTCACCGCCAACGACTTTTCCGAGCCGACGACGTACACAGTTTTTGGAAACGACGGTATAAGCAAGGACTATGTGGTCACTTTGACTCCCATCAACTTCGCTTCGACCTGGACAGATCATGCTCCGCTTCCTATTGGCGGTGGAAACGCCGTGGCTTATGGTAACGGCCGGTTTGTTGCGGTCGGATATGGCGGTGTCGCTACTTCCTCTGACGGGCATACTTGGACAGGTGGAACTATTGACAGTCAAACGTGGAGCGGGGTGGCCTTTGGAGGAATCCAGTTTGTCACCATTGGCTCGGGCAGCAGCGAGGTTGAGTCCTCATACGATGGTTTGAGCTGGGTTCCTCACGTTCTGCCCTCGACCCAGAGTTGGTCGTCGGTGGCCTACGGTGGCGGTCGATTTGTCGCCATCGCCTTCGGCTCGAGCGGTGTTCCTGCTACAACAGCGTTCTCAACCGATGGTGCGAACTGGTCCACCGGCGGCAATCTGCCCAACAACAACCTGAATAACTGGGCTTGCGTAACCTATGGCAACGGCGTTTTCTTGGCGGTCGGTCCCGCAGAGACAGTGGTGGCGACATCTCCCGATGGAGTAACGTGGACACCCCACACGGTGTCGAGCCCTGGCTGGACCTCAGTGACCTATGGGGGAAGTCACTTTGTCGCGGTGAATCAGACGACAGCCATCAGCATGATTTCGGCCGATGGAACCACCTGGAATGCCACAGGAACCCTGCCCGCACTCTTTACCGCCGTCACTTCGGGAGTCGGGCTGTACGTCGCCGTTGTGCAATCGACGTCGATTGCCGCTACGTCTACGGACGGACTGACTTGGACAACCAGAACGTTGCCGGTCGCCGATGACTGGTCCTGCTTGGCGTTTGGTGGCGGAACTTTCGTGATTGTGTCCAACGCCGACTCTGAGGTGGTCACCTCCCCCTGAGGGCCGAGTCCGGCCCACGGCTGACGTTTCCCTCGGCTTCCGGTTATGCTTAAATCGTGAACCCGTTCCTGACCTTGATCAGAAATGGTGAGCTCTCGACTCTTGACGGCCTCAGGGCTTTCTACAAGACCGAAGTCAAACGCCTGCACCCCGATCTCAACGGCACCGGCGGGCCGAGAGTCGATTTTGACAAGCTCAAGCAAGACTACGCCCAAGCCTACAGCGCCCTTCTCGAAAAACTCGACAAGGCCGCCGACCCCGACCAAGCGGCCCAAGCGCTGTTTGAGCGCGACGCCTACCTCGACGAAATGCGCAACCTTGTAGCGCGGGGCTTTCCGGTCAACGTTCAGGCAGCCTCGAAGAACCGGGCCTACACGGCCTCGATCAGGCAAGTCTCCGGTTATCTGGAAGGGCGCTTCCACGACGCCGAGTTTTTCCCCCGGGCCAACCGCGAAGCCCGCGACCTCAAACGCCGCCACGCCCGGATCCACTGGTACGTGCTTCAAATCTTTTGGAGCTT
This sequence comes from uncultured Spirochaetales bacterium, assembly GCA_964475005.1. Lineage (GTDB taxonomy): Bacteria > Spirochaetota > Spirochaetia > JABEVK01 > JABEVK01 > JAIFLN01. The sequence continues at coordinate 13,831 of CAYYUZ010000103.1, forward strand.
GGGAGACTGGCGCCTCACGGGTTTTGACTACTACCGCCGCATGTTCCTCAGGCATCTCGAATTTATCCGCGAAACCCTACAGGACGAAGGGTACCTGACGCTGTGGCGTTTGCTGGAAGACCTGAAGGGGTGAAAATAGGAAAGACAACCTATCCTCTACACTTCCATTCAAGCAACGTCGACACCACCTCTTCTTTTTCTGTGAAATCCTCTCTTCGTAGCAGCTCAAACCCCGCTTCCTCGCCGTACGCGATCACCTCCTCGGCGCCGTGATCCCAGGCCTCAATGGTGACGGGTTTTCCCTGAGCGCGAAGCTCGGGGGCCTGCGGCTGCCGGATCGTGTTCATGACAAGCCTTCCTCCCGGTGCTAGGAGAGCTTGCATCGAGGTGAAGAAGCGCTCAGGCCGGTCAAAGTGCACAAGGACAAAGAAAGCGCTCACTAAATCGGCTGGGCCGAATTCCTGTCGCCAGCGTTCAATCGCGACGCCGTCTCCGAGGTCGACGACCAGCCAACGGGGACCCTTGATGCGCCCCCGCGCCACTTCAATCATCCTGGGGCTG
>CAYYUZ010000104.1:0-11460 GCA_964475005.1 uncultured Spirochaetales bacterium
TTGAGGCGCAGTTTCTCGCCTCCGGAAAACGTGTTGATGTAGCTGTCCCAGAGGCCGCGGTCGAGTTCGAAGTGCGCGAGCATGGCCTCGGCGCGATCATGGGCCTCGTCGGCCTGACCGCCCCTGTCGAGCACCGCGTGTTCCAAGACTTCCCTGGCCGTGGTTCTTGGGATCACACCCAGAAACTGGCTGATGTACCCCAGCTCGCGGCGGCGCAGGTCGAGGACCAAACGTTCGTCCAGGTGCCCCAACTCCACTTCGCCGAGGGCCTCGGAGTTGTACCAAACCTCGCCAGTTTCGGCCAGGTAGGTCCGGTAGACCAGCTTAAGCACCGTCGATTTGCCGCTTCCCGACCGGCCGGTGATGCCGACAAACTCCCCTTGGTCCACCGTGAACGAAACCCCTCCGCACCCCGAAAGGGTCTTGTCGAGGGCATGAAGGCGAAACGACTTGCTGAGGTTTCTGACCTCAAGAAGACCGATCATTGGCGACTCCATTTCTCAAGAAAGTCCCGCACCGAGCCTGTGAAGTCGGGTAGCCGTTCACCCAGGGTTTCGTGGTCCCAATCCCACCAGCCCAGGGCCGTCAGCGCTTGGGCCGTGGCTTCGTCAAACCGGCGCTTGAGAAATTTGGCAGGCACCCCGCCGACCACGGTGTACGGGGCCACATCCCTGGTGACGACGGCCCCAGCTCCGACGACCGCTCCGTCGCCGACGGTGACGCCCGGCAAAATCACGGCCCCATGGCCAATCCAGGTGTCGTGGCCGATGCGGGCCACCTGACGCGCACGCCAGGCAAAAAAGTCGGCATCGTCGGTGTCGGCGAACCCGTACCAGGATCGCCGGTAGGTGAAGTGGTGAAGCGTGGGCCGTTCCATGGGGTGCATGGTCGCCCCGATTCGCACCTGGGCCGCGATGTTGGCGAACTTGCCAATGACGGTGTTTTGAAACATCCCGAAGGGGCCGGTGTAGCTGTAGGCTCCCAGCTCCACATTCTCTAGTGAGCAGTCGGAACCGACTTCGGTCCACGGCCCCAGGGTCGAGCCGCTCAGGGTCACCCGTTCATGAATCGTAGGCTCTTCAGACAATCTCATGGCTGCCTCCGGTAGTCCCACGATCCTAGCACCTGGCCGGCAACCAGCGCACGACTCACATACGGGAAACCGTCGTCGAAGGTTCTGACGACGATCAGGTCGGCCGTCTTGCCGACTTCCACCGAACCAAACCGGTCGGCCAGACCGACGGCCCGCGCCGGGTTCAGGGTCACCAGCCGGAAGGCGTCCGAAAGCGAAAGGGCTCGTTCACGGTGGAGCCGGAACACCGCGTGAAGCAGGCTGGCCGGGTAGTAGTCGCTGCAAAGCACGTCGATGGCTCCAGCGACAATGGCGTCAGCGGCGGCCAAATTGCCCGAATGGCTGCCGCCCAGAAGCACATTCGGGGCACCGGCCACCGTGTCTAGCCCTCGGCGGCGGGCTTCAAGGGCGACCTCGACGGTGATGGGGAACTCGCTGATGGTGGAACCAAGGGCCTCGACCACTTCGAGCTTCTCGACGGTGTCGTCGTCGTGGCTGGCCACGGCTAACCCCTTGGCTCGGGCCTTTTCGGCGACCCGCTTCAGCGTCTCGAACGGGAGCTTGGCACGCCCGCGGCTCAGGGCAATGAGCTTGTCGGCCTCGCCCTCCTCGAGCTTCCGGTAGCCCTTGAGGATGAGTTTGTAGAGTTCCAGATCGCGGTACTGCCCCTGGCCGGGGCTGTGGTCCATAAACGAAAGGAGGTGAACTTTGCCCTGATCGATCAAGACTTCAAGCTCGCCGATCATCGACAGATTGTCGACCTCGTAGCGGGCATGAAAGCGGTGGCGGATGAGGTGCTCCGCGCTGTGGCTGCGGTTGATGAGGTCGATCAAACGGCGCGAGTTTTCAGGGGACCGAACGGGATTAATTCCAAAGTCCGCGCTCCCGTAAAACGAAAGGGAGTGGAACATGGTGGTGATGCCGTGGCTGAGTAGTTCCCTCTCGGCCTCTCGAAGGGCGAGCGAAAAGTCCATCAAGGCCGTCGGCCGGGGAGCCGCCATGTGCTCGATGTAGTCGGCGTGGATGTCAACCAACCCAGGTGCGATCCACGCGTCCGAGGCATCAAGCGTTTGGTCGTTTCCGCCAGCCCTCAAGCCTCGACCGATCTCGACGATTGTGTCGCCCTCGAGGCGCACGTCGTGGTCCTCCAGAAGGCCGTTCGGGCAGACGACAGTACCGTGTTTCAATAGGAGTCCCATAGGATTGACCTCTTCATAACAGTGATTGGACCAGTTCTTGGGTGTAGGGATGCTGAGGGTCCTCTAGGATCTGATCGGTCAGCCCTTCTTCGACCACACGGCCCGCCAACAGCACGAGCGTCCTGTCGGCCAGCATGCGGATCACGCCTAAATCGTGGCTGACCAGGACCATGCCGATACCCAACTCGCGTTTGAGGCGGCGGATCAGGTCGAGCACCTTGGCCTGCACCGACAGGTCGAGCCCCGTGGTCACTTCGTCAAGGAGAAGAAGAGGGGGCCGGCTCGAAAGAGCCTTGGCGATCTGAACTCTTTGCTGCATGCCACCCGAAAACCGGGCCGGCGGTTCGTGACGCCGAGCCAAGGGAATGTTCACATGGTCGAGCAGTTCCACCGCGCGGTCTTCCATCGTGGCGACCCGGCGTTCTCCGGCGGCGATGAGTTTCTCGGCTATGTTGGCCATGGCCGAAAAGTCGAGTTTCAGACCGTCGGCCGGGTTCTGGTAGACCATCCCCAGCACGGTGTGCCTCAGCCGCCGCCTCACCTGGTCCGAAGCCGCCCAGACGTCTTGGCGCCCCCCACCGTGGGCCTCAAGGAACAGGCGGCCCGAGGTGGGGTTCTGGTCGAAGTTCAGGCATTTCATCAGGGTCGATTTTCCGCTTCCCGATTCGCCGACAACGCCGAGCACCTCGTGAGGGCGGACATCAAACGACACCCTGTCGAGCGCGTACACCGTCCCGCAATGCGGACAGTGGTTGTTCCTCTCGCCGCGCACGGTAGCGCACCGGGGGCAGCCGGGGCCGAAGGTTCGCGTCAGTTCTTCGACGCGGATCAGCGAACCGTTCACGCCCCGCCCTCGCTTCGGCTGCGGCAATACCCCGTGTCATTGCATTGGTAGACCGCTGTGCCGTCGCTCGCCGGAATCTCATCGAGGTAGGTTCCGTCGGCCCCGCAGAAGCGGCACCGTTTTCCTTCAAACGACTCGACCCGGAACGGGTAATCCTCGAAGGCCAAAGAAACCACTGAAGTGAAGGGAGGCACCGCGTAGATCTTCTTTTCGCGCCCGGCTCCCAGCAGAATCGGGGCGCGACTGAAGTGCATCTTGGGGTTGTCGAAGCGGGGAATGGGACTGGGGGCCATCACGTAACGCCCGGCCACGGTGACCGGATGGTCGGAACCTCCAGCCAGAGTTCCATAGCGCTGAATCTCCTCAAAGAGCAGCAGGTAGGCCCCCGAATATTCGGCCTCGGCGTGAAGGCGTTTGGTCACGGCCTCCTTGGGTTCGATGGACCTCAGCGGCTCGGGGATGGGAACCTGCAACACAAGTATCTGGCCTTCGTTGAGTGGCTCTTCGGGAATGCGGTGGCGGCTCTGAATCAAGGTAGCCTGCGAGGTCGACTCGGTGACGGGAATGCCCGTCGTGTCGCTGATCAGCTTCTTGATGCTGACGGCGTTGACCGACTCGTCGGCCCCCTGGTCGATGACCTTGAGCACATCGTCGTGGCCCACCAATGAAAGCGTCAACTGCAGGCCACCCGTGCCCCACCCTCGGGCGATGGGCATCTCGCGGCTGGCAAAGGGCACCTGGTAGCCGGGAATGGACAGCGCCTTGAGCGTCGCCCGGCGGATCTCTTTTTTGGAGCCCTCGTCGAAGAAGGCGAAGTTGTAGAGAGTGTTCATGATCTTGCCTCGTCCTTGCGGGTCTCGCGAACGCCTTCGAGCTTGGACTGAAAGGTGACGTAGTGGGGGAGTTTGAGATGGCTGATGAACCCCGTCGCCTCGACCGAATCGATATGAAGCAGAACAAATTCCTCGTCGGAAAGTGGCCCTGCGTCGCGCCCCGATTCAAGCACTTGATCCAACAGACTCATCGCGATGGTCTTGGTCTCGTTCTTGCCGAAACACAGGCCGTACCCCAAGTCGAACGAAAGCACCGTGCGGCCGTCTCCTCTGTCGGTTTCGACCGGAACGATGGTTTCGACTTCGGTCACCCTCACCTCACCGATGTAGTACCCTTCGTCTTGTGACCAAGGTCCTTCACCCGTTGGATCAACGAACAAAGGCAAACGGCCCACGCGCAACTCGCCCACGGTCGGGTGGAGCGCGCCGTAGCCGCGCAGACTGGCATAGCCCAGAGACGTGACGGTTCCCGTCTGGCCGCGGGTGAGCGTCTGCAGCCTTTGCGCTCGGGTTGTCGGAAAGGTCAGCCCTCCCTTGGTCACGTCAAGAGGAGGAGTATCGTCGTCCGCCACCGCAGCTAGCAGATCCTGCTTCCGTAAATAGTCGACAACCTTGGGAAACTCCCTTCGCGACGCCGGGACCGCCACGGCGTTCCACCGCTCTTCCACTGCTCTCACCCAGGCCTTGACCGACGCATCCGTCTCGTCCTTCAAAGAGAAGTCAATCAGCCGATGACTGTAGTCGGTCGTCGCTCCCAGCCACTGCCCGCCGGGAATATCCTTGAAGGCGGCCGAAAGCCGGCGTTCCACAAACAGTTGCTCGGTTTGGGCTGGCCGGGTGGCGGCAATGCGTTCCACGGTGGAACGGAAGGCCCGGAGCAAGAAAACCGCTTCCTCGGGAGAACCCTCGGCCTGCTTGACCGCGAGCGCAGCCACAGCGGGGTCATAGAGGCTGGCTTCGCTCATGACTTGGTCGACCAGGGCGGCCAGGCCTGCGGAGGCTTGGTCAATCTCGAGAACGCACCCCGACTTCACCCTCTCGTAACGCAGGCGCTCCAGAGACGCCTCAATCGCCAGTGTCCCCCCTCGAACGGCGACGTAGGCCATTTCAGGCCTCCCGTCCGGCGGGAACCAGCCGGGTGGTTCGCGGCAAGGCCACCACGGCCTTTTCCTGCGCCCAGATCCAGTCGACTCCCAGCGGAAACTCCCCGCACGCCCGGTTGCGGGCCGCCAGCCAAGGACCGTTTCCGGGAAGGCGGAGCGTCGACGGGTGTTCCAAACCGGGTCCCGAGGCGATCCAGGCCTGAGTCGGGGTCGACGCCGGCGCCCAGGAAATCACGGTGGCGCCCAAATGCGGGTCGGCAAGCGTGCCGCGGCGCGCGCGGTCGAATGCGGTTGTCCAGGAGCTCTCGTCCCACCAAGGGAGAAGAAGGAACGCGGCCTCGGTATCGGCACGCCGTTTGGCGCCTGTGAGTTCCGACAGGTTTCCCTGGGTGGGAGACCAGAACGACGTCTGGGCGTCTAGCAGGGTTCTCGCTACCGCCACCCACTCGCCTGGCAGCGAGCCGTGGGCCCCGCGGCTAGACGGTCCTTCGATAGGGAAGGCGACTCCTGGGTACGAAAACGCTTGAACGAGGGCCCGGTAGACGGTTTGCGTGTCGTGGACGGGGTCAAAGTTCACCGGGCGGCCCCGGAGTCCAAGGTTTCAAACTCCACAGCCGTTGCGGCCAGCGAGGCCTGTTCGCGGTCGAGTTCGGCCTCAAGCCTGGTTTCTTCGGCCTCGATCCGTGCGGACCACGAAACGGTGACCGGATGCGCGGCGGACCAGGCGGCGTCGATGAGCGCTAACTCGAGAGCCGCCTCAAGGTCACGCCCCAACAGGAGTCCGAGACCGACGTGGCCGTCGACAAGCACCTTGGCCTCGCTGACAAGCACTTCGCCCAAGTGAAAGAGGCTTCGACGCGCGCTCTCCCGAACGGTCACCTGAATCAAGGCCACCCGTGGCGATGACAGGACTTCGACTTTGGCGGCGTCCCTGACCTCTTGAGCCAACGTTCGTCTCATGGAGGGATCCCCGGCAACCAATACTCTCGTCCTTCGTTTGCGCGTCACCAGGGCCACCTCCACAGGCATTTTCCCCGGAGCTTCTACGGGTTTTCGTCAGAAGGCCGTTGCGCTGCGTGAGTCTTTGGTGAGGATTCGATGAGACGGCAAAGAAGGCTCTTAGGATTCGTCGAGGTGAAACTTCTGGCGGTACATTGCACTGTCAGCCTGCTTGAGGAACTCGTCGGGGTCGGGACGTTCGGTCCAATTGTAGACAGCCGTTCCCACGCTGATGCTCAGTTCGAAGGGCTGGCCCGAAGTGGCGTTGAAGAGCTCAAACTGCGCCCGCAGCCGGGACTTCACAGTTTCGAGATCCCTGGTGTCCTTGAGATCAAGAAGCACCACGAACTCGTCGCCAGCGTAACGGGCAATAAAGTCTTCGTGGTGGAACACCTTGCGAAGCACTCCCGCGGCGCTTTCGAGGGCTTGGTCGCCCACGATGTGCCCGAACCTGTCGTTGATGCTCTTGAACTGGTTGATGTCGATCATAAGGAGGGCCAGAGTGGCCCCGGCCCCTCGAGCCTTGATGCGGTGGTACAGGTAGTTGTCAAGCTGACGCCGGTTGTACAGCCCGGTCAGATAGTCCGAAGACAGAATCTGGTTCTGGATGCTTGTGTGGACAATCAGCAGAGAGAGGGCAATTCCCGGCCAGGTGGTGGCCACGCCGAAAAACGCCGCCTGAAGAACCACTCCCACCACCGACGGAACCGAAAACAGGATCAACGGCCACCTCAGCCGCCGGGGCAGTTCCTTGAAATGCGAAATCGGAAGCACGATCGCGTAGATCAGCGTTCCGAAATAGAGCGCCATCGCCACCCAGAAGTAGTCTCCTCGGTGATAGACGTTGGCCTCGTCCAGGTAGAAGTACAGCCGGCCCCACGGGCTGAGCACCGACAACACGGCATTGACCACCAGCAGGCCCCCGAAGAAAGCCGTCATCTTCCGGAAACGCTGGGTGTCCTGGTGGACTTGGAAGTCGATGTACAGCACCCAAAGGAACAGGGGCACGACAAGGCCGATAAAATTGAACACGTTGAGCAGCGTTCCCCAAAACCGAGCCCCTTCCCCGGGAATCCCGTCGGTGGTCCACGAGGCGGCCTCGGTGCCGATGACCACCATGGTGCTCACCACGAGGCCAAGAAAGAGGTAGTGTTGGAGGAAGTGCCTCTCGTTGTCGCTGGTGATGCGGATCAAGATGATCACCAGGATCGAAAGACTGATCAAGTAGACCTGGCTGTTGGCCCAAAAGGTTGCCACGGGACCCCCTTCTTTACATGAAGTTCTTGAGGAAGTCCTTGTCCAGATTGTACTTCTTGATCCGCAAGCCCATGATCCGCTCGGTGATTCCCAAGCTTTTGGCGGCCTTTGAATAGTTCCCTTTTGACGATTTCAGAGCGTCAAGGATGAGTTCTCGTTCGATACGGTCAACGGTCTCCTGAAGCGTCGCGGTCGGGGCTGTTCCCGTCGATTCGGCGCTCTGCAGGCTGGGCGGGAGGTGAATGCCCAGAATGACGTCGTTGTTGGCCAGGAGCACCGACCGTTCGACAACGTTCTCGAGCTCCCGGACGTTGCCGGGCCAGTGATAGCTCATCAGAAGATTGATCGCGCTGGTAGCGATACGTTTGACGCTCTTGTGGCTTCGTTTGTTGTACTTTTCGATGAAGTGGTCGGCCAGGAGCAGAATGTCGCTCTTGCGTTCCCTCAACGGCGGCAAGTGCAACGGAAAAACGTTGAGTCTGTAGTAAAGGTCTTCGCGGAACTGGTTCTTCTGAAGCAGCTCTTCGAGGGGACGGTTGGTCGCCGCCACCACCCGCACGTCGATTTTGATCGTCCGGTTCCCGCCGACGCGTTCGATCTCCCTCTCCTGCAATACCCTGAGCAGCTTGACCTGCATGGCCGGACTCAAATCGCCGATTTCGTCAAGAAAGATGGTTCCCGTATCGGCCAGTTCGAAGCGGCCCTTCCGGGTAGCGATCGCGCCAGTAAAGGCGCCCTTCTCGTGGCCAAACAGCTCGCTTTCGATGACGGTTTCGGGCAGTGCGGCGCAGTTGACCTTGATGAAGGGTTTGTCGGCCCGCGGGCTCGAATAGTGCAGCGCCTGCGCGACCATCTCCTTGCCGGTGCCGCTTTCTCCCCGAATCAGAACCGTAGTGTCGGAAGGCGCCACCTGCGCCAGCAGGTCGTAGAGCGCCCGCATGGCGTGGCTCTTACCGATGATGTTGGCCGGCTGAAAGCTCTCCTTGAGGACGGTCTTGAGGCGGGTGTTTTCTTCGACAAGGCTGGCCTTCTCCTCCTCCATCTCCTGCCGCAGCCGCACGGCCTGGGCGATCATCGAGCAGACGATGGTCACAATCTGAACGTCGGATTCAAGAATGAGCGCGTCACCGGCGACAATGTCGGCGCTAAAGGCACCAAAAACCTCGTTCCCCTGCTTGATAGGAATGCAAAGAAAGGAATGTTCCTTCTCAAGCTCGGTTTTCCGCGCGCCCGTTTTGTTCAAGAAGTTCGGCTCGCGGCTGATGTTGGGAACGATGGCGGGCTCGCCGGTCTGCACAACGCGGCCCGTGATGCCCTCGCCGAGTTTGTAGCGCCCGCGTTTCTGCTCCGCCGGAGAAAGACCGTACGACGACTCAATGAAGATTTCGCCGGACTGGCGGTTGAGCAGCGTGATCGACCCGCGGACCAGAGCCAAGTTGGTGGCCACATGGTAGAGGACAGAAACGATGACCTGCTTGAGGTCGAACGTCCTGTCGAGAATCTGACTCACTTCAAACAGCAGGGACACCTGATTGGGGTTTTCGGGAAGTGTTTTCGGCATCGGGGTAGCAGACATGGGGTGCATTCTACAATTCTGTAGAAAATGGTGCAAGGGGATAGAACACAAATGTAGAAGGCGTCTCCCCCCCGCTACCTCCGCTCTCTCCTGTTCAAATCTCCAGAGACTCTTTAGCCAGCTTCCGGTTGCCCCTCTCGATCATGCGGATGAAGGTAAAATCCACAAAGCTGTAACCGAGAAACACAAGCAGGAAGGCCCTGGCGACCGTCACCGGATCGAGGGCCAGCGTGTCGAGGATGACCATGAGCGCCAGACAACACACGACGCGCGCCACCAGCAGCACAGTTTCTTGGAACAAAATGCCCTCGGCCAACGACAGGCCCTGCCTGGCGGTCAGCAGTTCGATGCGGCGGCGAATGACATTCTCCCCGAACAGGCTCCGCAGCGGCAGAATGAAACTGTCAAGAAGCGACTTGCCGATCAGACCGGGCACGGTGGGAAAGAAGAAGTAGACAAGGCGCGAGAAAAACTCCCCCGAACTTCCGACAAAGACCAGCTTCACCCTGGTGAGCGCGACCCTCCTCAAAAGCTGCCGGACGCCAAAGAAGAAGGCGGCGCTGGCGAGGGCAATCCACGACGAAAACAACCCCATGTTGAACTCGGTCTTGAGCACGGAAAAGTTCAGAATTCCTACAGAAGTGTTGACGCTGAACGACACGAACGCCCCGCAGGCCAGATACCCCATCCAGGCCCGGTTTCCCCCAACCCGTCGAAGACGCGCCACTTTTTTCAAATGGACGGTTTGCGGCGCGATGGTCAGCCGGGGCGAGCAGACCAACGCACCCAGGGCGAGAAAACCCGTGAGCGCATAGACAGGAAAGTACCCGCCCGGCAGCAAGCGGGAACCCCCAGACGTGGGAGCGGGAAGGATCAGATAGCTGATCACGAACCCCGACAACAGCGGCAGAATGACTCCCAGAACAATGGTCACAGTCTGCAGAACCAGCGACCAGTGGTCGCGTTCGGCGTCGGTCACACACGACAGGAGAGCGGAATGCCTGGTGCTCCAGAACAGTCCTTCTGAGACTCCCTTGAACAGAAAGAAACCCGCCAAAACGAGGGGATTGGAAAGACTTCCGAAGTTGACCATCATGTAGGCGCAACCAAAAACCTGGGCCAGCAGGTCGAGCCTGAAACCGCGGCTGGCCTTGCCCGACTGGATAAGAAAGGTTCCCGCGACGAAGGCCACATACAGAAGCCCATAGAACAGAAGGTTGAAACCAACGATGCGCTCAAAGCTACCCGTCAGTCGGAGGATGAGCGCGATTTCGAAGCCGCCCGCCAGAAAGGAGTAGAGGTTGTGAGCGATGGTAAAGTAGGTGACCCGGCGCGCCCCGGTCGTCAACACCCGCCGTTCAAGAAACACCTGGGGCAACAGAGACGGCATGCGGCCATCCTACGACAAATCGTCCTCGAGGAGCAAGGAAGGGTTTCGCACCCATGCGGGGACCTGAGATTTGAATTCCTGGATTCGCATAAGGATTTCGTGCAGTATATTGAAGCCGGGGGGAGCAGCATGTCCAACAGCCTTGACGCCAAGCCAATCGGTCCCAAAGACAAGAAACTGACAAAGGTTTTCGTCCTCGACACCAACGTCTTCATTCATCGGCCCGACGCCCTTCTCTCTTTTCGAGACAGTGAAATCGTCATCCCCCTTTGGGTTTTGGAGGAGCTCGACAAGCTCAAATCCGGAACCGAGGAACGCGCCCGAAACGCCCGCCACGCCATTCGGCTCATCGACAGTTTCAGCAAGCGAGGCCGGCTAAGCGAAGGCGTCTACATTCCTGAAATCAACTCCACCCTTGTGATCGCCATGGTCTACGACGGCGACGCGGCGCTCGACATGGACATGTCGCGCATGGACAACAAGATCATCCTGTCGGCCCTCCACCTGAAGAAGTTCGGCCGCAACGTGTTTTTTGTCACCAAGGACATCAACGCTCGGGTGAAAGCGCAGGCCCTGGGCCTGCTGGCCGTCGACTACGAAAAGCAGAAGGTCAACGTCGACAGCCTGTACACGGGTGTCACCGAAATGGACGGCAATGCCGACTTGCGCAAGGCTTTGGACGACCAGGGTCAGGTGACCGTCGAACGGGACTTCTTCGCCAACCAGTTTGTTCAAGTGAATTACCCCAAGGAAAAGAGTTTCCAGCTGACAAGGTTCAGCGCGAAGGACAAAGCTCTGTGGACGGTCCCGCCTCTCAATCAGCCCGTGAGCGGCATCCGTCCTCTGAATATCCGCCAGCAACTGGCGTTCAACCTCCTGCTCGATCCTGCGATACAGCTAGTGACGCTTGTTGGCAAGGCCGGTACAGGAAAAACGCTTCTGGCGATTGCGGCCGCGTTGAGCCAGACCCTCGATATGAAGCTGTACAGCAAAGTCCTGGTGAGCCGCCCTGTCATCCCGATGGGCAAGGACATCGGCTTTTTGCCGGGAAGCAAAGAGGAGAAGATGTCGCACTGGATGCAGCCCCTGTTCGACAACCTCGACTTTCTGATCACCCAGGCCCACAGCCAAAGCATCAAGAGCGCCGACCAGCTCATGAAGGCCAAGATCATCGAAATCGAGGCCTT
>CAYYUZ010000104.1:11560-14339 GCA_964475005.1 uncultured Spirochaetales bacterium
AGGGAGACTATTTTGAAAACACGGATGCTTGTTGTCCTTTTCGCAGGCGTTTTTGCGGCCTGCTCTTCCACGGGCGGTTCTCCTCAGCCCAAGGTGACGCTGCACTACCAGCCGGTGGCTGCGGTGGCACCGGCCGCACAAGGCATCACTAGCGCGAGCCTGACCTCGCCTGTACCCGCCAGGGGAATCGTCAACCGCTTCGACCATACAATCTGGTTTTACCTTCCCGCCTCCGCTGGGCTCACCAATCTGACGCCGGTGATTGTCACGGCACCCGGCGTTTCGGTGACCTCAACGGTTCCCCCGACTCCCTTTGACCTTTCCTCTGGTTCGGCAACCTACCATTTGTCTGACGGGAGCACTTACACGGTCCAGGCGACCAACATCGTCCCCTCGGCGGCAACGGTCAACCAAGGACTCGGCAACGGCATCAACCTCGGGAACGACCTCGACGCCTGGCCTGGAGAAGAGGGGTCCTGGACAAGCAAAGTTATCGCTCAGCAGTACTTCTTTGATGACTACAGGGCCATGGGTTTTGATTCTGTTCGGATTCCGGTGACCTGGGGCGCATCGACGGCCCCGGCCGACCGGCTGAGCCGGGACGGCGGGAAGTCAGCGGTCAACCCAGCATTTATGAGCCGCGTCGACACGGTGGCGGGCTGGGGGCTGGATGCGGGGCTCACCATTGTCATCAATGCCCACCATGAGGACTGGATCCGCACGCTGACTGGTTCGTCGTACCAAGCGCAGAAGGCCCGGTTTGTGGCCCTTTGGACGCAGATTGCCGAGCACTTCAAGACCTGGCCTCCGCAACTCGTCTTTGAAATTCTCAACGAACCCCAGGGAAGAATGACCAACCCCGACGTCAACGACCTGAATCGAACCATCTTAGCCGTGATTCGAGCCTCGAATCCGACGCGGACCGTCATCTTGGGGCCAAACAGATACAACGCGCTTGACGCCCTGACCGACGGAGTCTTTTCCGTACCCTCGCCAGCCATCGATGCCCACATCATCGCCAACTTTCACAACTACAATCCCTGGACCTTCGCCGGACAGTCAAACGGCACCTGGGGAAGCGACGGCGACGTCTCAAGGATGAAATCCGATCTGCGCAAGGCCGCACAATGGGCGAAGTCTCGGGGAGTGCCCCTCTACATGGGAGAATACGGCGTGACCTTCGTGTACACCCACAAGAAGACCGACCTGACTTCGCGCGCGACTTGGTACAAACAAGTCCACCAAATCGCCAGCGAGAACGGAATCTCAATGGCCGCCTGGGACGACTACGGCGATTTCAAATTGTACGACCGGGTCAACCGCTCCTACGACAGTTCCGTCGTCCCGATCATCGCAGGTAAGTAACAGAAGATTCTCGGCCGCTGCGGGCTCGGCTACGACAGAGAAGAGGCAGCCTTTTGGGACGCGGCCGGGCCAGTGTCGGTTCCGCCCAAGAGCCGAGGCGAGACGATGGGTAGAAAGAAACGCACAGAGGTGCCTTGGCCCAATCCCGGCGATTCCACCGAGAGTCGGCCTCCGTGCAGTTCAACAAGCTTCTTAGCCAGCGGCAAGCCTAGCCCCGTGCCTTCGGTGACACTTGAATACGCCGAATCTACCCGAAAGAAGCCCTCAAAGACCTTGGCTAGATTTCCCGCTTCAATACCGATGCCACTGTCCCAAATCACCACTTCGATCTCGTCTTCGACAGCCCGCGCGCGTATACCGACCTCGCGGTCGTTTTGGGTGAACTTGACGGCATTAGAAAGCAGGTTCAAAAGGATCTCCTTAAATTTGAGGTCGTCCCCCTCGATGTCGGGCAGGTCGGGCTCAACGTCAACTTGAATTTCTATGTTTTTCCTCCGAGCGAGGTCTTCGATCAGGCGCGAGGTCTCGAGGATCAGGCTCTTGGTCTTGATGAGGGTCAGCTGAAGACTCATCTTTCCAGATTCCACCCTGGCCATGTCTAGAATTTGGTTGATCAGGAGCAGAAGGTGCCGACCGCTGGTCAGCACGTTGGTGACGTATTTTTCCTGTTTCTCGTTGAGCGGTCCGTAGGTCTGGTCGAACAGGACCTCTGAAAACCCGTTGATCGAGTTGAGCGGGGTTCTCAGTTCGTGAGACATCGTTGCCAGGAACTGGGACTTGGCCAAGGTCGCCTCCTCGGCGAGTTTTCTGGCCTCTTCGGCCTCCTGACGCCTCAAGGTGAGTTCGTCGTTCATAGCCTGGATGTTGAGGACTTTCTGTTCGAGTTCTCGGTTCAGGACCTCGCGTTCGTCTTGGATTTTGAGGAGTTCGGCGTTCTTCAGGATGGCGTTCTCGTAGGTCGACATCAGCAAATCGAGGATTTGTTTCCGTTCGGCGGTAATAAAGTAAGAATGGCCTGAAAACCGAACTTCGACTCCGCCGTCGGTCTCGAGACTACCGGGGTGCTCCCTATCCTCGAGGATCTTGCGGATTCGAGACAGCAGGTAGGCCCCATTGTAGGGTTTGACAATAAAGTTGTCGGCACCGCATTCCAGGCCACTGATCACATCGGTTGGATCCGAGAGCGCGGTCAGCAGGATCACGGGTGTCGAGGCGGTTTCGGCGTTTGATTTGACCTGTTTGCAGAGCTCAAAACCGCTCATAAACGGCATGCTGATGTCACTGACGATAAGGTCGGGCTTCAACTCTTTCGTCTTGGCGAGGCCCTCAGCGCCATTTCGGGCGACGATCACGGTGTACCCGTCTGAGACCAAGACTCGCCTGAGGGATTCTGCTTGGACCGCGCTGTCCTCGA
>CAYYUZ010000105.1:0-14289 GCA_964475005.1 uncultured Spirochaetales bacterium
TTCCGTCCAAAGGTAGGGGTTCAGGACCGACGACGTATCCGATGGAGTAGCTCGACTTAAGGAGGTTGAGCCCTTGCTTGCTAGCCATGGCCGCAATGGCGGCGTCGCTGCGTTTCTTCAGCTCTTGGGTAAAGGCCACGCTGTAGCGAGGCAGGAAAACGGTGAGCGTCTTTCCGTCACTGTTGATGACTTGACCCGCGGGGTTGGAGAAATCGATGCGGAGCTTGTTGGGGTTTTTGTAGAGGAGGACGCCGTCCATGGACGACTTTCCTTGCTGAATCGAGACCTTGGCCGAATAGTCGGCCACGGAACCATATTTTTCAGACACTGTGTCGAAATAGCGGGCGGCTGTTACGATGTCTTGGGCCCAAACCGTCCATGGGAGAAAAAACAGAATCCAAGCGGCGAAACGCAACAAAAAAGACACCTCTGTTGAGATGTACAGGAAGTCGGGTCCTTCGTCAAGGACGACCGCGACGGACTTCTTATCCTTGCCAAGCGGCGGGCGGGCGACTAGACTGACCAGAATGCGGAGGCCCTCTTTGCCCGACCTGACCACCATCATTTCCCTGGGGGGTTCGATGATAGCCCCCGAGGGAGTCGACACCCGTTTCCTGGCCGATTTTCGGACGAGGATCACCCGCTGGCTCGAGGAGGACCCCGTCCGCCGGGTTGTTCTCATCACGGGAGGAGGCTCCCCTGCCCGTGTCTGGCAGCAGGCTTACCGGGCGGTGGTGGAAAGGCCCTCCTCCGACAGTCAAGATTGGATAGGCATCGCCGCAACGAGGCTGAACGCTGTCTTGGTCAAGGGAATCTTCGGGGACCTTTGCCCTGACGAGGTCGTGACCGACCCGACCGCTGTTTTTTCGTGGACGGGCCGGGTGTTGGTCGCCGCCGGTTGGAAACCGGGCTTTTCCACCGACTACGACGCCGTGGTTCTGGCCGAACGGTTCTCGGCTAAAACCGTCGTCAACCTGTCGAACATCGCGCAGGTCTACACTGACGATCCCAAGAAGAATCCCGAGGCGCGGCCCTTGGGGAAAGCCTCGTGGGCCGAGTTCCAGAAGATCGTCGGTCTCGAATGGAAACCCGGAATCAACGCTCCCTTTGACCCGGTGGCGAGCCAGAAAGCCGCCAGCCTCGACCTAACAGTCTTCGTCGCTTCGGGGTCCGACTTGCCCAATCTCGACAAAATCCTTCGTGGCCAAGAGTTTTTTGGAACGGTGATTGGAGGCCTCGGGTGAAAGACCGTTGGTACAAAAAGGAAGTGTCTGGTTACGACCGGTTCCTGCTGGCCGGCGACGTGGGAGGAACCAACACCAATCTGGGCTTGGTCGGGGTCCGTGAGGGCGGGCTCGATCTGCTTCATGAACTCGAGGTCCCTTCGAAGTCCGTCGAAGACTTTCCGGCGATGGTGGCCAGAGCTGTGCTCAAGTATGAACACGAGATGCCGGAAGTTCGGGTCGACGCCTGCAGCATTGGTGCCAACGGTCCTGTGAAAGACAACTACTGCCACATCCACAACCTTGCCTGGCAGATCGACGGGGACGCCGTTCGATTGGCATCGGGGCTTCCGACGGTGATCGTAAACGACTTCACGTCTGTCAGTTTTGCCCTTCCCTTCGTCGACATTTCTGATACGACCCAGGCCGCGGTTCTTCATGCGGGAGCGGGCTCCCAAGGCAACCTGAGGGCGGTCATCGGGGCGGGTACGGGAATGGGGGTCGGCATGCTGCTCCAGCAGGGCCCTCGTTACGTGGCGTTGCCTTCGGAAGGCGGGCACATGGATTTCGCGCCCTTCGACAGCCTGACGGAGAGTTTCAGGTCGTTTGTCGAAAAGAAGACGGGGACCTTTCCCAGCGTCGAACTTTGCTGCTCAGGAATCGGCCTGCGCAACCTGTTCCTGTTTGCCAAAGCGCACCACTGGCTGGACCACAGCCAGGCGATTGTCGCTCAGGTTGACCTCGAGGGAGTGGAAGAAGCCCCCCGGATTATTGGTGAGCACGCGGCCAGCGATGCCGCCTGCCGCCGTATTCTCGATACCTTCATCAAGATCTACGCTCGGTTCGCCAGCAACATTGCCACGTCTCTCTTGCCCCGCGCAGGGTTGTACTTGGCGGGCGGAATCGGTTCGAAAAACCTCGCCTACTTCCTTGATCACGAACTGTTCCGCAGAACCTACCTCCAGCACAACAACTCGGTGATTCGGGCCTTCCTAGAGCAGATTCCGGTCTACATGATTCTGAACTACAACACCGCGTTGGTCGGGGCGGCGAACGCTGGGCTGAATCTCCTTTAGAAAGACGAACCCGCACTCGTGCGTCATAGCGGCGTGCTGTTCCACGAATCAACCGGCACGATGACTGTGGCGTCGGAACCCCAAATAACCAGGCTAAGAACCTGGTTGTTCCCCGACGGGTAATAGTACCAAGTCATCTGTAAGTTGCCCGAGGGAAGCCCTTGGACGGCAGGAATTCGTTGAACCACAGTCTGGTTGTTCAGAACAAGGACTTCTCTGGTTGTCGCAGAATACGCCGCCGAGTACATAATGAGGGGGCGGGAAGGCGAAGCACTGCTGTTGGAAATCGGCGCAGCGGCCACACTTGTGATGTTCAGCCCGACAGTCCCCTGGACTTGACTTAGCCCTCCCGAATTTGTGGGAAGTCCTGTTTGGGAATCGACCGCTCCCCAGTAAACTCCGTTGGTCGTTCCAGCAATCACGAAGGCGTTGCCAAGACTAGTGTCAGAGTACGCCGAAATCGGGCCAATCGGCGTCCCATCGACCGCTTGAATAGCAATGGATACGCCCAGATTGTCTTGCCCGGATTGGATATACCCGCCAATCGCTGAATTTCCAGTGGTCTGAGAAGCGGAGTAAAGAGCATCCCCGGTCAAACGAAAGGCACCCAGACCCGTCGACACGTAGACATAGTACTTTGTGGGCGCAAAGGAGTAGATGGGCGTAGAACTAGGCACCCAGCCAAGGCTGTTCAGTTGGTACCCGGCAACGCCGCCGGGTCCTCCGTAGGCAGAAATCTCTTCTGTGTAAGAAGATGCCACCGAAATCACGGGAGCGCTCCCTGAAACTAGAACCGGTCCGGAATAAGTGAACGAAGAGTTGTTGACCCAAGTTCGGGTGGTGTCGAGCGCCAACGTATGAAAGGCGGGTGTGGAACTGCTCGGGTCAGGAGTGAAAATTCCTACGTCCGTGTTAATCCAAGGCAGCTCTTGGGGAGACTGCCCGACGATGTTGAAGCCATAAATCTTCTGTACTGAGCCCATGGACGGCACGAAGCTAGTCACCATGCTGATGGGGGTTCCCGACACTGGATCGACATTCGCGAACGCATTGAAGGTCGTGCCGCTGATATAGTACAAGACGGGAATTGTGGTGGCATTGACGGTGGCGACAGGATCAAACCCGGCCGCATGGAAGCCCGACGCGCTGTCTTCGATAACGAAGACCGGCGAAGAACCAAGCGTGATATTGACCGCCGTTGTGTTCCCCGCGGCGATGGAGAAAGGTTCGCTGGCCTGACCGTGGTCGGTTTCAAAGAATCCGCTTCCGCTGGCGGCATCCTGGCCGGTGGCAACCAACAGAACAAACCCTGAGCCCGTCGGCAAATTGGTCAGCGTGACCGGTTGACCATTGGCGGCCTGCTCAAGATACGGTTTTCCGTAGAGGGGAACCACCGCACTGTTTTGAAGGAGCTGAATCCGCACAAGGTTGCCCACACTCCTTGACGCGGGTGAGAATGTGGTTGAGCCGGTGGTGGTGGTGACGACCGCCCCCCGAGCCTTAGGCATGTTGACCGTTAGGCTTCCAGATCGGACAGAAACGGAATTGGGGCTCTGACAAGCCGTTGAAAACCAGGCGAGAACAAAAAGAACCATAAGAATCGTTGTCTTCATGGCAATCTCCTGCTAGGGGCCATACTGAATCGTCAAAAAGACGCCTCCGCTGCTGGTGGTCCGTGCGGGCGGCGGGGGCGGTGTCGTGGGAATCGAGGGGAGGCTCTGAACCAAGCCCGAACTCTGCTGTAAATTGCTCAAGTCGTCCGAATGAACAGTTTGCGGCGGCGCGCCTTGAAACGTCACTACGATCTTGGCGTCGTTCCCCGCCGAAACCGGGACGGCCTTTCCTGGGTCTGCGGGTGTGTCGGGGGCTCCAGCAAAGTCGCTTTCGGGTGGGGAGGAAGTTCGTCCTCCGGTTGAGGCGCTGGTTTGCAGATCACGCTGAGGGCGGCCGGGAACGAACGAAACCACTCCGTCGGTGACTTTGAGTCTCAGCCCGTCAAAGGTGAACTCGGTTCCGCGAACCGAAGCCGTCGAGTAGGGCGATTGCACTTGAAAATCCTGTTTGACGCCTTCGGCCGACTTTACAGACGCCGAGACGCTCCCAACCCTGAGAAACGTGCTGGTTTTGAGGACACTTCCCTCCTGCACCAACTTGTCGACAGTCATCCGGGTGAGGGGCTTTACCTGCAAGGTTGTCTTTCCCATGGCAACGACCACCGAACTGTCGAACCCTGTCGAGAGCGTTTCCGAAATGTTGAGGATTTCGCCTTCGGCGGCCGGGGCCCAATCGGCGTCGGCGGAGGTCCGGACCTCGACTTTGCCTTTCAGCGAATGAAGCACAGCTTGGGGCGCCACCGCCCAAAGTCCGGGAACCAAGACAAGCAAGGTCAGAAAAGCAGCGGTTGATTTTGTTCGCATACACACCATCCTTTTCAAAGACTGAGCGTCGCAGTCAGATTCAAAGCGAATTGAGAATTACCGTCCTTGGCGCCCACGACATAGCCCCCCGAAGCGGGGAAGAAACCGCCCACAGCCGCAGTCATCAGAAGATCGGAGAGCAAGGGCCAAGCCGCTGTGGCGTCGACTTCCTCTCCCAGCCAAACCGGACTCGTGGCGACCGATCCAGGGGATACCGAAACTCCGCCCGTGGCTGTCTGAAAGCCCATGAGCTTGAGCCCCGTCACCACATCGTAGGTCGGAAACGGTTTCACACTCCCGCCAAGCTCCAAGAACACAAGGTTCGACAGGGCAGGACTGAAAACAACGCCAAGCGTGGTCGTGGTCATGGGGACAAAGAGCGGCGACTTATCGCTCACGTTTCCTTCGATGGGACCACTGGCCGCCGCGTCACCAGAAGCGACAAGCACCCGTGACTTGAAAGTCGCCGAGAACCAGGTTGGTCGGAAATACGAAACACTGGCTCCCACTAGGTACGACAGGATTGGCTTGTACTGGTAGGACGACCCTGTCGCCGACGACGAATCGGTCACCCAGCTGAGGGTGGAACCCGTCCCCAGAGTTCCTGAGAGTTCGTAGAAAAGGCGCTCGAGCACAGGAATAGGACCGACGGCTTTGAGCGTGAAGTACTGGGTATCGAGGGCGCCGCCCTGGTTTTCATTGAAGATCGTGCTCCCTGGCGGGACCAGTACGGTTGGCGGATTGAGATCGTGTTGTGCCAAAGCCGCCAGGGTCACTCGATGGGCATCCAAGACGGTCACGCCCGCCTCAGCGGAGCCAACCAGCCGAGGCGAAGCAAAGAAGCTCCCCGAGTCGCTGAGGTCTTTCAAGCTCATCGAAAGGCCAGAGGATTTGCGATTCACAAACCCTGTGTACCCCTCAGCAAGAGTGAACGAGTAGGTTCCTGTGTCGAGTTCGAACTTCAGACCGTCGCCGGAGTGGTTGACAATCAACCCCGTGGGCTCGGTCAACACAAAGCGACCTACCGTCGCCTTCAAGACGCGAAACGGAGATCCAAACGGCTGGAAGCCGTAGGAAAAGGCCAAAACATCAAAATCGCCGTACAGGGTCGAAGGCGTGGCCCCCAAAAGATGCGCCCTGGCTTCCAGCCCACTTCCTTTGACATCGAAGGGCAGTTTAAGAGAACCGAGCAGTTCCTCTTGAAAGACCGGTGGCGGCGTCGGAACGTTGCCCAGCTGCAACGAACTGATAGGGTCGACCTCCCACTCAAGGCCGTAGACAGCCATCGAAAGCAAACTGAACAGGGCAACCGCAACCGGCCAACGCACAAGGAACATCAATCGCCCTCCGCGTAGGCCTTGACCGCGGAGAAGGTTCGGACAACTTCGTCGCCCGAGAGTTCACGATCGGGACCCGCTGAAGTGTTGATCAGATCATGGAACGCCAATTCCCTGTACGCGGCCCGTGCAGTGGGAAGCAGGCTCCATTCGAGTCCCCCCTTGGTTTTCAGGGTTTTCATCAACAAAAAGCTGAGGTCCTGGACGGTAACTGGCCCTGACGCTTGCTTTTCCTTGGCAACCAACCCGATTGAAACGGCAGTCTCAAAGGCTTGCGCCGAGGTCGCATTTTCGGGAATCTTTGCGGCCGAAGAGAGGACAAGGTACAGAGCCGAGTCCAAACGGGCCGGAGACTGCGAGAGGAGCTCGTCTAGACGGGTGTTCGATTGGGAGAAGAGAGGAGAGTCAGTCCCAGCCAACAGGATGGCCAATATGATCATTTTACTCAACATTATGCCGTCGTTCTCCCCGCCAATTTCTTAGCCTCTCCTAACTGCAATATACTTCACTGTCTCGAAATTAAAAACAAGAGGATCTCCGGGACTCCGGACCTTCGTGAGGACCACGAATTCCCCTCCTTTCGAAGCTGACTTCGTTTGTCTGGAATCCGTGGTTGGAGCACGATATAATGAACAGCGGGGGACGAGCATGTTTCGGAAAACTGTTCTGACCGGGATATTCGGCTTGGCTGTTTCGTTCGGCCTTTCGGCCGTCGATCTCAGTTCCTTCAACAAGGACTTTCAAGCCCTGATGAATGGCCTGGGTAGAGACGTCGCACCCTCCTTGCGCCTAGGGGCTCTCGCGGGAGACCTTCAAGGCGACGCTACCATTGACCATTACAGCCTTACCCCGCTGGGGTTTGGACTGAATATGACTAACGGTCTGGGAACCATCTTGCAACCCCAGTACGACAATCAATGGCAGTACGCAGTTCACCTCGACAACATGATCAACGACAACTTTTCTTCGACGTCGTTCGAACGGTTGATGGCCTACCCTTCGTTCAAATCCGCCTTTGGGATGGCCTTCGGCTCTTGGGACGTCACCCTTTCAGCCATGTTCTTTCCTCCCGCACTTACACAGGCGGCAGCGGGCTTCGATTCCTCAGGGAAGGCAAAGAAGCTGAGCCCCCAGATGTCGGCGGGAAATATTGGATTGCAGGTTCGAAAAACAATCATTCACGATTCCGACGCGTTCGATTGGGTTCCAGGGCTCTCGCTGGGAACGGGGTATCACTTAACGTGGTTCAACCTGGCGACCACCATCACTTCTCTCTCCGACTTGGGAATCGGGAGCCAAACTGTGGGACAAAATCAAACCCTCGATTTGAGCGGAACGATCAACGTCCGGACCTTCTCGCAGGTGGCCACGCTAGACCTTCACGTGAGCAAGCGGATCCAATTTGTCACGCCCTATTTGAAGCTCAGCGGGGCCTACCAAAACTCCACCTTCACAGGCGACCCGGACCTGACAGCTGTGGTCACGGATTCCTCCAATTCGGCCAACAACTCCAGTCAGAAGATCAACTCGTCGTCGGTGGTCAATGTTTCGGATTTTGCGTTCTTGGCCAACCCTGGCCTTGAGTTCGACATCTTTTCCTTCATCGTCAACTTCAACACCGTCATTGATGTGGGCCGCGCCAACCTCAACATCCGTAGTTTCAGCTCAGACGGGATTTCCGCCAACGCCATCAGCTTCAACGGCGGATTCCGCATCGCGTTCTAGAGGGTTTCGCCCCGTTCACCAACTGTCGGCCAGATACGCTACCGTAGCTTCGTTGCCGGCAATGATCAGGTACAAATTGGTCTTGCCCCCTGAAGAGAAGGAATACCAGGTGAATTGAGGGGTTCCGGTGGGAAGACCCGCCAAGGCAGGCACGCGCGTCGCCACAGAAAGATTTCGCAAGATCAAGAGCTCACGGGAATTGGCCGAGTAGGCGGCGGTGTAGGCCTTGGCCGGCGCTCCAGAAACGTCAGAGGTCGCCAGGCTTGTGATGTTCAGCCCCTCGGTGCCCGAGATGATCGGCAAACTGTTGCCGCCGCCAGAAGGCAAGCCCGTGCTGACAGCCACGGCCGACCCGTAGAGTCCACGGGTGGTTCCGGCAAAAGCGTAGCCTGTCGAGGCGTTGTCCGAGAACGCGGAGACAGGGCCGATCAAGGCGTTGTCGCTCGTCGTGATCATGATGGAATTCCCGTTGGTGTCCTTGCCACTCGAGAGAGCCGTGCCGACAACGCCGGTTCCTTGAGCAATCAAACCGGAGGTAAGACGGAAGGTCCCGATACCCGTCGACAATAAGATGAAGTTGTTGCCATCAGTAGCGACCCCGAAAACCGCTTGATTGAGCTTATTGAGCGCGGTTTGAAGCGCCGGTGATGAACTGAGGCTCAACATCTCGCTCAGGGTCTTCCATTTCGGGTTTCCACTGTTGAAGTTGCTACCCGAGGCGGTCGAGTCAGTGGCAAAACCGGCCATGAGCCCTGGGCCAAAATAGTAGGCCATGACCGCGCCCGTGGTCAGGCTGATCGTCCCCGATCCGTAGACCTGAGGCACAGGATTCAGGTTGCCACCGCCGGAGGCCAGCATGGGGTGAGTCGCCGCGCTTTGGAGCACACTTCCCGAGGTGACAAGCAAACCCTGGTCGGTGTTGACCCAGACACCATACGAGTTGGTGTTGAAGAAGCTGTAGACCTTAGCCCCCGGGGCATTGGTCAGGTAGCTCGCAATGTAGCTTGTCCGAGTCCCCGACACCGGATTCGAGGGTGCGGAGACCTTGTTGATCGCCGTGCCATCGACGAACGCCAGCGACGGGGATCCCGAGATCACCACGGCAGCGTGGTTAGAACTCGCGTTGTCTTCGATGATGCTAATGGGAGTGGCAGTGAGTGTGAGGCTGACGGCGGTCGAGGTGCCCGCCGAAATCTCAAAGGCCGAGCTCGACGCGAAGTAGGCCGTCTCGTAGAAACCACCCGCGGTGGCCGTGTTCTTCTGGCCTGTCGAGGCGTAGACCGTGTAACCGGTGCCCGTCGTCAATCCATCCAAAGTGATTGTTTGTCCCGCCAAGCCCTGTTCCAAGAAATCTTGCCCGGAGAGCTGCACAACGGCTCCGTTGCGAATCAACTGAATGCGGACAAGGTTGCCTTGTCCGCCGTTGGCCGTGACGGCCCGCCCGCTGGGTGCTGGAAGGGTGATCGTGAGGCTCCCCAAATTGCCCGAGGCCGGGGACCCGGGATTTTGACAAGCCATCACGATGAGCAAGGCCGCAAGCAGACTTCCTGTCTTGGCGTTCATGTCATCCTCCTGTCAGGACCCAAACTGAATCGAAAGGGTCACGCCGCCCTTGGTGGGCACGGGTTTCACGGGTGTTCTCGAGGGACCCTGATTTTGGCCGGAATCTTTCTTGAGGCTATCGAGGTCATCGGAGCGGCTTGTCTTGGAATCGCCCCCCTTGTAGTCCAACACGAGTTGGGCGTCCGTACCCGCCGGAACGGGAACCGCCTTGTCCGGGTCGGCTGCTACATCGGGAGAACCTACAAAATCAGTTGACCGATCGGCCGCGGCAGGTTCCGTTCCAGGATTCTCGGCGGGTTGCGATTCACGCTGGAGCCTACCGATGATAAAAGCGACAAGGCCCTCGCGAACCTTCAGGTGGAAGCCGTTGAAGTCGAACTCGGTTCCCCTGACGGAAGCCGTCGCGTAGGGTGACTGAACCTTGAAGTCCTGCGCAACACCCTGGACCGATTTCACCGACGCGGAAATCGCCCCGACCCGAAGAAAGGTCGAGGTCTTGACCGTTCCCCCTTCTAGGACGAGCTTATCGATGGTCATCCGGGTGAGTGGCTTGACCTGGATGGTGGTCTTGTCGATGACAACCACAACGGAGCTGTCGAAGCCCGTCGAGAGGGTGGTAG
The DNA here is from genome assembly GCA_964475005.1 of uncultured Spirochaetales bacterium. Taxonomy (GTDB): domain Bacteria; phylum Spirochaetota; class Spirochaetia; order JABEVK01; family JABEVK01; genus JAIFLN01. Next base: position 9,962 of record CAYYUZ010000105.1, read on the forward strand.
AGGGGCTCAGGGCCTCGCCTTCGGTGGCGGGTACCCAGGCCGTGGCGCCGGCTGTCCGAACTTCGACTTTACCCTTCAGCGATTGCAGAACAGCCTGCGGCGCCGCCCAACCACTCGAAACCGTGAGAAAGAACAGGATCAAGAACCCGATTTGCGTCTTGGTTGCCATCAGTTTCATCCTTCTTCATAGACTGAGCGTTGCCCCGAAATTGAGGGCGTACTGGAACGTGTCGCCGGTCGAACCCTTGACGTAGGTTCCAGAGGTCGGGGTAAATCCCCCGACTGCCGCCGTGAGATTGAGATCAGAGAACACGGGCCAACTTGCGGTCACGTCAAATTCTTGGCCGAGCCAAGCCGGACCGTTGCGCAAGATTCCAGGAGCATTAACAACCCCCGAAACCATCCGCTGGAAACCCAAGAACTTCGCTCCCGTGACCAACGGCTGTCCGGGAACTGGCTTCAGACTTCCTCCGAACTCGTAATACACGAGGTTGGAGAGCCCAGGGTTGAAGACGATTCCCAGAGTCGTTGTGGTGATGGGCAAGAAGAGGGTCGACAAGTTGGCTACATTGCCTTCGACGGGCGAAGTGGCCGAGGAATCTCCCGACGCGAACAGGATGCGGCCAGTGAAGGACGCCTCAAGCCATTCGGGTTTGAAGTAGATCAAGGAGCCGCCGCCAAGGAAAGCTACGATCGGGCGGTATTGGTACGAGAACCCCGTGGGCGAATTGACGTCGCTGAGCCAACTGAGCGTCGAGCCCGTTCCCAAGGTTGTAAAAGCCTCGTAGAAGAGGTCGGGAACGACGGGTCCCGCCGCCTTGAGCGTGAAGTACTGGGTGTCGAGGGTTCCGCCTCGAGCGGGAGACTGAACGTTTGTGAATTCGGGAATCAAGTTGGACGAGGGGTTGAGGTCTTTTTGCGCGAGAATCGAAGCCGTGAAGCGGTGAGCTTGAAAGAACGTCGTACCACCTTCGATCCACCCGACCATCCGAGGAGATTCCAGCAAGTCGTTGGCGCGATTCTGATCCTCGACGGTCAACGAGATCCCCGAGGTGGAACGCATGACCAAGCCCGTGTAGCCCGCACCGATTCCCAAAGCTAAGGGACCGTAGTCAAGATTGAGCCGGAATCCGTCGCCTGGATGATTCAAGATCACACCCGTCGGATCGGCCATGGCGTACCTGCCTACGGTCAGCTTTAGGCCTTTTAGGTCTGGAGCAGGCTTGTCAAAGACGAAATTGAAAGACAAGACATCGAAGTCGGCGGCCACCGTCACGGGCACTCCGGCCCAGGCGTGCGCCTTGGCCTCCAGGCCTCCGCCTTTCTGATCGTAGGGGACCAGAAGCGAACCGAAGAGTTCCTCTTCAAAAACGGTAGGAGGGGAGGGCTGATTTCCCAGCTGTAGGGAGGTCGTTGAATCGACTCCCCATTCAAGACTCTGGGCACCGCCGACAAAAATCCCCGCCATCGTCAAGGCCGCCAAGACTCGAAGCCCCTTCACGGTGCACCACCTGGAAGCAAGGCCCGAACCGCGCTGAGAGTTCGAAGAACCTCGTCTCCTGCTACTTGCCTGTCTGGTCCGGCGGAGGTGTTGATGACCTCTCGATACGCCAATTCCCGGTAGGCCGCCCGAGGGCTGGGGAAAAACGTCCACTCCAACCCTCCCTTAACCTTGAGGGTTTTCAACTCGAGAAAACTGAGGTCGGCCAACGTGACCGGGTCTTCGGGATGACGGTCCTTGGCTACTAGGCCTTGCTGGACTGCGGCCTCGAAAGCGTCAGCGACCGAAGCGTCGTCGGCGATGGCCGATCCGGCAACGAGAACCACATAGGCCGTTGAATCAAGTCGAGCGGGTGACTGCGAGAGGAGTTCGTCGAGGCGGTCGTTCGACTGGGCAACTACGGATCCGAGGGATCCACCGAAAAAAAGGGCCAAGATGACCACTTTGCTCAGCATTGTCGTTTCAAACCTCCTCGCCCGACTGGAAGGGACTACTCTTGAACATTATAATTCACAACATGAGGAAATTCCCCAAGATCTACGCTATTCCCGCGGGAATAGCCGTCGCTGTCGCGTTGGCTCTTGCCTTTGGAGGAACAACTGGGCTCGAGAATCGAATCTACGACGTCTTTCTGGGCTGGCGGTCGAGCCCTCCCCAGGACAAGAACATCGTCTTGGTCGATGTCGATGATCTGGCGGTTTCCACAGTCGGAACTTGGCCCATCAGCCGAAGCATCACGGCCGACGCGTTGCTTCTGCTCAAGGAAATGGGCTCAAGGTACGCCGTCTTTGATATCGAGTACGTCAACAAGAGCCCCCGAGGAGTCAACGCCTCGGCCCTGGAACAGACGCTCCCGAATCTGCTCGCCGAAAGTTTCTCAAGACTGGCGCAGAACAACGCTGCGTTCATCCAGTCTCTTCGGGCTCGCCGGATCCCCTTGTCTGACGCGCCGGCCTTTGTGGGCCAGTTTCAGCAGTCCGCCGAGTCAAGCCGCCAGGATCTTGTCAGCTCGCTGAAGAAGATTGCCATCGACAACGACCAGCAACTAGCCCAAGCCGCGAAGATCTTCGGCGGCGCCGTCCTTACCGTGCGGCTGTTGGAAAGTCCCGACTCCACGGTTGATGCAGCGATCAAGAAGACAGCGATCTCTCGATTCTCTCTCCCTCAGATCCACAACTTGACGCTTCTTCCGAATCACGCGGATATCAGTCCGACCATCGACCCCATTCTTTCCGCGTCTCACGCCTTGGGCTTCACCAATGTCTCGATCGACGGTGACGGGGTCAGGCGTCGAATCGACCTGCTCAAACGCTACAACGACGCGGCGTTCGCCCAACTTGGCTTCGCGCCTTTCTATGATTTGGTTGGACGGCCGCCTGTCGACATCCAGTCAGGAGCCATTGTGCTGAAGGGAGCCAAGTATCCAGACGGCAAGACCTACGATGTTTCGATTCCCCGCGCTCAAGACGGGAGCGTGTTGATCAACTGGCCCCACACGACCTTCGAGAAGAGTTTCCGGCACGTTTCGTTCTACTACCTCTACACCCACGATCAGCTGTATTCCGATTTGGTCCAGAACTTGACGGCACGCGCAAACTGGGGCTACCTCGATCAGTACAAAGGCGCCACCGGCCTGCTGGCGCAGGCAGACGCTTTGTCGAAGCTACGCGAAGATCTGCTGAGCGGCGATGCCCCCATCGAACAGATTTCGGATTACCGGGCTGGCAGGGATCATTTCTTGGCCGAGGTCGGCGCCTACTTCGCGTCGAAACCCGACGAGGACCTGCTCGGTCAGCTCCAAGATGTGCTGGGTCAAAAAGGTTTGACCGAGGTTCAGAGAACTGAGTACGAAACGATCCAGAAAGACCTTCCCGACTGGTTTGCCAAGACCAGGGGAATTCTTGAAAACCTGAAGAAAATCCGAACGGAACCCGACCGGTTGGGCGGGCTGACAAACACCATCAACTTCTTAGGAAACACAAACACGGGAAGCACCGACCTCGGCGTGACCCCCTTCCAGAACTTCTACGCCAACCTAGGAACTCACGCTTCCGTGCTCAACATGCTGCTCCAGCGGCAGTTTCTCTCTGATGCGTCTCCTTGGTGGTCGTGGCTTCTCGGTGTCGCGGGTTCGTTGGCGCTTACCCTCTTCCTCAAAGGGAGAAAACCGGCGGTATCGCTGTCGGTCGGATTGGCCGTCTCCGTCGTGGCGGTGGGTCTGTTTGCCACAGTCTTTGTTGTCTTCGGACTCTACATTCCCGTTCTTCCTTTGGCGTCGCTGATCATTCTGACCTTCGTCGGCACGACTTCTTATCAATTCTTAAGCACGGAACGGGAAAAAGGCTTTCTTCGGAGCGCGTTCAGCCGCTATCTGAGCAACGACGTGATTGAGCAGATCATTGCCAATCCGGGCCAATTGAAGCTAGGCGGCCAGCAGAAACTGCTGACAGCCGTGTTCACCGACATCAAAGGGTTCTCCACAATTTCCGAGACGATGACGCCCGAAGAACTAGTCTTCTTGCTCAACCAGTATCTGACGGGAATGAGCGACATCATCCTTGATCTTCAAGGGACCATCGACAAGTACGAAGGAGACGCCATCATCGCGTTCTTCGGAGCGCCGGTCAGTTTCGATGACCACGCCCGCCGGGCTTGCTTGGCGGCGGTTCGGATGAAACGTCTTGAGGACCAGTTGAACGTCAGGTTTCTGGCCGAGAAAATCGCGCCGACGCCGCTGGCCACCCGGATTGGCATCAATACAGGCCTCATGGTCGTCGGCAACATGGGCACCGAACGAATGATGAACTACACCATGATCGGCGACGCG
>CAYYUZ010000106.1:0-13838 GCA_964475005.1 uncultured Spirochaetales bacterium
GAGCGAGTCCCATGGACGAGAGTCCGACGACGGTCGACGCGGGTCAGCTTCGCGACCTAGGAATCGTGCTGTCGGTGAAGTAGAGTCGCTTACAATCGGGGGGTCGTCAGTTCAACGTAGCGCGGGGACTGGCGGACCGCGACGATGGCGGCGTCGATGCGCGTGGCTAACGACGGATCGAAGGTGCCGGAGTAGAGCAGGTACCTCAGGTTTCCGGGGGGCGGGTCGAGTAACTTGGTCAACACAAGGCCCGACGCCAGGGTGGGGTCCGCCTGAAACAGGTATTCGGCCTCCTCGCTCGACAGCAGAGTGTAATCCATGCGGCCCACCTGGATCATTTTCAAGAGCTGCGGAATCCCAACAACGGTTTCGACGGGAATCAGACCCTGCGCGCGAATCTTCTCGTCAACGGCTGAGCCGAACGAGCTTCCTTCTTTGTGACCTAGGGTCAATCCCGACGCCAGCAAGTTCTCCAGTCGAACCGGATTCCCCAACGAGGCGGCCACGCGGGTGCTGATCACCGCGACAAGCGGTTTGTCGCGATAGATCGGTGCCGAATAGCGGCCCCAGGCCGCCCTTTCCGGCGTCAGGAACCACCCGATTCCCAAGGCGTCCGGCTGTCCTGTCTTGAGCACCTCAAGAATGCGTGTAGTCGGGAGCTCGATGAAGCGGGCGTGCACGCCAGCCTCCGCCAGCACAATTTTCGTCAACTCGACGAGGATTCCTGTCTGGCCTTCGACGCTGGAAAAGGGCGGACGGTCATTAAAATAAACGGTCACCCACCTGGGCGTGGCGGAGTTTTGAGCCGCGGAGGGAACGACGGCTCCCCACGCACAGAGCAACAGGAGCGCCAGTAGTCGAATCACGCCTTCAAAATATCCTCTCGGGGGGAAAATCTCCATGTGTTCATGTTAGAATCTCAAATATGGACACCCGAAGTTTGGCGCTTGCGTTGATCGTCGTGTTGGTGACTCAGACCGTTGTCGGAGCTGTCGTTGCTTCGCGGAGGAACGACGCGGCGATGACGGTCTGGGCTCTCGGGTTCGGCGGATCGGCTCTCGGCTTCCTTTTCCTCTTGCTGGTGAGGTTCGGCTTGGCCGTGCCTCTCACCATCGCGGGGAATACTCTTGTCGCCTCCTTCCAGCTTTTGCTCCCGCTTGGGCTCGCGTTCTTCCTCGAAGTCCCCCGTGCCTGGCGACGTTACCTCCAGTACTTGGTCGTGTGGTTTGTCGTCATGGTGGCCCTCACCACCTTCTGGCCTTCGTACTCGTTGAGGTCTTCACTTTCCTCGCTCTTTTCTGTGCTCATGACCGTGGAATTCTTGATCCTCCTGGGCCGGAAAGGACAGAGAATCGCCCCGTCGCTCCGTCGGGTGCTCATTGTGGTGGCGACGGGTTTCATTCTCTTTCATGGGGTTCGGGCGGTAGTCGTGCTGTTCTCGCAGGCGACGTCGTTGATGGCGGACACGGTCTTGACCGGGGCCACACTGCTTTTTTTTCTTGGGTTCTCGATTTTGTGGGGAGGCACGCTGCTCATCCTGGACTCTGCCCGGTTGCAGAACCAGATTTCTTCCCACAACGACGAATTGGTTCGTCTCAACAAACTCAAAGACCGCGTTCTGGCGATGACCAGCCACGACCTTCGGGGACCGCTTGGCAACCTTCAGGTTCTCTGGGGTGAACTCGCGCAGCGCATCAAGAGTGGCGATTGCGGTGAGCTTGAAAATGACCTGTTTCGTATGGTGGATCGTTCTCTTGTGGGGACGCAGAGTCTTCTCGAAAATCTGTTCAGCTTTGCAGACTCCCAAGGGACTCCCCAAGATCCGGAGGCCCGGACCGATGTCTCCCTCGCGATTTCGGCAGCCCTAGACCAGTGCGAAGCCTCGGCGATGGCCAAGGGAGTCAAGCTGCAAAGGGAATGGGAGCCGCGGACGTTTGCCTGCGCCCGATTTGAAGCCGTTGTCACCGTTCTACGCAACGTCCTTGGGAACGCGGTGAAGTTCACTCCGGCTGGCGGCTCAGTAACGGTCCGCGTTGGGATTCCCAAGGGGGGACGATCGGTGGTTCTCGAAGTGGCCGACACCGGGGTCGGAATGACAGCCGAACAGCTAAATTCAAGCCTTCTTTTGGAATCGCGCGTCTCGCGGCCAGGAACGGCCGGGGAGCGGGGCTCGGGCTTCGGGCTTGTCCTGGTCAAAGAGCTCGTCGAAGGCTGGGGCGGATCTTTTGACATCGAATCTCAACCCGGCCAGGGCGCCAAGGTCAGCATTTCCCTGCCGAGGGACTCCCAGATGGAGTCCCTCTAGCCGTAGCTGCTTACGCCGAGGCTTTGGCCGCGTTGAACCAGTTGGAGATGACGCCGTCGACGATGCCGTTGGCGGAAGCCAGAGCTTTGGCGGTGGCTTCGTCGCCCATGAGCGTTCCGCCTGCGGGGGCGAAGGTCACGTCGGTGATGCCAATCGCGTTCAAGTAAAACGTAAAAGCGTTCTGAATGGTCCGGCGGGGGTTGCCCTCATCGTAGACGCCGCCTGAGGCAAAGATCACAAGGGCCTTGTGGTTGGTCAGCGACCCCGAGGACTTTCCGGTGGCATCGTAGTGGATGAGCTTGGACGCCTGAAGGATGGCGTCGATGTAGGTTTTGACCACGCCGGGTTCCGACCAATTGTGTGTGGGGAAAGCGAACACGACGTTGTTGACGCCGCTAATTTCATCGATCAAGACGTCGAAGGGCTTGATCGCTTCGGCGTGTGCGCCGTCGAGAGTCTTGCCCATGAACCCACGAAGCTGATAGGCCGTCATGCTGGTTTCGTTGTAGACGGGGGGATGGTTCTTGACCAGGTCACGGGTGACGACGGTGGTCTTGCCTTCGACATTGGCGACAAAGTGATCCAGAACTTTCTTGGTCACAGAGTAGGCGTTGGGAAGATAGGAAACGACAAGGGTCTTGCTCATCAGAATAACCTCATAAATGTATTTGCAATATTTGCCAGTGCATTTATTGCATATGCAAATATATAGGAAAGATTGCTTGCAGAGTCAAGTAGTTTGTGGTATTTTGTTTTCATGGACAGACAGTGGTCGCAGGTCTGGGAGACACTTGTAGAAACTCCCTTTGGGTTGTACGCAACTTGGGAACAGATGCTGGCGGACGCCTGCGGCGTTCCTGCGCTGTCGTTTCATGTGCTGCAGACCCTTGCCTCGGCACCCGAAGGCCGTTTGAAGCTTCAAGAGCTCGCGGGGGCCGTTAGGCACAGTCAAAGCGGAACGACGCGTTTGGTTGACCGTTTGGAAAAGGAGGGGCTCATCGCCCGTCATTCCTGTGAGTCAGACCGCCGAGTCACCTGGGCCTTGCTTTCTGACAAGGGGAAGCAGACCTACGCCAAGGCCGAGCCCGTTTGGGAGCAGTTCCTCAACAGCCACCTTCTCAAAGGGCTGACCGCGGAGGAAGCCCAGACCTTGACGGCACTCCTCCGGAAATTGCAGGGTACCCTTCTGCCCGGCACACCCTCCTGTCCGTCTCAAAGCTAGGGCGTCGAGATCATCTGATAGACCGGGTTCGCCGGGTCTTCACCAAAGTAGGCAGTGAGTTCAAGGCCCCGCGGGCTCTCCCCATAGACCAGGTAGAAATGGTGGGGATAGAACAGCGAGGCGACGCCTTGAAGGCTCATGTCGGCGACGACATAGGCGTTTCGACGTGCTAAGAAGGACCGGAACTCCTCGGGAAACTTGTACTTCTTTGAGAGCGTCGTGGGATCCGCGCCCTGCCAGAACTGAATCAGAAATTCGCCAACCATGCCGCCGTCGGGAGAGAGGCTTCCAAATCTCAAGCCGTCGCGGACTCCATACTCCCAACTTTGCACGATGAGGTTTTGCAGTTCATCGCGCAGCGCGATGGCCGGCTTGAGGTCGGTCTTTTTGTCGGACTTCACCGTGCCGTTCACGCTGATCACCGTCTCGACCGATTGGCGTCCACCAGTGGTTTTGGCTTCCACGGTCACGCCTTTGAGTAGGTCGGTCTGCCGGCTCGAGATCAACGTGCCGTCTGGTCGAAAGTTCTGATAGGACTGGTACCTCGGACTGTTCCAGGTCGCTGTGAACGTGCCGTCGGCGGCAAACGACCGCTGGATGGTGTACGTGGTCCGCGGATTCTCCTTGTCGGCCGGTGTCAGCGAGACGACGGAATTCGAGGCCGGAAGGTTGATCGGCTGCATCCGAATTTCGCTGGCGATGGGTTCGAGGAGGGTCTGGGCAAACGCCGGGCCGACGAAGAATGCCAGGAAGAGCAGGGGGGCAAGACGGGGGATCATGAAGGCTCCTTTGAAAGTACAACACGCCGAACTGCTTGAAAGTACAGCATTTTTCCGGCTATTTTGAACCATCATGCCCCACACCACCGACGATCTCCGTATTGAGGCGCTCAAGCCTCTGTTGCCGCCAGCCATCCTAATGGAGGAAATTCCCCTTTCCGAAAGCGGTCGGCGCCTGATAGGGCGAAGTCGGCAAACCTGCAACGAGATCATCGAAGGGCGGTCGGACCGGCTTCTTGTCGTGGTCGGACCATGCTCCATCCATGACGTAAAGGCGGGAAGAGAGTACGCCGAGCGGCTGGCGGTCGTCAGGGAAAAGTACAAACACGACCTCGAAATCGTGATGCGCGTCTATTTTGAGAAACCCCGTTCGCGTTCGGGCTGGAAAGGGCTGATCAACGATCCCTTCATCGACGGCAGTTTTCAGATCAACAAGGGATTGAGGGTCGGCCGCCAGTTTCTGACCGACGTTGTGAGTCTGGGTGTGCCCACAGCTGTGGAATTTCTCGACACCATCAGCCCGCAGTTCATTGCCGATTGCGTCACCTGGGGAGCCATCGGCGCCCGCACCACCGAGAGCCAGGTGCACCGTGAACTGGCCTCAGGTCTCTCCACTCCCATTGGCTTCAAGAACGGCACCGACGGCAATATCAAGATCGCCATCGACGCCATCCACGCGGCCCGTATTCCGCATCACTTCCTCTCAGTTACCAAACAGGGGGTGGCCGCCATCGTGGCGACAAAGGGGAATCCGCTGGGACATATCATTCTCCGCGGTGCAGCCTCGGGGCCGAACTATGGCAAAGAATGGGTCGAGAAAACGGCGAAGGCCCTTGTCGACGCCGGTCTGCCTAGCCGGATCATGATCGACTGCAGTCATGGGAATTCCAAGAAGGATCACACCCTTCAACCCGCTGTTGCCGCCGACGTTGCCGGGCAGGTCGCCGCCGGAAACACCTCGATTTTCGGGGTGATGATCGAGGGTCACCTTGTGGCCGGCAGTCAGAAGGAAGGCCCGCTTGAGAAGCTCACCTACGGACAGTCGATCACCGATGCGTGTCTGGGCTGGCAGGAGACCCTGCCGCTGTTCGACCTCTTGGCACAAGCCGTTCAGGCTCGCCGCGCCCAAGGGAATTCCCTTTGAATCAAGAAATGTTGAGGGCCTACGCGAGGCTCCTGTTGATGACCGGCGTCAACCTTCAGCCTGGGCAGAGGCTCATGGTGACGTGCAACCCGGCGCAACGCGAGTTCGTGACGATTCTTATGCAAGAAGCCTACGACCTGGGGGCCTCGTACGTGTACCCGCGGGTCACCTTCGACGACTGGACCCGCGTGAGGATCGACAGGTCGGCGGCTGAACACCTGGATACCGTTCCGGGGTGGTTCGTCCCCTGGTTCAAGGAACTTGTCGACGACGATTGGGCCTACTTGTACCTTGATGGAACCGAAGCTCCCGCGGTGCTCGATGGCGCCAACCCGGACCGCATGAGCCGAATGGATCGCGCCCAGCGAAACCAACGCCTGTTCTTTTTCGAGGCCCAGCAGAAATCCCAGTTTTGTTGGTGCGTGGCCTCGGTTCCCACCGACGGATGGGCGCGGCAAGTGCTGGGTGAAGACGCACAGGCGGCCGATTTGTGGAAACTTCTGGTTCCCATCTACGGGCTCGACGAACCGGATCCGGCAGCCTCGTGGCGGCGACGGTTGGACGTGCTCGACCGCCGCGGTGTCACCCTCGATAGGCTTGCCATCGACCGCCTGCATTTTTTGGGTCCGCAGACCGACCTTGTTGTTGGTCTGATGCCGCGCTCCCGCTGGGGCGGCGGCTCGGAAAAGGCGGCCAACGGCCGGGTTTTTGCTCCCAACCTTCCCACGGAAGAGGTCTTCACGACGCCCGACTGGAGGCGAACCCAGGGGTACGTTCAGGCAACCCGCCCGGTCGAAGTGATGGGTACCGAGGTCGAAGGCGCTCGGTTCACCTTTCGCGACGGCCGGGTGGTCGAGTTCGACGCCGACAAGAACCGCGAGATCCTGGGGCGGTATTTAGCACAAGATGAACAGGCCAACGCCCTCGGTGAGATCGCCTTGGTCGACGGGTCAAGCCGCATCTTTCAATCAGGCAGGATCTTTCACAGCATCTTGTTCGACGAAAATGCCACCTGCCACATGGCCTTGGGGTCGGGTTACCCCACAACGGTCGAAGGCGGAAGAGACCTGGGCGCGCGGGAGCTGCTCGAACTGGGGTGCAACGTCAGCCGTGTCCACACCGACTTCATGATTGGCGGCCCCGAGGTGAGCCTCGACGCGGTGACCATCAGTGGCCAGACGGTTCGACTGATCGAGAACGGCGAGTTTCGGCTCAGTTGAATAGTAGGCGCGACGGAATCGGTGGAATGACCCCGGGAATGGCGCCAAAACGGCGGCCGCGACTGGCAAATTCTCGGAAAGCGGCCAGCAGATCGGCCTCGCTGAAGTCGGGCCAGAGCTTGGGGCTGAACACGAATTCGGCGTAGGCGGCCTGCCACAGTAGAAAGTTGCTCAAGCGCATTTCGCCGCCCGTGCGGATCATCAGGTCGAGGTCGGGGAGTTCGGGAACGTCAAGATTCTTGCGCAGATCACCGGCCGAGAACAGACGGCCCGTAGCCGCCTTGGTCCAGCGGTTCACCGCACGCACGATTTCATCGCGGCCGCCGTGGTTGAGAACCAGATTGATGGTCATGCCCGTGTGGTGCGCGGTTTGTTTCATGACGCGGGCCAGGGTGCGGCGCACTTCGGGTGACAACGCCTCGCGGTCGCCGCTGTGGACCACTTTGAGGCCAAGTTCACGGTAGAACTCGAACTCCTTTTCAAGATGCTTGGTCACCAAGCCCATCAAAAAACCGACCTCTTCTGTCGAGCGTTTCCAGTTTTCGGTGCTGAAGACGTAGAGCGAAAGGTACTTCACGCCGGCCTCGCTGGCGGCGCGCGTGATCCTTCGGGCCACCTTCAGGCCCTCCACGTGGCCCTTGGTCCTTTCAAGCCCCTGAGCTTGCGCCCACCGGCCGTTGCCATCCATCACAATTCCAAGGTGCTCAGGAACAACCATGCATCACTCCCTCCCCGCCGTTTGGGGGTTGCCACAGATTCTCTCACAGAGCTCCGAGGAACGGCGGCATTTTGAGTGGGAAAAGGGGACTAGGGTCGTAGTATAATACCGTCATGCTTCCCTGGTTTGACCTCATTGCTCCTCTTTTGGCCTTTGTTGCCGGACTGCCCGCTGTAACCATGGCCCTGCTGTTGTGGCGGCGGACGAAGGACCGCAGTTTCGAGCTTCTGGCCACCGGTCTGGGGCTGCTGGCGGTGCTTTCGTTCTTGTTGTCGGTAGGAATCTTCTTGATTGCGTCGCAACTTGTCGCCAATCCCGATCTGAGGTTTGTGCTCTGGAACACGACGTTTCTCATCTCATTCGTCAGTTTGGTGGTCCTCCGGCGTTTCACGGCCCTGGTCGTTCCGGGCCCGCAGGCCGTTCGAACCTTTCCAAGGGCGTTTTCGGCCGTCAGTGCCGTGGCCTACGGTACCGTGCTTGTCCTGGCCTTTGCCCTGACTCCGCCGCTTGTCGATTTCAAGGGAAGGGCCGTCTACGCCTTGAGCGCGCTCTACTACCTTGCAGGTTTTCTTGGACCGGCGCTGCGCCTGTGGAGGGTTCGCACGGCCGTGCCATCGTGGGTGGCTAGACTTCTGACCCGCGGGCCGTTTGTTTTGGCCGTGCCCGCCATTGGCCTTGTCGTCTACGAGGGGCTCCGTTGGGCGGCTCCGTTTGCTTCGGAATGGCCGTCGCTGGGACCGCTGGCCGCGCTTGTCTTCTTTGCCCTGGTCACGGGGGAGCTTTTTCGCATTTTGGTCCGCGACACCGAGCCTTCGTCACCGGGGGCCGACCACGCGTCGGCGGCGCAAGACAGAGTCGGCCGGATCGCGTCCCGGTGCATCGCCGACCCGCTGACCCGGCGTGAGCTTGAGGTGCTGGCGCTGCTCCTCGACGGCTGGCGAAACCAAGACATCGCCGAACGCCTGCGACTATCGCCCAACACGGTCAAGAACCACGTGTACAGCGTGTATCAAAAGACGGGCGCCGCCAACCGCGTCGAGCTGGCGGGTTTGGGCGAGTAGAGGATCGTGCCAGGCTACTCCGCCAAACCCCTGTGGAACAAACTCGGCCTGACGCCCCGGTCGCGAGCCGTCGTCAAGAACACCACGGACCGGCTTGTGCCCGATTATTTGACCGAGGCTCCCTTTTCCCTCGACCCAGACAACCACTATTTTGCGGGGATGGACTTCGTTCACCTGTACGTCGACCAGAGGGCCGAACTGGCCAGGCAGATTCAAAGCGCCCTGATCGACCTAGATCCCAACGGATCGATCTGGGTCTCGTGGCCCAAGAAGAGCGCCAAGACCGACACCGACATCACCGAAGATACCATCCGCGACGTGGTTCTCCCGTTGGGGTTGGTCGACGTCAAGGTTTGTTCGGTCACCGACGAGCTGTGGTCGGGGCTAAAGGTCGTGATCAGAATAGGGAACCGCGGTTAGCCCTTTGGCGGTTCCAGTGCACGGATTTCGACGCCATGGTCCTGGGCGCCCGGCATCAGCTGGCAGACGGCCGCGACGGCGTCGAAGTCGGGTGCCTCGATGACGAAGTAGCCCCCAAACCATTCCTTGGTCTCGGCAAAGGGGCCGTCGGTCACCAGAACCTTGTTTTGCCGAACGCGTAGAGTCTTGGCTTTTGACGGAGGTTCGAGGGCTCCACCCTCGACCGTGTAGCCGCGTTCTACGGCGGTTCGGTAGAAGGTTGCGTAGCCGGTATCCAGACGGGCCCAATCGGCGTCGGTGTAGGCGGACTCCTCTTTTTCGTCGACAAAAATCGTGACAATGTACTTCATGGCAAACTCCTTCAGAAAATCTGTTCCTCTTGTTGACGAATGGGAAGGGTCTGACAGGACACTCAGGGTTGACTTGCGCCTCGAGGTGGACAGAAACTTGTCGTGGAGGACCTTATGGACGCCCTGTCGCTCTCCATCCAACTGCTGAACCAAGCCGACCAGGCCTTCTACGGTCCTAGTTGGCACGGGCCTTGTTTGCTTCCCACCTTGGGGAAGCTGAAGACGGCCGAGGCCATCCGCCCTTCACCGTTCGAAGGCTACACGCCCTGGGGAGTGGCGTTGCATGCCGCCTACTGGAAGCACCGCGGTGCCGTGCTCCTCGCGAAGGCCTCCCGGGGAGCGCTGTCCAAACCAAGACGGTTCTTTCGAAGCCCTGCAGATTGGCCTGCTTTGCCTTCGCCGGCTTCGGCTTCCGCCTGGGCAGATGACCTTCAAAGGATTCACGAAGTTCATCTAGGGTGGCGAGAGCTGATTCAGGCCTTTCCCGCGGATTTGTGGGGGCAAGCGGTGCGGTCCGACGGCGTTACTGCCGCCGACCTCGTCTTTGGCGTCGCCAGTCATGACTTGTACCACACCGCGCAAATCCGCAATTTTGGCGTCAAGAAGTTTCGGTGATCAGAATCCACCGAAGGCGAAGATCAGAGATCCCGAGAACCCTCGAAAGTCGTCGTCGGTGAAACCATTCAGGTTCAGTCCGTTGCTGTAGCGGTAGGCGACTCCGGTACCGACCCGAAAGAACCGGGTGACGTTGACAAACACGTTCACCTCGGGCTGCAACACGAAGAACGCCGTACGGCGGCCCGCTCGGTCGCCAATTTCGGCGACGCCTCCCGAGCCCACAAGAGCTCCCACCGAGTAGTTTATAAGACTCCGAGGGGAGAAGTAGTACTCGAGCAGGAGTCCGCCGTAACCCACGCCCATTCTTTTGGTATCGCCGTCGAGCGGCAGGTTGAGCGTTGGCTGAACCAGACCGTAGGCCGCACCGCCTACTACGAAACGATCATTAAAGATGGCGCCGCCCCGGCCACCCAGCAGGAACCCGAAATTCCCCTTCATCGAGGTGAACTGCGCTTCGGGTCCGCCGTATCCGCTGACCTGAAGCGGCTCATCCGAAAACAAGGTTTCCATCGGTTCACCCCACGAGCAGAAGGCGGCGATGGGGAGGACGAGAAAAAAGAGACAAACGAGCGTCAGCGTTCTGACTTGAAAATTCATGGAAGGACTCCTTCTTGATAGTCGCTGTCATTGAAACAGTCGGACCCTCCAGAAGTGTTCCTCAGCCTCTGCCCAAATCTTCCCCTTTACCACTAGAAACGAACCAGATGGCGAGCGAAGCGATGCCAGTGTTGTACTGGGCGAGATCCAGGCCCCCAGCTGTTTTGGGAGGTCACGCTAATGAACGATGATGGACCAGATTGAGTAGGCCAGCAGCGCCACCATCACGAGGTTGAACGCGAGTTTGAACCGCGGATTGGCAAACCAACGCGAAAGGGCGCTCCCCGCTAGTGCCCAAGTGGACAGCGCCGTGAAACCTACCATCGCCAGCACAAGCGCCGAACCCACAGTTCGCGCAAGGTCGCCCACAAGAATCGAAGAAAACGAGGTGTAGATCGTGATGCCGAACAAAATGCCCTTGGGGTTGAGAAACTGCAGCGCAAACCCGCCGACGAATCCTACGGTAGACTTCGAACCGTTCTTCTTCTTGGAAGGAAGAAACAACGACAAGGCCAACCAGACCATATAGGCGACTCCCGTCCACTTGAGGTACGGAGCGATCGCGTTGTAGTTGCGGGTGAAGAAATCGGTGAGCAGCCCCCCGCACAGCATGATGACAAGAAAACCCAGCGCCATACCGCCCAAGCAAGGGAGGGTGCGCCGGTAGCCTTGTTGAAGACCCAGGACTGACGCCAGAAGGTTGTTCGGACCAGGGGTGAAGATCATCAGCAGCGCATAGCTCACGAAGGGCACGAAGAGGTCGTTGGAACTCATAGCAAGATTCTAGCACAGGCTGGGCGTTGACCCGACCGAGGAGTCCGTAGGATAAGCGAGGAAGGCGGCACCGATGAGCTATCAGACTATCCTGGCAAAAAAGAGTTTTGGGGTTTCCAGCGCCGACTCCTCGGGTGCCGTTGTCTTGGCCGTGCTCGGCGCGGTCACCGAGATTCCAGCGACCGAAAAGGAAAGACTCCTCACCTTGCTCAAGGTGCAGAAGTTGGGCAAGGGCGAGTACTTTGTCCGCGGGGGAGAAACGACCCAGCGTCTCGGGTTGGTCGTCCGAGGTCTCTTGCGATACTTCTACCTGTCGGCCGACGGTCGCGACTTTACCCGCGCCTTCCAGCATGAGGGGCAGTTCGTCGCTTCGATGACGGCCCTGCTCTCGGGCGAGCCGTCTGTCTACTTTATCCAGGCCCTTGAAGAAACCGAGTTGGTGACTCTGGAACACCGGGACTGGGTCACGTTGCAGGAGTCACATGTTGTGTGGAGTCATATCAACAAGAGGTTGCTGGAGTCCTCGGTCTTGAGGGCAGAAAAAAGGGAGAGGTCGCTCATTCTGGACAGCGCGGAAACCCGTTACCAGAAGTTGCTTGAAGAATTCCCCCGTATCGAACAACGGGTGACCCAGCACGACATTGCCAGCTACCTCGGCATCACTCCCGTGTTTCTCAGCAGGATTCGAGGTCGACCGGCCAAAAAATAGAACTAGTTTAATGCTCCGCTCCCGACAGCCGGATACCCTTGGAAACAAGGAGTGACCCATGTCATCAGAGATCATGAAACAAATTGCGCGCCGTTGGTTTGAGGAGGGCTGGACAGGAAAGGTTGAGCTGGCCGATCAATTCTTTGCGCCGAACTTTTCGTCGAGCGGCAATCCTGAGGCGGACCGGGAGAAATCCAAGGAAGGCGCCCTGACGCGACTTGCCGCCTTCCCCGACCTTCGCGTCGTCGTCGACCGCCAAATCGCCGAGGGCGCCTGGGTGTCCAGCTTTTTTACAGTCGAGGGGACACACACCCAGGCCTATCTTGGAATTCCGGCGACGGGCGCCAAGATCAAAGCCTCGGGAATCGCTCATTGGAGGTTCGAGAACGGCAAGGTGCTCGAAAGCTGGCCGATCTTCGACGAGCTGAAAGTTCTTCGGTCCCTTGGAGTCTTGCCTCAGCCTCCCGCCAAGTAACCGTAGCAATTCCTTGAAGTCGGCCACACCGGAACCTAGACTGAAGAGAACCCCCGCGGGGGGTCTCGTTCAGTGGCCGGAGGAAAAGCGTGAAGAAAGCCGGACTCTTCCTGTTTTTCTCGGTGTTGTGGGCGGGTGAAGCCTGTTTTTCCGACCCGAGTGTCGGCGTTGTGGCTTTTGAGTACCCGCCGATCTATCAAAACGACAGCGACAAAGGCTTAAGCTGCGAGATCGTCCTCGAGGCTTTTGCGGCGGTTCATCTTTCGGTCGACCTTTCGTTCCTCCCCGTCATTAGGATGGTCTCTGAGGTCAGCCAGGGCAGGGCGATCTGTGGCATCGGGGGACAGATTCTGTTCCAGGCTCCCGAAGTCAGCTCCACCGTGAACCTCTCGAAACCCATCCAATACGTTGTTCAAACCTTCGCCTACGACTCCCGTGTCTACCCCGAGGGAATCAAATACCACACCCTGGATGACCTGGTCCAGTACAGAATCGGGGTGCTGAACGGCAGCGGGATCATGAAGTTCCTGGAGCAGACCAAGGGGCTGCAACTGACGCCCAATGTGATCCATGCGGGTTCGGCCACTCAGCTGTACGAAGGCCGGATCGACCTTTGGGCCATCGTCGACCTGACCGCGTCGAAATACCTGAAACAACTCTACCCCGACAAGTGGTCTGCCTTTCAATTCACCAAACCCTACCATTTGGGCGACGTGTCGGTTGCCTTCTCGAAATTGCGGGACCCCGATCATCGCTATTTTGACCTGTTCCAAGAAGGGCTCAAGATCATCAAGCACAACGGAAAGTACATGAAGATCGTGGCGAAATACTATGGCGGGGCGGAGGCGATCAACCGGGAATCGTTAGCCGACGACATGAGGTGAGAAGGCCGCGCGTAGTCGGAGGACACGAAGGCACGAAGGAGGGACGGGGAGGTGCGATGGCAAACTCCATCCCGACCTTAACCCTGCGCCCCCCTAGCCCGATCTTCTCACGGTCGTGAGGAAGTGGTGCGAGCTTTCTGTTATAATTGGTTTTAGCAGAACTAATTATTTCGAGGAGGTCCCGCACCCCCATGGAAACAGAGTGTATTCAGTTTGAACTTGATCTTCAAGGTGGAAGAAGTCGCAAGGTCGTTGTCAGGAATGACGGCGACATCAACTCATCCGATGGCGGGATGCTTCACCGACTGGCGCAACCAAGGACTGGCAACCTATTGGCTGGAGGGTTTGCTGAGGCAGGCGGTCTACGGTTTGGGCCAGGGGTACGAGGACCTCATCGACCACGATCAGTGGCGTCACGATCCGATTTTGGCTGTGGCCTGCGGGGGGGCCTTACCACGAACCCGATCAGATTGTTCTGGACTTCGATTCCAGCGACATTCCTCTGCGTGGCGAGCAGGAAGGCGCCTCAGGAACCCTGGAAGCGCTGCAATGGATCATTCCC
>CAYYUZ010000107.1:0-13829 GCA_964475005.1 uncultured Spirochaetales bacterium
TTCAGAAAGGTGAAAGCCGCCAAGGCCGACGCCACCGAGCCCAAACTCAGAACCGAATCCGAAGTCTCCTCGGGCATTGACGAAACACGGAAGGCCCTCAGCGCGGCCCGAAAGCCGTACCAGCCAAGGAACGCCGCCCCGCCCCAGGTCACAAGAGCGAGGAACCAGACCTGGCCTTTGAGCAGGGTCCCCAGTCCAAACACGCCGGCCACGATAAGGCTCAGGTCGGAAACCGAACAGAAAAGCGCAGTGAAGAAAACGTGCTGGCGTTTTAGGCCCTGCCGCAGGACAAAGGCGTTCTGGGCTCCAATGGCCACAATCAACGAGGCGCCCAGGGCGAAGCCCTCGGCAAAGGGGAAAAGAAACAGCATGAGCCACGGTAACCTGAATCGTCACTGGAGGCAACGCCGGTCGATCTCGTCAAACCTCTCGCCGACACCGCCCAGTCCGTGGTAGCCTGAACCATGCTTGTGAACATTCGGCCGGGCAACCTTGACCAGCGCGTTCTCGACCAGGCGGCCGGCCTTTTGGGCGGCGGGAGGCTTGTCGCCTTTCCCACCGATTCAAGCTGGAGCATCGCGTGTGACAGCCGGTCTAAGGAAGGCATCGAGCGCCTGGGTAAGCTGAAGGGAATTCGGGCCTTCACGCCCACGGTGCTCACCAATGATCTATCGCAGTGGAACGAGTTTGTCGACCTGGGAAACGCGCAGTTCCGACTCGTCAAACGCCACGTCCCCGGTCCTTTTGTCTTTATATTTCCAGCGCGCCCCAGCCTCCGCAACCCGTTTGGACTCAAGCGCGTGGAAGTCGGGCTCAGGCTTCCAGACCATTCGGTTCCCCGTGCCCTTGTCAAGACTCTGGGGCGGCCGGTCTTCGCCATTACGGCGAGTCGGCAGTTGGCGGAGCCCGGCTGGTGGGACGAGGCCTTCGCCCAGGAGTACCTGTTTGAGTCGGCGTGGGAACTCGAGGATCTGCCCGGTGTGGAGCTGATTTTGGACCCCGAGGAAGATCAGCCGAAGGTCCTCACGACGGTGGTCGACTTGACCGACGGGGTGCCTGTTCTGGTGCGCCAGGGGTTGGGGGAGTTTGTTTCGTAGGGTTTCCATGAGTTTCGTACCTGATACTTTCTAGACAAATCACCGTTTTCAACGTAACCTTGCTCCATGACCCTGCTTGGCAGCTCAGTGCTACAAAATTTGTACCAGGAATTCCTTGATACGGAAATTACTTACTCAAAGGAAGTCTCCCTGGGATTGGGGTTGTTGCCTGCCGAAGCCACCGTCCGCTGGCAAGGGGAGCTCTTCCCCTGCGTGGTTCACTCCGGCAGCTTCCGCATGACAAAAGTTCTCATTCGCCTCAACGCTTCCCAATGGAAGGCCATGGAATTCGGAACCAGGATCACGACGCTGACCATGACATTTCTCCAGCCCAAGACCGCCAAGAAGGAACTGTTTCAGTTCAACGGCACCTTGCAGGTGCTTCAACAGCACGGCGCCCAGGAAGGCGAGTGGTCCATGCTCATGGGCGTGGCCTTCAGTCATCGTCCTCCCGAAGGTTTTCTCCAGATTCAGGGCTCGTATCTGGCTTTGAAAAAAGAAGCAAACCAACGCAAGGAAGATAGGATTCCCCTGAACAATGAATCCAAGGATCTGCTGGGTCTCGGCAGCTTGAACACGACAGTAACCGTTGATCACATTGAACGAAAATGTTTGCTGAGGGAACTCAGCTACAACGGAGCCCGAGTCATCCTGACCGGTGTTGCGCCCTTCTTGGTCGACAAGCATTTTACCCTCGACGTGCCCTTCCAGGAAAAAATGCCGCTGGCCCTCCCAGGCAAGATCGTCCGGGCGGAAGCCGTCGAAGGCCATCGGGGCCTAGCCGTCATCGCCCTGGGGTACCACCCCGACCAGATTCCCGTTGAATACCTGAGAGCCCTGCAGAAGGGTTTTAAGTTGGGGCTGGGAGCCCGAAAACCAGAAAGGCCAGTGAACCGGTCGACCGGACCGCAGACTTCGGCCATCGATTTCAAGACGCTCAAACTCGTCAAAAGGGATTGAAGGCCTGACCGGTCGGCCTACGACTCCTTAGACCTTAAGTCGGCTTCGATCGATGTCTGCAACGCCCACTGCAGATAGTTTCGAATTTTCTCCCTCTGCGTAGGCGGCATTTTGTGGTCAAAGAGCACAATGTACGCGATTTCATTGCTCCCCTCGACAGGGCGGCTTCCCATGATCACACCGTTGACCAGGCACAGGCTTCCCTTCAGCTGGAGCTGTATGGAATCCAGAACACTATGGAGTTTCAGCTCGGTGCCCGACTTAAGCACACAGGCCATGCCCACTGAACTGATGTCGAGGATGCGGCCTTCGACCACGCCGCTGGCCAGCCGGAGATTCAGCCGCGTGTTGTCACCGCAGTGAACCCGGAGGTAGCGCCGACGTCCGCGGGCCTCGTTGGCTTCCAGAACCTTGGCTACGATCGCCGTGCTCTCGGCCAGCCGCAAGCTTAGTTTTATGAAACCACAGGGAACCATGAGCTCCATAAGGTATTTTCTCTGGAGTTCGGGATCGGAGTTATAGGTCAATATCCCAACTTTGACGCTGCGCAGGACCGGATGGTCCTGGCATTCCCGCACAAAGGCGGCCCATTCTTCCTCGGTGAAGCCATCATCGAGGTTGAGGAACGCCAGACAGTCGGGGTACTTGGTAAAGACCTTTCGCGCCTGCTTGGCCTCCGGGATCAGCAGCACTTCGTATTCCTGTCGGATCAGCTCTGCCACCATTTCTTTCTGGATAACGCTGCTGGGCTGAACAAAGAAGACCTTCTTTCCGTTGAGTCCAGAGGGCAGGGATTCGTCCATGTTCCAAGTCTAGGGCATGGTTCTCCCCGTCGCCACCTTTGGCCGCTAAAATCTCAGGTTGAAGTCCAAAGTCCACCAAAGCCCGGTACCCGAAATCAACGGCATACCCAGGGTTAATGTCGGCGTGGCCACTCCGTAGAATTCAAGACCGCCGCCCACCCCGGCCCCAGCCAGCAAGCCCGAGCGGTCGTTGGCCGTCGTTGAGTCGGCGTACCCCAAATATTGCCCCGCATCGACAAAACCAAACCCCACGGGAACCAGATCGTGGGCGCCCGACAAAGAAGGCAATCGTACACGAAGCTCGCCGGTCGCCACCGAAAGCAGTCTGGCGTCGTAGAGCCGGTAATACCCGCGAACTTCGGTGGGAAGCAGGAGAGGGAAAGGAACAGCTTTCCCGTCCGTCCATTGCACGTCCGCCCTAAAGGCCACAAGCCCGGAGAACACCTGCGCGGGTCCCTCCCAGTCCCAAAGGGGAAAGAAGACCGCGGTCTTGAGGCTGAATTGCTGGTAGTCGGTCCCCCTCGAAGCCAACGCCGGAGGAGACCACTGAACCGTGGCTTCGGCGAACGTTCCTGACTCGAGGCCATGGGGATTGTACTGTCTCCGGTCCCGGGTCGCTCCTGCCTCAAGGAAACCGAACGTGTTGCCGTCCAGATCGGCAAACGCACCCGCCGATCGCGGCCCCAAGCCCAAGTTTCCATAACCTGTCGCGCCGCCGCCGAGCCAGAGATCGGCTTCGTCAAATACCCAGGTATACCGTAGTTTGGCCCCTCCGTTGATGAAGAGCTGCTTATTCGAAGGCGTGGTGTCGGAGATAAGAGGGTCTCCGGTGGCCGCGTCGCGGCCGAAATCCAGGTGCTCGTAGCCTCCGCCAACCACGAGCTTCCAAGGCCCCATGGTGAACCCGATATCGGCGCCGGTTGGCACGACGTAGAAGTCATGGCGTAGCCCTTCGACGCTGACTTTCACCTTGTTCGGATCGGGGGTTTGTGCAACGAGGCTCCAGGTGGAAAGCAAGGTCAAGGCAGCAAAAAATAGGCTCTTCATCGCGTTCTCCCAAGAACAAACCTTACGGTCCATACGCTGAGTGTACCAGACGGTCGTTTTTTTTTCTGCGTCTTCAAGGAAGAGGTCTACGGCGCGGCCTTCTGGTCGGGACACCATCTGCCGGGTTCCCCGGGAAAATTCCCAAGCGCGTGAAGCCGTTCCAGAAACCACGCCCTTGAAACTTTTTTGGCACCGAAGGTCGCCAGGTACGCCGTCGGCGCCTGGCAATCGATCAGTTCGACACCGAACCGTGCTACAAGCCACCTCACAACGGTCACAAAGCCGACCTTGCTGGCGTTGGGTTCCAGGCTGAACATCGACTCGCCGTAGAAGACCCGCCCCAAATGGATTCCGTAAAGCCCCCCCACCAGGTGGCGTTCGCTTCCAGTCCTCCAGACCTCGACGCTGTGGGCAAACCCCAGGCGGTGGAGTTCGCTGTAGCCCTCAAGAAAATCGTCGGTAATCCAGGTTCCGTCTTGGCCCGGGCGGGGAACCTCTGAACAGTTCTTCATCACCGAAGAGAACGCCGAGTCAAAGGTGACCTCAAAGGTCTTTTTCTTGAGAACTTTTTTGAGGGTCTCACCGACGTGAAGCTCCGCAGGAAGGAGGACAAACCGGGGGTCGGGACAATACCAAAAGGGAGCGCCGTCTCGGGAAAACCACGGGAAAAGCCCCCGGCGGTAGGCCGAAAGCAACATGCCTGCCGACAGGTTGCCGCCGACCCCCACCAAACCGTCTTCGTCGGCGTCTACCGGATCGGGAAACTCGAAGTCCTCATCCCAGGCTAGCCGGGGAAAGTCAGACACCGACCTTCTTCCGCTTCTTCTTGACCGAGATCGCTATCGCGTCGTCGGCAACGGCCACGGTGGCGGCTCCCCCATTGGCGAGATCGCCGAAGAGCACCGCGTCCACAAACCAGGACTTCACGGAATCTTCGACAACGCGGCCCACGTTTCGCGCACCGAATTCGTCGGAGTAGCCCTTTTTCGCAAGCCAGGCGATGGCTTCGGGTGTCGCTTCGAGCGTGACCTGTTTTTCGGCCAGAAGAGTCCTGAACTCCCCAAGTTCCTTGCGGACAATGTTCTCAACGACCTCTTCGGGCAAGCGGCCAAAGACGACCGTCTTGTCGAGGCGGTTGCGGAATTCCGGGTTGAACGTCCGCTCCACGGCCCGTTGGATCTCGGTTCCGGCCACCGTGCGCCTGTCGAAGCCGATCAGCGCCTTGCCGACCTCACGGGCACCAGCGTTGCTTGTCATTACCAGAATGACGTTGCGGAAATCGGCCTTCTTGCCTTGGTTGTCAGTGAGCGTGGCGTAGTCCATGATCTGCAGCAAGATATTGAAGATGTCGGGGTGAGCCTTTTCGATCTCGTCTAGGAGAACGACGGCGTGGGGCGTTTTGCGGATGGCTTCGGTAAGCTGACCGCCTTCGTCGTGGCCTACGTAGCCCGGGGGCGAACCGACAAGACGGCTGACTGTGTGTTTTTCTTGGTATTCGCTCATGTCAAACCTGTGGAGGGTCAACCCGAGTTCGGCGGCCAGGGCGCGCGTCAGCTCGGTCTTGCCGACCCCAGTGGGGCCGACAAACAGAAAACTGGCCACGGGTTTGCCTGGTTTCTTGAAGCCGGCGCGAGCCCGCTTGATGGCGCCAACGACCTCGGCCACGGCGGCGTCTTGGCCGAAAATCTGGGTGCGGAGCCGCTCGGCAAGGCCAGCCAACTGTTCCCGTTCTCCGGTCGTGACCGTCTTCTCAGGAATCCTAGCCATCCGCGCCAGGACTTTTTCGATTTCATTCGGGGTCACCGGCTTCTCGATACCGATTTCAGGGTAAAGGAAGTTGGCCACCCAGGCGCCGGCCTCGTCGATCACGTCGATCGCCTTGTCGGGCAGCTGCCGTTCGTTGAGGAACTGATGGGAAAGGTCGACAGCGCTCTTGAGCGCCTCGTCGCTGTAGGTGACCTTGTGAAAGGCTTCGTATTTGGGTTTGAGCCCCTGCAGGATGAGCAGCGCCTCTTCGGGCGAAGGTTCAAGCACGTCGATCTTCTGGAAGCGGCGCGACAGTGCCCGATCTTTGTCGAAGTACTTTCGGTACTCGTCGAAAGTCGTGCTCCCGATGCAGCGCAGTTTGCCGGACGCCAAAGCGGGCTTCAGAAGATTCGAGGCGTCCATTGACCCCCCGGAGACGGCCCCCGCACCGACGATGGTGTGGATCTCGTCGATGAACAGAATGGATTTGTCTTTCTTCAACAACTCCTCGATCACCTTCTTCAAGCGCTCCTCAAAGTCTCCACGGTAGCGGGTTCCCGCGATCAGGGCTCCCATATCGAGCGAATAGACCGTGTACCCGCGCAACCCCGGCGGAACTTGGTCCGAAACGATGCGCTGGGCCAGGCCCTCGGTGATCGCGGTTTTTCCGACGCCAGGCTCGCCGACGTGGATGGGGTTGTTCTTCAACCGTCGGCACAGCACCTGGATCGTCCGTTCCAGGATGTCTTCCCGGCCAATTAGGGGCTCGAGTTTGCCTTCGCGAGCAAGGTTGGTGAGGTTGCTTGTGAACTGTTCCAGAAAAGTCTTCTTGCCCGATTTGCCCGTTTCTTCCTTGGTGGCAGGAATCGCGAATTCGGGGTCCTCGGCCTTGGCTTCCTCAAGATCCTCTTCTTCATCCTCGTCTTCTTCTTCGAGTCCGTGGGACAGGATCTGGGTCAGAGGAAGGCGGTCAACGCCGGACAACCTCAGCGCGTAGGCCCCGTAACTGTCGCGTTCATCGAGAATGGACACAAGTACATCGCCGGTTTCGACGTCTTCCTTCTGGGCGGATACCGTGTGCATGATGGCGCGCTCAATCACGCTTTGGAACCCGGCAGACTGGACCGGCTCGTCGTCGCCCGCCAGGGGAACATCCTTGGACAAGTAAGATTCCAGCAGCTCTTTCAGCTTCTTGATGTCACCACCGCACGCCTTGATGAGGCTGACTTGGGCCTCAAACTGCAACGAGGCCATCAGCAGGTGCTCAGGAGTGAGGAATTCGCTCTTGCGGCCCTTGGCCTGTTCGAAAGCAAGGTTGAAAACGGCTTGAAGTTCGGCAGAAATTCTCATAGAGGCTCCACAGTGCATTTCAACGGGAAATCGTTGTCCCGGGCCAACTTCTCGGTTTGGATCGCCTTGGTCCGGGCAATGTCGAAACTGTAGTTTCCGATTCGACCCTTGCCCTCTCGATGGACTTCCAGCATTTTCCGCTGGGCGTCTTCGGTCTTCATCTGATACACCGTCATCAAAACATAAACGACAAAGTCGCGGGTTGTGAAATGATCGTTGTGCAAAATACAGGAATACCGCGGCGGTTCAGTAACAATGGATTTTGTCTTTTCCAACAGACCAGTGTCGGAAGACGCGTTCGTTCCCATCACCCTAATATAGTCCTCTGCGTCCAAAAGGCCAACTCGGTCTAGGAGCGTCCAAGCTGGTCGACCACCCACTCGGCCCAGGGCCGCAGGGGGTCCAGCAGCGAGCCTTCGTCCAGAACCACTTTCCGCTTGCCAAAGTTGAACCGCATACGGAAGAACACCGCTCCGCTGGCCGCATGAAAACTCTCCTGTTGCGAGATCACGCCCCTGGAAGTCTTTTTCCGGAACCAAAACACCTCGGTCAGAGACCCCGGTCCGACGACGAAAGAGCGCGGCGAAAAGAAAAACGCGTGACCGACCGCCAAGAGCGCTCCCCCAAAGAAGATCACCCCAACGCCCGGCTGCCAGGGAAAAATCAGCAAACCTACGCCCGTGGTTGCCAGCGCCAACAGCAGTGTGGCCGTCGTTCCTACTTGTGAAACGCGAAACCGCGCCACAACTTCGGGGGGAGGAAATAGATCGGGTCTTCGTTGCCGGAGACGATCGAGGAAGTCCTCGAATCCCACAAGGCGGTGCGAAATCTTGACACTCCGATCGCCAGCTTCCAGCCAAGTGGTGATTTCTGAAGGGCGGACAACTACACGGGTGAGCTCGTCAAAGGCAAGGATGAGACCCTTTCGTCCCCCTCCAAATTGGAGTCCTCCGTCTTGAGCCAGCCAAACAACCGTGGCGAGGGAACGCCACCACCAAACACCCGCGCCGACCATCCCCAAGGCCATCATACCAAGAGCAACCAAGCCCCAGGGCTTCAAGAAAGGGCCGGCGGCCCATCCAAACAGGGGAAGACACACTCCCAGAAGCCCGGCAAGCCCCAGCGCAAAGGAACGGTCGGCGGCACCCGTGCGGTACAAAACGCGTTCGATTGTCTCATCCCTCATGGCGAGGTATACTAACATCAAAGAGGATCCCCGTGAACCAACCCATTCGACTGTTCGCCATTCTTTCCCTGGTGCTTGTCTCCCTTCCGGGGTACGCGGCCGACACCGTGATCGATCAGCTGTACGGGGTGCGTAAGTACGAGCTGGCCGACGCGTACTATTCCGCGGGCCAGCGCTTTGTTGACCTGGGGCAGACCGACCGCGGCGCCGAATTCAAGGCCGCCGCCAGGCATATCTTCCAAGGCTATGTTCCCGGGCAGCCCCCGCCCGCCGTGACGGCGACGCCTCCTCCTCCTCCCCAAATTCCGTCAACGCAAGCCGTTTTTGAAAATAACCTCCAGGGTGAAAAGATCGCCCACTTCCAGTTTCAAAAAATGCTTCGAGGCTACCTCACAGAAAGCGCCGATACGATCAGGTCCGTCCTCGCCGATCAGGTGACGGTTCAAGGTGCGCCTGCCGACCCCTCGGCCCTTGCCGGGTTCCTTGAGGCCCACCCCGCGGAAGTTGGTAGCCCTGACGAGCTGTTTCTTCTTGACACGCTTGACCTGAAGGATGGCCCCGACCAGTCGGTGCTCCTTTCGATCAAGGCTAACCCCGACGCCCCTGCAGACCTTGCGGAGCTTGTTCCATTCTGGAAGGGAACTCAGAGCTACACCTTTGTCAGAGTTGGGGATACCTGGAAGCTGTCCAAGGTCGAAGGCAACTAACTCGGGCTAGGATCTCGCCGATTGGGCTTCGTCTCGGTCGTGTTCGGTGCTCAGCGTACTTCCAGTACGCTTGCGCTCCGTGCACTCCCTCGACTTCGCCCAAGCGACGATCTCCGTCGCCCAGCACAATGCGGGCGTCACTTCGGACCTCGACTTAGCCACAACGGCGATCTCCAGCGCCCAGAAGGAAATGGGAGTTTCTTTCCAGCGACTTACGGGCCGCCCCACACACTAACGGGGAACGAAGAAGCTGGAACTTGTGCGTCCGCTTTGCTTGAACTTTTGGACTTCGATGGTTACCGGGATCTCGCGGACGCCAGCCTCGGGCGGCGTGACCGACTTGTAGGTCAGGGCGTAGAGACCGCTCAGGCGCTGGGGCAACTCGTCGAGAAAAGGCCTCAGGTCTTGTTTCACCGACCAGGCCTTTCCTCCCGTTTCCTTCATGAGAAAGGCGAGTTCAGGAGCTAGTGGTGCGCCATTGACCGTCACGACACTGAACACTAGGCCATTGTTCTTGAGGTAGGAAGCTGTCTCGGTGAGGGTGTTGCGACCGAAGGCTCGCGGGGGAACTCCTCCGCCGGTAACGTAGACAACGGTCCTGCGGCTGAGTCCCGGAATCATAGAACCGGCGGCCTGGCGGATGGCCAAGTCGAGTTTGCCTTGCGAGGTCAGAGTAGCTGGGTTGACCGCGAGCTTTTGATTTTCGCCCACGCCTGAAAGCTTCTGGTTCTGCCCAACCGGATTCGCCGAAGCAGGAAAGATGCCGACGCCGCCGCGTTCGGACCAAGACTGGGTGAAAAAGCCCACAATTTCCCGAATTTCCGACTCAAATCTAGCCATGGACGGGTCTCGGTCGATGACCAGGGCAATGTCGGCGTCGACGCTCTTGAATCCCTGGAACGAAAGAGCCGGCGCCACAATTTTGACTCCCGATTCGCTCATCTGAAAATTCGACCCGACAAGTCCCGTAACCGGCCTTCCCCAACGGTCTTCAACCGTGAAGCTCACGGTGATTTCCGGATAGTTGCGCGTATTGACGCGGACGACGCGGGCCGACAGTCCGCTGTAGATCGTATTCCCTTCAGCCAGGACGCGAATCTTGTTGTCGTCAAAGTCCGCTAAAATCAAGTTGTGGTTGGCGTCGAGGGCCGAGGACATCACCTTGAGCCCTTGATTCCATTCAGGATCGAAGGGAACCACGGTATCGGTGTTGGGATCGAGGAACAGCACCCGGGTTCCATCGGCCACAAGCAAACGGCCATCCTCAAGCAACGTCAGTCCCTCGGGGGCCACAAAGCGGTCTTGTCCGTAGGTGGCGAGCCAGTTTCCGTTGGGATCGAAGGCGCTCACCGAGCGTAGCACCTTGTCAGCCACGTAGACTGTTCCCGCTTTGGCGGCCACCCCAGTCGGACTCTTCATTCCCGTGAATCCCGCCGTCTGGCCCCCAAAGGAGAGCAGGAAGTTGCCTTCGGCGTCGAACTTGGAAATCCTCGCGTTTCCCCAGTCGGTGACAAACAGGGCCTGCCCGTCGGTGGCCAGGAACTGCGGGCCGAGGAAATCGCCATCGCCGCGGCCACGTTTGCCGAAGGTCTTCAGCCTCAGGCCGTTGGCATCTAGAATGGAAACTTGGTCTGAAGAAAACTCGCTGACGTAGAAGCGTCCGCCCCAAGGAAGGAGGTCGAAAGGAGCCCTCAGCCCGCCTACCGTGGCGACGAAACGGCGGGAGAGGTTGCCTTCGGCGTCCACCTGAACGACTTCTTCGCTTCCAAACGCCGCGAGAAGGTATCCGCCGTCGGGCAGGGGCCTGACAGAAGAAGGCCGCAGGAACAGGTTTCTACCATGGGGATCCTGAGTCTTGCCAGAAAGTTCGTACAACGGAAGGTAGCGGTCGGGAGTCCGCAGTTCTGGCGACAGGCTACGCCGGGTTTCCAGCACGTCGACGCGGGCGGCCAAAACGTCGTCCTGAAGGCCAGCCTGCAAGACGTGGTGCCACTCGTTCAAGGCCTGCTGCTCCAAACCCGAAGCCCAGAGCGTCTCCCCCAACCATTTTCGTGGATTGAGTGCCGCGGGCTTGTAGCGCAGCGCCTCCTCGAAGGCCAGCACAGCCTTGTTGTACAGCCCCGAATGAAACGCGGCCACCCCGTCACGAAACGCGTTGTCTGAACGGACCTGATCGTAGTCCAGAAGCCTGTCTTGAGCGCCAGCCTCCAGGGCTGGAACCAAAAGCAGCAGCAAGAACAATCTTTTCAAGGCTTGCGTCCTTCGGCCGAGGCGGACAG
This sequence comes from uncultured Spirochaetales bacterium, assembly GCA_964475005.1. Classification (GTDB taxonomy): domain Bacteria; phylum Spirochaetota; class Spirochaetia; order JABEVK01; family JABEVK01; genus JAIFLN01. The sequence continues at coordinate 11,176 of CAYYUZ010000107.1, forward strand.
ACCGAGGGCCCTCTCGACCTCAACCAGATGAATCCGAAAATCGACGTTGTCGGACTCGCCTTCAACGGCCTTCTGCAGGTAGGTCAACGCCTGCTTGTCCAGCCCCATTTTGTGGTAGACCCAGCCCATGGAATCCAAGTAGGGCGGATTGTCCTTTCGGATCACCAGGGCCCGCCGGCAGAAGGTCAGAGCCTTGTCGAGGAGCACGCCCTGGTCTGCCAGGATATAGCCCAAGGAGTTCAGTGCGTTCGCATTGTCAGGATCTTTCTCAAGGGCCTTGTTTAGCCAGGCGATGCCTTCGTTTGCCCGGCCCAGCGCCCAGAGCACGTAACCGTAGTTGCAGTAGACCTGCACCGATTCGACGCCTTCGTTCATCATCGTTCGGAGGGCTTCTTCGGCCTCCACGTACCGCCGTTCTGTGGTGAGGAGAAACGCCCGAATCATCTTGGCCTGAACCAGTTTCAAGAAATTGGTTTCGTGGACCAAAACCAGACCGAGAGCCTCCAACGCCGATGGCGCTCTGCCTAGTTTGGAGTAGCAAAGCGCCTGGTAGTAGGCAGCGTCGGGCTCCTGAACCAGATCCAGGTCTTCCAAAAAGTACAGGGCCTGTTCGTAGAGGCCCTGGTGGTACAGCCTCAGACCGTCGAGAAGAGACTCGGTCACGAGGCGCTCCGCGCTACCAGGACGCCCGACGGTTGGGCCGGCAACGCCGTGTACGAGGCCATTCCGCGGTTGACCAGATCCCAGTCTGAACCGCTCTCGATGCCGTCGCTGGAAAGCTTCCCTTCCACCCAGCACCACAACTCGCCCGTGGGCGCCTGGAATTCGACCACGCGGTCGCGGTAGCGTCTCACGCACAGGGTGGCGGGGTGGGCCTGAAGAGGCAAAGTCGGGACCGCCGGGAGGTTCAAATTCAAGAAGTGGTCGGGGGGCGCAACGGACAAGAACCATTCCAGCGACCTTGCGACAAGGTCGGCGCCGGGGCGGTAGTCCCAGGGTGCTTGGAGAGTGGCCAATGACACCGCCAGCGAAGGAACTCCCAACAGGACCGCCTGCCTAGCCGCGGCGCAGGTACCCGAGTAGAGGATGTCGGTTCCGAGGTTGGGCCCACGGTTGATACCGGAAATCACGGCATCGAAGTGAGGAACAAACGACCCGCGTTTGGCTAGGAACACGCAGTCGGCAGGGCTGCCTCCGCAGGCAAACCGTCTTTCGCCCAGGCGGCGGATCGGAACCGGGCCCTTGAGCTGAATGCTGTGGCTGGTTCCGGAGCGTTCGCCATCGGGGGCACAGACCCACACCTCGTGACGGCCCGACAAGGCCGTTTCGAGGGCTTCCAGGCCCGGGGCGTCGATGCCGTCGTCGTTGGTCAGAAGAATGCGCAAAGGGGGCCCCTCCCAAGAGTCATCTTAGCTGGGGGCCGAGGTTTGGACAAGCTGGTGAATGACGGCGCCCTCCGCAGGGCGAAAGATCAGGACTTCGGTCTTGAACCCGAAGATCCGTTCGTACTCGTCGGTTTGCGACCGGAATTTGCTCCACGCTTCGGGACGGGCCAGCGCCACCACGCAGCCGCCGGAATCCTCTCCCGTCATGCGGGCACCGACCACCACGTCGGATTCTTGAAGGCGTTTGACCAGCCAGTCGATCTCCGGGCACGAGACTTCGTAGAGGTCCCTCAGGCTTTCGTGGGACCGGTTCATCAGGCGTCCGACGGTAGCGTAGTCGCCGACCAACAAAGCCTCGCGAGCCTCAACGGTCCGGGTGATTTCATCGATGACGTGCAGGCTGCGGCGGCGGGCCGATTCGGGAAGGCTTCCGACCTTTTCACGCAGTTCGGTGCGGCTAAAGTCACGGAGCGACCGCCCCGGGCGACCCGCCGAAAGCTGCCGCAAGCAGAGTTCGCACTCCTCTCGCGCCCGAGCGGCCGACGAGTCGAACGAACTGGGGGGAACCCGGGAGTTGATCACCGCAAGTTCGCCGACCCCCTCGGGAAAGGGTATTCTCTCCCACTCGAACGACCGGGAATCGAGCACAAAAAAGTGATCTCCGCGCGCGTGGGCCTGGAGAAAAAACGAGCCGATGTCCGAATATTGACCCAGAAAGCTCGACTCGGCTTTGTGAGCAATTTGGATAAGATGATTAAGGCTCAAACCTGCGTTGAAGAACTCGTTGAAAGCCAGAGCCGAGGCTAAACACAGTGCCTGCGACGAGGCCAGTCCTATCCCCTGGGGAATGTCTCCTGTCACCGCCAAGTCCAGACCCTCGACCTTGACGCCCAACTGAGCGAACGCGGCCAAGACTCCCTTGGGGTAGTTAGCCCAGCGGTCTTCCTTGCGAAACTTAAGGTTGGTCGGCGCCGATTTCTTCCTCTCGTTGTACTCCCGTGAAAAGAATCGTACGATGGGGTCCGAACGGTGAGAGAGGGTTACATAGAGGCGACACGACAGCGCAGCGAAGATTCCCAATCCCTTGGCGAACTCGGTGTAGTCACCCAAAAGGCCGACTTTACCAGGTGACGAGGCGGTTACGGTAGGAAGGGTTCCGTACTCCTTTCGATGCACGTCACGGCAGATGTCAAACTTGGGGTCCAACGTTTTTCCTTTGTCCCAGTGTAAAAGCAAATGCTGGATTCTTCAACTTTTTTTTCCTATAAT
>CAYYUZ010000108.1:0-2513 GCA_964475005.1 uncultured Spirochaetales bacterium
CAGCCAACGGGGACCCTTGATGCGCCCCCGCGCCACTTCAATCATCCTGGGGCTGAAATCGGCGCCCCACAGCGTGACTTTTTCAAGAAGCTCGTGCTTCTCAAGACGCCTTTGCCATCGTCCCACCGTTCGACCGTCACCGCAGCCGGCGTCGAAGGCCACCACGTGCTGATGTTCGGCCAACAAGTCGTCGAGGGCACGGATCCAACTCGCCGACTCTCCGCCGTCCATGAACGTGTCGAGGTAGGGGTGGTCCTTTCGGTAGTTGCCGGCGTAGAGGTCGTAGCCTTCCAGGGGCGTCAGTCGTTTCATGCCGCGAGTCTACGTTGTAAAATGGTTGCCAGGGAAGGCCCAGGAGCCGGTCAGGCTCCATGATGTCGAGAAACGTCCGTCAGTTCCGACTTAGGAGTGTATCGCCGCAAAAGGCGAAAAGGAGAAACGATGAAGTACATACTTCTGATGCAATACTCGATGAAGAACCTGAAGACGGCCGGGGTCCCTGCATGGTCCCCCGAAGACCTTCAGGGCAACCTGCAATTCCTGGCCCGCTTCAACCAGGAGCTTGCCGAAGCTGGGGAACTCGTGGAGCCTGTCGCGCTGACGGGCCTCGATCAGGTCAGAGTGGTCAGTGCCCAAAAAAATGGTCCTCCGGTTGTGTCAGACGGGCCCTTTCCTGAAACCAAGGAATTTGTGGGAGGGTTCTGGATCATCGATGTTGAAACTGCGGAGCGCGCGTACGAAATCGCGGCCAAGGCGTCGGCCATGCCTGGCCTTGGCGGCAGGCCGGCGTATATGCCCATCGAAGTCCGGCAGGTCATGCAGCACCGCGGCGACCTCGGGTGAGTCTCGCGTGACCGTGGTCTGGGGAGAGTGGCTTCCTTCCGTGGTCGGAGCATTGATGCGCCGGTTCGGCGACTTTGCCGAGGTCGAAGACGCGGTCCAAGAGGCCGTCCTTGACGCTTCCGTTCAGTGGCCCCGCGACGGAATTCCTGATCATCCCCAGGCCTGGCTGATTCGGGTGGCGACGCGGCGAATGATCGACAAGATACGAAGCGATCAAGCTCGCCGCCGCCGCGAGGCCGATTGGGGTCCCGACGAGGGCCGGTACGAAGAGCCCGATCCCTTGAGTGAAGCCCAAGACGCGCTCACCCTTTTGTTTCTTTGTTGTCACCCGGCTCTGAGTCCTTCGTCGGCGGTGGCCCTTACGCTCCGGGCGGTCTGCGGATTGACCACGTCGGCGATCGCCAAAGCCTTCTTCGTCCCCGAAGCCACCATGGCGCAGAGGATCAGCCGCGCCAAACAGAAGATCAAAGACTCGGGACAAGGTTTTGTGCTTCCCAGCACCAAGGAAAGGAAGCGTCGGCTGAGCGCTGTTCTTCAAGTTCTTTACCTGATGTTCAACGAGGGCTACGCGAGCAGCTCGGGTGGCGACCTTCAACAGCCCGAGTTGACGCGCGAGTCCCTCAATTTGACGCGGCTTGTGTGCGAGCGGTTTCCTCACGAGAGCGAGGCCTCCGGACTCTTGGCGCTGCTCCTGTTGACTGATGCCCGACGGGTGGCCAGAAGCGGACCTCGGGGGCAGCTGATTCCTCTTGAGGAACAGGAGCGCTCGCTCTGGGATCGCCAGCAGATCGAGGAGGGTGTTGCGCTGTTGACCGCGACGTTGACCAGGGGACCGCTCGGGGTCTACCAGATTCAGGCCGCTATCGCCGCCGTCCACGACGAGGCCCCGTCGGCGCAGTTGACCGACTGGCCTCAATTGCAGGCGCTCTACGGCCTTTTGTCTCAAATGACCGGCAATCCAATGGTGACCCTGAACCTTGCCGTCGCCGCCGCGCAAGCTCAAGGGACCTCTGGGGGATGGGCACTCCTTAAATCCCTCGAAGGCGACCCGAGAATGACCGATCACCATCGTTTGCACGCCGTTCGAGGCTTCCTCCACGAAAAGGACGGAGACCTTTCTGCAGCGGCCGCGAGCTATCTGAGGGCGGCCGGGCGGACCGACAGCCTTCCTGAGCGCGAGTACCTGGCCGACAAGGCGTCAAGGCTGGTAAGATAGCGGTCATGGAAGAGTTCTTCGACGTCTGCACGCCCGAGGGAACCCCCACGGGTCAAAGCGTTCCCCGCAGTCAGGCGCACCGGTTGGGACTCTGGCACCGCAGTTCCCATTTATGGGTCATCAACTCAAACAGCCAGCTGCTCCTCCAGAAACGGCATCCCCTTAAGGAAACCGACCCGGGCCGGTGGGACATTGCGGTAGCCGGTCACCTTTCGGCTGGGCAAACACCGCTGGAAGCTCTTGTGCGCGAGGCGCGCGAGGAACTGGGCCTAATCCTCGATCCTCAGACCCTGCAGTTTCTGGAAGCCCGGCCCAAACAGTACGTCGAATCGGGCTTCATCGACCGCGAGTGGCAGCACCTGTTCGTGGTCCAGTGGGATGGCGACCTAGAATCGCTGGCGTTGCAGGCCGACGAAGTCACCGAAGTCCGGTGGATGCCGCTGGCCGAATACAG
>CAYYUZ010000108.1:2613-8651 GCA_964475005.1 uncultured Spirochaetales bacterium
CCTGCCGATCATGAGCCTATGACATCGGCAAAAAGCGGCTCGTGGTTTCTTGAGTTGATCCTCAACGTCCTACTTTTGGGGGGAGTGGCCTTCGTGACTTTTGCCGCTCGCGGCGAACAGGAGCGCGGTCTTGCCGTTCCTCTCTTTGCCGCCGTCAGCCCCACGGCGACCAGGCCCGCCGTCGAGGCAACTCCGGGCGCCGGAGCCAAAACTCCTGCATCGACGCCAAACGTTCCTGCGGTGCCAGTGGATCCCAAGGCCGTTGGTCAGGCCGCCAATCAGGTGGCAACCCAAGGTGCCCAGTCCTTCCAACAGGCGTGGGGAACGCTTCAAATCTGGGCCGCCGGGCTAGACGGCAAAATCACCCCCGATGAGTTGAAGAAGATTGAAGATTCCATGGGGCAAGGTTGGACGGGCACCCAGAGCGTGCGCGACTACCTCAAGTCGGTCAACGACAAGATCAACGCCGGACAGACCGACCAATTGGTGCAGGATGCCCTCAAGACCATAGGCCAGCAGACCAACGAAAAAAAGACCCAGGTGATGGATTCCGTCGTGGGTTTCATGAAGAACAACGGCGTCAAATGGGAACAGATTCAGCAGGTCGTTGGCCAATGGACCAGCCAGATCCTGAAACTCAATCCCAAAGACCTCTGGAATTCCCTGAAGTTCTAGGTTCCGGCGCGTTTGGCGACGATTTTGCGCACACTCTCGTCGAAGTCGGGGTACCTTGATCGGAGTTCGTTGAAGTCGCTCTTCGAAAGCTGATAGCCAGTTCCGTAGGTCAGCGCCATGACGCTCGCGTTCCGGCGGTCGTCGGTGACCAGGGCCGCCTCTCCGAACACCGAACCGGCTCCCAGTTTGACCACAGGATTCTCGTTGACCAAGACCTGCAACTCTCCCAGAGTCAAAAAGTACATCGAATCGCCGTACTCGCCCTGGCGGACAATGTACTCGCGGGGAAGGAAGACCCGCGGGCGGAGCCTTTGGACGGCCTCGCGGATGAACACTTCGTCGGCTCCCTTGAAGACTTCGACCTTCTCCACAAGGGTTCGGTTCTGGTGCATGAGAATCTCAAGGCTGAGGCTCTGGGGCAGATCCTCCACCACCGTCCGGCTCGTGATCGATTTCTTCTGCTCCCACAGGTAGCTGTAATAGTCGCGGACACGTTCTTGAAGTTCCGGAGAAACCTTTTGCGCTCTCAAATACGAGTTGACTTCTTCCATGTGCCGCTGGTAGGCCGCCCGGGCCACGTCGAGGTTGGCTACCAAGCTTGTCACGTTAGCGATCACGTACGTGTACATACCGACGCCGAACAGCTGCACCGCGATGGTGTACAAGATCTGTTTGTTGCTGTCATGGTTGGGGTAGTAGTCCCCATAGCCGATGGTCGCGATGGTTGTCGTCACCCAATAGAAGGAACGTAAGTACTGGGCAAAGTGGTCCCGGTTGGTTTCGGAGGCGCCGATAAGAATCCAGCCAAGGGCCATCAGGTGAATAACCTGGCTGAACCAATATGCGAAACTGGCCAACCGTTTGACTGCCGGAGAAAGGCCGAAGGCTTCGGTGAGTTCCCGGAACAACCTGACGGCCTTGAGCAGCTTGACCAGGGTGAGAGATTGCAATCCCAGGTAGATCCAGAAGAAAACGGGGTCGGTAGGTATGTGGCCGAAGATCGCGACAGGAATCAACTCAAAGGGAAAGAACGCAAGCAAGTCGATGGTGAACCACGTCTTCAGATAGTGGCGCCGAATTTCCGACAACGTATCGAGTCGGCGGTGCCCGTCTTTGACGCGGGTGATGAACCCGGCGCCCATGTCGAGCAGAAACAAGAAGTTAAGAGAGTAGTAGAAGGTGTCGGCCTGAAAAGTATGAAACACCATCTTGTAAGTAATCAAGAAAGTGAAAGCCAAGACCGTCACCAGAATGATCAAATCCCAAGCGATCTTGGCTGGGTGGTTGTGCCTCAACGTTTGAATCATGGTTCTAGTGTAAACGATGAATCGTAGCCCAGGAAGAGGGTCAGGCGGGGATGAGCGCTAAAAGCTGAGCAACGATCATCATTGTGATCATGGCGAACGGATACACCGTGGAATAGGCCACCGTTGGCACGTTGGACGACGAAAGACTCGTCGCGACCGCCAGGGCAGGCGAGCAGGTCGTTCCCCCCGACAGCAGTCCCATCAGCGTCAGCAGGTTCATCCTGAACACGAACCGGCACACTACGGCGACCACGAGCAGGGGAACCAACGAAATACAGAGCGCCGTGATCACAATGGCGGCTCCCTGGGTGTTGAAGACCTCCCACAGGTGGCTTCCCGCATCGGTTCCTACGGCGGTGAGAAAGAGCAGCAGCCCCAGTTGCCGGACGAACCTCAGCGACGAATCGTTGATGTGCCACAGCACGGGACCTGTTTTTCCAACGGCGCTGAGTACAAGCGCGGTCACCAGCACGCCCCCTGTGACTCCGAACGAAAAGGTAAATCCCGGCCAAAGCGGTATCGAAAGCGAACCAAGAAGCAGTCCCAAGACAATCACCAGCGAAATGGGAAGAAAGTCCCTGTCCACCGAAGGTTTGCCGCCCCCGAGAAAGTTGTTGACCTCCGCCATCACGCTTTTGGCACCCACAACCATCACCAGATCCCCGTAGCGCAGGGTCGACCACGGATGGGGCGTCAGCTCCACCTCGTGACGTTTCAGTCTCGTGACCGTCGCCGCGAAGTTCTCGCCCAGCCCGACCTCCTCCAGGCTCTTGTTGAGAAGCTTGCGGTTGGTGACAAGCACCCACCGAGCGTCATTCTTTTGGTCGTGGGGAATTTCGACAAATTCGGCGGCCTTTGTCTCGGGCCCTATGAACAGTTTGAGGCTTTCCAAATCGGGTTCCAGGCCCACAGCCTTCACAAGGTCGCCTTCGTCCAAGACGGTCGAGGAAGTGGGAATCAAAATCTCCCCCCTGTGCATAATGCGCGACAGGTTGACCCCGGTGAACCGCGAAAACTGCAGCGCGCCGAGCGCCTTGCCGACAAGGTTGGGGTTGCGAACGGTAAAAGTTTTGGTGACCAGGGGAGGGTTCACGCGCCTCTGCTGGTCGTGGTAGAGCTTTTCTTCGAGCGTCAAATTGGCGCCAAACAGGCGCGGAAGCAGCCGAACGAAGAAAAGGGCGCCCAAAACGCCCAGCGGATAGGCAAGGCTGTGCCCCAGGGCGGGCAGGTTGGAACCCGTCGAACTGACGCCGACGGCCAGCGCGGAGTTGCTTGAACGCGCTCCGGTCAACAGGCCGAGCGCCAGGCGGGGGTTGATGCCGAACGCCCAGGAAAGACCCAACATGATGGCCACCGACAGGGCAATCAGAAGGAGCACAGGTCCAATCATTTGAAGGGCGTTGTGCCGGAACGAGGCCACGAAGCCTGGTCCCGACTGGATACCGACACTGAGCACGAACAGGATCAAGCCCATGGTTTGGAAAAGAGCGTCGACTTTGACCCCAAAGGTTCCAAAGATGAGCGCCACGAAGATGACCGCCGACACATCGAGCGAAAGTCCCCTCACCTTGATTTGACCAAGGACGAGACCCAACGCGACGATCAGAAACAGAGCAAAGAGGCTGTTGTGCAAAATTTCCACGGTCGAAGAATACCGGGGGACCGGGCGAAGCGCAAGGCCGGTCCTCCCCAACGATCTATAGGGAACCTTCGATCCTCTTCCAGTCGGAGGCGCTCATGATGCGGTCGAGTTCGCGGCCGTCGGCGTCGAGCAACACAAGCGTCGGGGTGGCCGTTACGTTCCAAGTGACCGCGGCCTCATAGCCCGCTTCGCTCACCACATCGAAGGCTCGGCCCTCAAGGCCCAGCGAGGGCAGTTTTGCCTTCATGGCGGGGCAGTTCGGGCACGTTGCCTGTGTGAAGATAAGGTAGGAGTCCGCCTTGACCTGCTTTCGAACCTGGGCTTTTTCCAGCGCCCCGGCAATCCGTCCCGCGTCTTCGGCGAACATTTGGCGGTGGTTGTACTCCTCGCGCTTGCCGGCGTTCCAATTGGCCAGCGACCTGTAGTACCCGACGATCCTCGTATAGATCTCGGTAGGGAAGGTGCCGGGGTTGGCCTTCTTGGCCTCCAATTCGGCGATGCGGGTGTCAATCTCTGTCTTGGTCATGCGAAACCTCCCAGTTTCAGTTCTTTTTTCACACGAGCTGCCTTTTCAATTCTCTGATCTCTTCTTCAATCTTCGCCTTTGCCTCGGCCTCGCAGTGGGGGCAGCTGAAGTGTTCTCCCGCTAGATAGCCGTGGGTGTGGCACACCGAGAACGTGGGGCTGATGGTGAAGTAAGGAATCCTGTAGTTTTCCGCTATGGCTTTTACAAGGCTGCGGCACGCCTTCCAGTCGCTGACCCTCTCCCCGAGAAAGCTGTGGAAGACCGTCCCCCCCGTGTACTTGGTTTGGAGAGACTCTTGGTGATCGAGGGCGTCAAAAATGTCAGGGGTGAAATCGACGGGCAGCTGGCTGGAATTGGTGTAGAAAGGCTGGTCGTCGCCGCTGGTGATGATGTCGGGATGATGCTTCTTGTCGTGCAAGGCCAAGCGGTAGCTTGTGCTTTCGGCTGGCGTAGCTTCCAGGTTGAAAAGGTCTCCATACTGTTCTTGGTAGTCGGCCAAGCGTTCGCGCATGTGAACAAGAACCTCTTCCGCAAAGGCTTTGCCTTCGGGGGTTTCAATCCCGTGACCGCGGCCTAGGAAGTTCAAGGCGGTTTCGTGCAAACCTGTCAGCCCGATGGTGGAGAAGTGGTTATCGTAGTGCTTGAGGTAACGCTTGGTGTAAGGGAACAGACCGTTCTCGGTGAGCCGAGTGATGACCTTGCGTTTGATCGTCAGACTCTGTGCCGCCAGGTCCATCATATGGTCGAGCTGAAGGTAGAATGCGAGTTTGTCGGGAACGTGCCCTTCTCGGACTCCCGTCTGATAGCCGATTCGGGGCAGGTTGATGGTCACCACGCCGATGGAGCCAGTGAATTCATCGCTGCCGAACAGACCGCCGCCGCGTTTGCGCAGTTCGCGCTTGTCGAGTTGCAACCGGCAGCACATCGAACGCACGTCGCTGGGGTCGAGGTCGCTGTTGAGAAAATTCTGAAAATAGGGCGTGCCGTACTTAGCGGTCATCTCAAACAAAAGCTGAGCGTTGGGAGTGTCCCACTGAAAGTCCTTGGTGAGGTTGTAAGTAGGAATCGGGTAGGCGAACCCGCGGCCGTGGGCGTCACCGACGAGCATCTGTTCTATGAAGGCCTGGTTGATTCTGTCCATCTCGGCCTGGCAGTCGCCGTAGGTGAAATCCATCTCAACCCCGCCCACGATGGCGGACTTGTCCCTCAAGTCGTTGGGGCAAACCCAGTCGAGGGTGATGTTGGTGAACGGCGCCTGGCTTCCCCACCGGCTCGGTGTGTTGACGCCGAAGATGAAACTCTGAACGCTCTGGACGACTTCGTCGTAGGAGAGTTTGTCGGCCTTGACGAAGGGAGCCAAGTACGTGTCGAAGCTCGAAAGCGCCTGGGCACCCGCCCATTCGTTCTGCATGACGCCAAGGAAATTCACGATTTGGTTGACCAGTGTGCTGAGGTGCTTGGCCGGCTTGCTGGTGATCTTGTCGTTGACTCCCCCAAGACCCTCGGAAATGACCTGACGAAGCGACCAGCCGGCGCAGTACCCTGAGAACATGCTCAAATCGTGCAGATGGAAATCGGCGTTCTGGTGGGCCTCGGCGATCGCTTCGGGGTACACGTTCTTGAGCCAGTAGTTGGCGGTCAGTGTTCCAGAATTGTGGAGGATCAGTCCCCCAAGGCTGAAGTTCACGTTGGCGTTTTCCTTGACCCGCCAATCGGAACCCGACAGGTAGCCTTCCATGGTCTCGGTGATGTTGAGCATGAGCTTCTTCGCGTCGCGGATCGACGCATGTTTGGCCCGGTACAAGATAAACGCCTTGGCCAAATCGACTTGTGTCGTCTCGATCAGTACGGTCTCGATCAAGTCCTGAATCTCCTCGACGTCTGGCGT
>CAYYUZ010000108.1:8751-13795 GCA_964475005.1 uncultured Spirochaetales bacterium
TCGTCTCGATCAGTACGGTCTCGATCAAGTCCTGAATCTCCTCGACGTCTGGCGTAGCCGAGGGATGCCGTTGGGCCTGGATTTCCAGCAGTTTGCGCGTGACGGCATTGGTCAGAGACAAAACCAGCTCTGGATCCGGACGCCCCCTCACTCCCTCGACGGTCTTGACCAGGGTCTCTCGCACGCGGGCTACATCGAAGGCTTCGGTCTTGCCCGATCGTGCGACGACGGCCGAAATGGGGCTGACGGGAGCGATTTCTTCCCGGGTGAATCCCAGGAAATCCTGCCAGTCGGCGCGGAACTTGTTGGACATACTTTTGGAAGCCTCCCAGCTTGTAACCCCATAGATGGTGGTTTCTTCAGGGTGTTAACCAGGATAAAGCACTAGGGATAGAAAAACAAGCAGAATATGAAGAATTTCTGGCATTTCCTTTGGGAGGTTCTCGCCGTGGTCTGCCGCCACTGTGGACGAGGCGGGGTTCCATGATACAATTCTTTCATGGATCCCCGCCTGAAGGCTTACCAGAAACAAGCTAGGTCTGTCGCCGTCCCTGCCACCGAGGATCTCGGTGCCCTTCCTGTGGTCCGCTCGCCGAAATTGCCGAGGTTTGAGTTGCCCGAAACCAAGGTGCCACCGCCGACCAAGCCCGGGCCTTCCCTAGTCAAGACGACCCTCCCAGCCGACAAAAGCCTCCGCAAAGTCGCCAAGTTCCTCATCCTTCTTGGACAGGACGAGGCCGCCATGGTGGTTCGCCACCTTGACGCCGCGCAAATCGAAGCCATCGGCGTGGAGATCGCGGGAATCAAGAAGATCGAACCCGTCGAGGCCGAGGCCCTTCTCAAGGAATTTGGCTACATGGCCACGGCGAAGGCTACAACGGTCAAAGGCGGAAAAGGCGCCGCGCAGGCCATTCTCAACCAGGCTTTCGGCGACGCCAAGGCGAAAACCATCCTCCACAAGGCTGTCCCGCATTCCCGCGAGAAACCGTTCGCGCTTTTTGCCGGGCTCGAACCCGAGGTGGTCACTGCGCTTCTTGGGCCCGAATCGCCCCAGGTGCTGTCGGTGGTCGTCCCTTTTCTTGAGAAAGCCCAAGCCGGGGCCTTTCTGAAGACGTTGACGCCCGAACGCCGCCTCGACCTGGTCAAACGCCTGGCCAAGATGGAAAGAGTCCCCTCGTCTGTCGTGGCCCAGGTGGACCAGTCGCTGGGCGAGCGTCTGCACTCCCTCAAGCCGGCCAACACCGAGTCCATCGACGGCAAGGCCAGGTTAGCCGACATTTTGAGGCACATGAGCGTCGACAAGGAAGAGGCGATCTTGAAATCCCTCGACAACGTCCGACCCGAGCTGACCGAGGATCTGCGGCGTCGCCTGTTCACCCCCGCCGATCTTATTCGGCTTTCCGACGAGGGGTTCGAGGACTTGCTCAGGGCCAAAGACGATGCCCAGGTCGCTTTGGTGTGGTTGGCCGGCGACGACACCCTCCGCGCCAAGATTGAAGGCAATATATCCGCGCGACGGCTTCTCCTGGTGCGCGGCGAGACCGACCTGCTTTTCGACACTCCCAAGCGCCAGCTTCAGAAAGAGCTTCGATTCTTTCTTGAAGAGGCCCGCGAGGCGGTCCGGCAGGGGAAAGCGGCCCTGATCGACGACACCGAAGAGTACGTTTGAAAGAGGATCGCCGATGTATCATGTTTCGATAGCCTATCTGCTCTGGCTCGTCGGGGGTCTTGGGACCTTGGGGTTCCACCGCTTCTACTTGAGGAAGGTTCCGACCGGCGTTCTCTGGCTCGTCTCAGGAGGACTCGTGTTTGTGGGCGCGGCGTATGATTTCTTCACCCTGGCACGTCAGGTTCACGAGGCCAATGGCCGTGACGGAAATCTCCCGACCCGGGCCGTTGAAGTCACGGTCAAGCGTGAGAGGGAGCCGCTGGAGCGAGCCATCCTCCGCATGGCAGAGAAGCATGGTGGCAGGGTTTCTCCCGTGCTTGTGGCGGCGTCAAGCGATTGGACGGTCGACGAGAGCCAGAAACATCTGGACCAGATGGTCCGACGGGGTCTATGCGAGTTGAAGGTGTTGAAAAACGGAACGCTGGTTTACCTTTTTTCGGAGTTCGATCCCGACACGACCAAGGAATTCGAGGTTTAGGGTCATGGCGGCACCACGGGCTTCCCTGGCAGGGCAGTTTCTGATCGCGGATCTCGACCTTCTTGATCCCTCGTTTTTGCGCTCTGTCGTTTTGTTGCTGGATCACAGCGATGAAGGCGCCTTTGGTCTGGTGGTCAACCGGCCGCTGGGCCTTACTGCCGCCCAAATTGCCACCGACCCCGGCGAAACCGTGGTCTTTCCTGAACGTCCAGGCAAGATTCCCCTCTACGGCGGTGGGCCTGTCGAGACGCAAGCCGTCTTTGCGCTCCACTCAGGACTGCCGGAGCCGTTTCGGTCGCCTGCCGTTCGTGAGATTCGTCCTGGTCTTTTTTTTGAGCCCTCGTTTCCCGCGGTCAAGCCCTACGTTTCAGGGCTTTCCCCGGAACTGCCGCCCGATGACACCCCCGTGATCCGCCTGTACTTGGGGTACGCCGGCTGGGGCGAGGGACAACTCGAGGCCGAACTCGACCGCGGCGCCTGGCAGGTGATCGAGGCGCGTTCCACCTTGGTCTTTCAAACGCCTCCCCAGGGACTTTGGAAGCGCGCGATGGAGATTCGCGGGGGATTCTGGGGTATAGTCGCTCAAACCGGCATCAAACCCTCGTTGAACTGAAACCCGTCTCAAGCTACTGCGGCGAAGTTTGCCTTCGCCCGGTCTTGGTTCGAATGCTCACGTATCAAAGATACGTTCCGCTTCTCGGATCGGACGGCCCAGTGTCCGAGGCCTTCCTCGCTACGCCGAAGCGAACTTTCAGAGGCAAGTTGGTGCGACGTGAGGGGCTCGTTCGTGGAGTTTTGCGAAGCGAAACTCTGGGCGATAACCGCAGGTTAAAAAAAACTCTTACGATTCTGCCTTCCCATGGATGAGGACCGGGTGATCATGCATCAGGCCTGGGGCCGAAAACATCACGCTGAGGTTGTCTTCATCTTCAAATTGGAAAATTACGGTCTCTTTGCCTTGTTCATGTGCCTGATTAAAAGAATCAACAATCAGCGTATTCTCATCGGACCAATGTCCTCGCACCAGTACTGGCCAGGCACCATTCATCCGCCGCTGATAGGCACCGCTGATAGAAAACCGCATTTTTGGGGAGACCCCGCGGTCTCCAGTCTCCTCCCACCAACAATCTTTGGAGTCAGTACATTCAAGACTGATAGTTCTTATTCCGAATCGGTTGGTCTCCAAATGAAAGACTTTGCCGGAGACTTTCTGAGTAATCTGGGGGGCGGGCAAAGCAACAACCTGATCACCTTTCTTGAAGCTTTCCATGGCAGCCGCCAAACTTTTTCGACCGACCGGATTGTCTGGTAGTGGCTTATCCGCTGCAACTTTGACGATGTATTTGCCAGCTAGCCCAAAGGTGACGTCATCAAGTTCAAGTCCTGCATGAAGATCTTCGTCGATGTCGCCACTGAACACAATGACGATGTCTTGTTTCGGCAGAACCATGATCACTTGGCCCCTTCCGCCGGACGCAGCCCATCCGCCAAAAGGCAGACCCCACCAAAGATAACCGTACCCAGAGTCCCCGCTCAAGTCGACGCCATGGGTCATTCTACCGATCAAATGGTTTGTAAACGACGCTTGAACGTAGTCAGCGGGCACTATGTTCTGTCCGCCCCATACTCCCCCATGGAGATACAGGTAGCCAAGACGGGCCATATCCAAAGGAGTCAGCGCTAGCCCTCGGTATCCCATATTGGAACCTTGTCGATCAACGGACCAGGTGAAGCCAGATATGCCGATGGGGTCAAAAAGGTAGCGGGTGGCAAAATCCGACACTGGCTGGCCGCTCGCCTTCTGGAGGATCGTCGTCAAAAGATTGACCCCGCCGTTGTCGTAGTAAAATTGGCTGCCAGGGGGGGACATCAGCGGACGGTTGAGGTAGAACTCCGTCCAGTCTTGTGATTCGAAATAGGTTCGAAAGATCCGTCCCAAATTATCGATTGAAACTCCTGAAGTCATCGTCAGCAGATGTTCCAGAGTGATTGACCTCTTGGCATCGTCCAAATTGGCGATGGTTCTGTCGGGGAAGAAGTCAACCATCTTTTGATCGAGGTTCTTGATATAGCCCTGCCTAAGAGCAATCCCCACCAGGGCCGAGGCAAAACTCTTGGTTGCGGAGTTTAGGGCATGTCGCTCGGTCCGGTTGAAAGGATCAGCATAGGCTTCCAGAACCAAATAGCCATGGCGGATGACCAGGACGCTATGGGCTTCGATTTTCCTGGCTTGGATTTCGTCAAACATTGCGGCCAAAGCACTAGAATCCAAGCCCTGTGCCTCCGGGGTCGACGTTCGCCAATCAGTCCCTGGGTAATAGACTTCCGGACTGGGACTTGCAATCTGGGCCGGTAGGTCGCCAACGCTGAAGACCAGATAGGAAACTTGGACCAGTATGGGCAGCCAGCCGAATGGTCTGCGTCGAAGCATTCTTTGCCTCCTGTTTGAAAGACTCGACCAAACGAAGTTTATGCGACGCCGGATTTCACCAAGCTTCAGGTGCCAATTGTGATGGGCGTCACGAGGATCCAAGGAATGAAAAAAAAAGCTGGCCAGCGGCCAGCCTTTTCACGGCTTCACTCTTCGTCGTCGTCGATTTCGACCGGAATCTCGTAGCGCTTGATCTTGTTCTTCAAGCCCTGCCGGCTGATCATCAGGTTCCGCGAGGTCTGGCTGATGTTGTTGTCGTTGAACTTCAGCGCGGTGGTGATGATGTCTTTCTCGATTGCTTCGACAAAGGCTCTCATGTCGACTGGCTCGTGCCCTGGCGGGAGCTGGATGGTCTTGATCGGGGCGTTGCTGCCTTGGTGCGCCGAATAGATTTGAGCGTTGTCTTTTAAAAGCCGCTCGATTTCTTCGGTTCCGACAAGTTCCGATTGGCTCCCCAAGGCCAGAT
>CAYYUZ010000109.1:0-13698 GCA_964475005.1 uncultured Spirochaetales bacterium
TGGATTTCGGGCGTGAGGAAGGCGAAGGCCGCCCCCACCTGCGTCGCCAGCCCCAAGAAGCGGCCCATGCGGTCGTTTGCAGGACCATCAGCGACATTCTCCGCAGTGCGAAGATGGGCATATTCCCCAAGACGTTCGGCACGCCGCTCCCACTCGGTACTCAGGTCAAGGGCCGTCTTGAGCGCCTGTTTGGATTGCGACACCGTTCCTTTCAAGGGCTCGATTCGGGGAACCAGGGCCTTCAGGTTCTCGAAGTCCGCGTCCCAGGCTTCAGGACTGGGGTAAAGAGGGCTGAGGTCCCATTGATCCTGGAGGGGTACGTCTTTTCGTTCTCGGATGCTCACGGGCGTCTCCTGTTTACGGAAATTGTTTGAGATCGGCCACCACGGACGCCAACCGACGGCAGGCGCGGTAACGATGAGAAAGGCTGTTCTTCACGGCGGGGGCCAACTGAGCGCTTGTCATACCGTGCTCTGGCAGGAAAAACAAGGGATCGTAGCCGAAGCCGTGAACGCCCTCGACGGAGGGCGCCACTTCGCCTTCCCAGCTTTCCTCGGCGGTAAAGACCCGATGCTCGCCGACGATCAAGACTAGAGCGCAGACAAAGCGCGCCTTCCGGTTGGTGTGGGGTTCCATGGTCTTGAGCAGAAGCTCATTCTTTTCGGCGTCTGTCAGCGCCCGTCCGGCTGTGTCCTGGCCGTACCTTGCCGAATAGACGCCCGGTGCTCCGCTCAAGGCGTCAACGCAAAGGCCCGAATCATCGGCCAAGACGGCGTACTTTCCTCCGACCCGATGCCAAAGCGCCGAGGCCTTTCCCAGAGCGTTTCCAAGAAAGGTCTCGGCAGTTTCCTCGTGGTCCCAACCCGGATGCCCCACGTCGGCGGGCAACAAGAGGCGCCATTCAGGAAAGATTGCCCCGAGTTCTTGTTTTTTGTGGAGGTTGTTTGTTGCCAGGAGGATCGTCATTGCCGCCACTATACACGGTCCCCAAGTTCCTTTTCAAATGGTAGAGTCCCGAGTCGACGCTTCCCTTCGGCATGCCCAGGAGGTTGGCCAATTCCAGATGTGTCGGCGCCGTCGAAAGCGATTCCTGCTGGCGGTTGAGGCTGGCCAAACGTCTCCGGTAGAGTCCGGCTCGTCCTTCGTGAACTTGCCGTCGCTCAGGGTCGGACTCTCTTCGGGCCTCGTCTTCGGCAAGCAGCCTTCGGGAAAAAGCATCTCCACGCTTCCGAACTATTTGTTCCCGCCGCTCGCGACGTTCCCGCGTCTTGTTGGTCAGGCGGTACTGGCAGGCCTGCAGCCAAGCCAGATCCACACCGGCGTGCTGGCTCACGGCTTCAAGGTGGATATCCTCAAGGTAAGGCGCCGCTTTGAGCGCCAGCAGGACCAAGCGCCGACGCGTCGCCGCTGACAGGAGAGCCAGCTCGCCGTCGGTGCAAGATTGGACCGCCTCGGCAAGGCAGTCATCGGTGGCCTCCCACCGCCATGCGTCGGCAGCCAGAGACTCTTGGCGGCGCCTCTGAGCCCGCTCGGCTTGGAAGGTGTTCCACTGCCATCGCAGGGATCGAAACAGGAAGTGACGAAAAGGGAGGCCCTGGTAGTGGAACCTGCCCAGCAGCGCTTCGATGCGCTCGTGGAACAGCAGGAGGAAGTCCGAGATATCGTCCTCACCCTTGCGCCGGTAGCGCAACAAATGCGCGAACGCAGCCTCCAGGATCAAATTGCGAACTCGACTGAGCGATAAATTACCAATTTGGTAATCAAGAACTGATTTTGTCAACGAATCGTCCATTTGTCACCTCAAGGGGTGAGCGGCAAGCGGCATGCCATCCCGTGTCGTATCTTCGGATAGGCACAATGACGGGCCCGTTCGTTTACTCCCATTGACAAGGCAACAACGAAGCGACCGCTCTTGGCGGAAAACTAGCCGTCAGGCGACGGTTGTTCAATCGGGGAACTGTTGGGCGACTTCGGCAAACAGCCGCGATTTGACCTCGGCCAGAGTTCCAGGGCAACTGAACCCGCTGGCGCGAACGTGGCCGCCCCCGCCAAATTTCTGGGCGAGGACCCCCACATCGACCTGCGCTCTTGACCGCAGGCCTCCCGTCACGGTTGTCGCGGTGTCTTGCCTCAGCAGGATGATCAACTCGACACCGGTGATGCCTTGAAGGGCTTGATAGATTGTATCGGACTCGCGGTTCTCAGCGCCGAAGGCCGCTCGGTCGGGAAGTGCTTCCCATGAATACATCACCTTGCCGCCAAAATGGCTTTCCGTACGGCTCAGGATCAGCCCCATCAGCTTCTGATTGGCCAGAACCTTGCCGCCGCTGATCTGCTGAAAGATCGCCTTGGCCGACGCTCCAGAACGGGCCAGCGCCGCCGCGGACTCGAAGGCATCGCCGTTGCCGGCCTCGACGTGGCGGAAGAACCCCGTGTCGGTGGCGAGACCGAGCAGGAGCCAGTGTGACTCCTCGGGCGTGGGAAGCTGCCCCTGACTGACGATAAGGTGGTGGATCAACCAGGTCGTCGAAGGGCGTTGAGGCTCTATCCACCGCACGTCGCCGAAACTCTGGCCCGTGGCGTGGTGGTCGATAACCGCGACCTCCAGACCGCCAAGATCCTGTTGCAGATCGCCGATGCGATCAAGGGTAGAACAGTCAAGCACAATCACGCCGGGTCGGGGGACCTTGTCGAAGGGATCGATCCGAGCGCTGAACAGCGGCTGGTAACGGTTGATTTCTGCCCTTTTGAAGGGTCCATGATTGTACTGTTTGACACTCTTGCCTTGGCGGGCCAAGAACGAACCAAAGGCCAACTGAGAGCACAGACAATCAGCGTCGGGCTCTTGGTGGCCAATGAGGAGAAAGGAATCGTGGCTTTTCAGAAACTCGGTCAGGACCTCGGGAACCATCAGAACTGTAGGTCAGGATCTTTGGTGGGATCGAACTTGGCCCCCATGTTCTCGGCCGGATTCACCACTCCCCAGCTGCGATCGTTGTAGTCGTCCACAACAAACAGCCTCAGGTGGTGGAACTTGCCATCTTTCCAGAAGAACTGGACGTAAGGATAAGCAGGACCTCGTCCTCTCACGATCTCCGCCTTAACGAAGCCGTCAGAGGTACGGTAGTCGGCTGTCTTGTAGAACCAGTCAAGGGGAATGTAGATGGTCTTCAGATCGCCGTGGGCGGTGAAGTAGGTCACCTTGTAGCCCAATTCATGAGAGGTGATTTTCTGGACGGGAACAGCCTTGGCATACATGGGGGACTCGATGGCCGAAGCAAGGCCAGCGAAAACCAAGGCGAAGACCAGAATAGCGAGCAGTTTTTTCATGAGTGTCGTTCCCTCCGAAAAGGAGTATAACCAACCCGAGGCGAATCCGCAAGAAGCAAGTCGTTCGCCTCGGAAACCCGAAATTCGCCCGGCTCCTAGAGAAGGGTCGCCAGCATCAAGGCCTTGATGGTGTGTTTTCGGTTCTCAGCTTGGTCCCAAACGCGGCTTTGCGGTCCCTCGATGACGCCCACGGTGACCTCCTGGCCCTTGACGGCTGGCAGGCAATGCAGAAACACGCAGGCAGGGTTGCCGGTGGCGAGCAAGACCGATTCGTTGATCTGGTAGGGTTTGAGGATCTGCTGCCTCAGATGGAGCAGAGTCTCTTCTCCCATCGATGCCCAGACATCGGTGTAAAGCGCGTCGGCTCCCTTGACCGCCTTTTCGAGATCTGTCGTGATCACAAGTTCGGTGCCCTCTTGAGCGGCGATGGTGCGGCAGAATTCCACGTCGTCCTCCGCCGGAAAAAGGGGCTCGGGGGCCGCGATCACAAACTTCATTCCCATTCTGGCCGCGCCGACCATCAGAGTGTGACTCATGTTGTTTCGCCCGTCGCCGCAATAGACAAGAGTCTTGCCGCGCAGGGTACCCCAGGCCTCTTCGAGGGTCATGAGGTCCGCTAGAACCTGGGTCGGGTGCGCCATGTCGGTCAGCCCGTTGTACACAGGGACGCCCGACCACTGGGCGAGCGCGTCTACCGTGCTCTGGGCGAAGCCTCGAAACATGATAGCGTCGAACATCCTTCCCAGCACACGGGCGGTGTCTTCAATCGATTCTTTGTGGCCGAGCTGAATGTCGTCTTTGGAGAGGAAGACGGGGTGCCCCCCCTCCTCGGCGAAGGCGGTCTCGAACGCTGCCCGCGTGCGGGTGGAAGGTTTCTCAAAGATCATGGCGAGAGTCTTGCCTTGAAAACGCTGGGTTACAAGACCTTGCTTCTTCTGGCGTTTCACTTCGTGGGCCAGGTCAAGCAGGTGGCGGATCTCCTTGGTCGACAGGTCAGCCATCAACAGGCATGAACGACCCTTCAAAGGGGACGCAGACATGGGAACCTCCTCAAGAACGACCCCACTGTACTCCCTTTTGGAAATTTATGCAATAGCATGCATAAATATACATTCAAAGGCCTAGCCAGACCTGACTTTTCGGAATACAAAGGAGCCATGCTCCGTTTGGGATTCGTCTTCCTTCTCCTGCCGCTGGGTTGCGCCTCGCTGTCGGGTCTTTCCCAAGTCCAAGATCCTCTCCGTTCGGAGCTTGAGGATTTCTCGGGGCCTAACTGGAAACCCTTTCCTGGGACCATGCCCATCGTGGCGCAGGGTTCTCCTTTTGTTCCTGAAGCGGGCCCCGCCGTGAGCCAATACAGAGCCCACCTGGCCGGAGTCCCTTGGGGCGCTCATCCTGTTTGGCACCGCATGGGCACCCTCCCCTTGTCTCTTCAGGGCGGGAACACGCTCAGGCTGGCGGTCAATGTGTTTCAGCCGGAGGGAATCTCAAAAGGAACTCTGCTGTTTCTCCACGGCTACCGGGCGCACGCCGGGGATTTTGCCTACACCTTGGCTTGGTTTGCTTCGCGCGGCTGGAGGGTCGTCACCCTCGACTTGCCCGGCCACGGCATCTCGGAGGGCGTCAAAGAAGACATCGGCGATTTCGCGGAATACGGCGATGCGGTCACCGTTTGGATGACCTGGGTCTTCGACAAGGGGTGGCCGGGTCCGAAAGTCCTGTTGGCCCATTCCTTGGGCGCAGCGGCGGCCTTGGAGGCTCTCAGGAGAATCGGCTCTCCCCGCCCCGACCGCGTGGTCTTCTGCGCCCCGCTCTTGCACACCACGTGGTATCCGGCCCTTTCGTTGACCGATTTCGCGCTGGGATGGCTGTTCACTTCTGTTCGGGCGGTCCATTGGTTCCACGAGCTTGAACTCTGGCTGGCCAGACTGACCACCCAGCCGCCCCTCGATCTTTCTCTTGTGATTTACTCGGGAGACCGCGATTCGGTCGTCGATGCAAGCTGGAACCAGCAAAGGTTCCGCCAGCTGGTTCCGGGTGCCCGGTGGGTCACCTTGCCCGGAAAGGGTCACTGGTTTCTCAGCGCGAGCGAAGACAGGGAGGCGTTCCATGAACGTTTGACCGCCGAGCTGGACTCAGAATTTCTCACTCCTCTTCGGCAATCGGAGTGACGGCCTTCATCTGCACGGAAGACGGATCGGAGACAAAGCTCTTCCCCCGCCACTTTCCCGACCGCCACCTGGCCAGCATGACGAGTCCCCGCGTCCACTCGTCGGCGCACAACGCCAGGTAGACGCCAACCAGTCCCCATCCGAAGACAAGACCGAACAGCCAGCTCCCCAAAACCCCGACTCCCCACATGAACAGAACACCCACTCCCACAGGGAATTTGACGTCACCGGCACCCTTGAGCGCGGGAACCAGGATCACGTTGAAGTTCCGTCCGGGCTCAAGAGCGATCGATACAAGCAGAACCGAGCCAACCAAGGCCAAAATGTCGTGGTTCTTGGTTAGGATCCCAAACAAAGGCACCTGAAGCAGGTTCAAGACAAGCACCATACTGAGCGAGATCGCCGTGCCCACGAAGAAATAGGAGAGGGCCTTGCGCGCGGCCGTGTCCTCTTTGTGTTGCCCAACCCACCAGCCCACCTTGATTTGGGTTGCGGCGCCAATCGAGATGGAGGAAACAAAGACGTAGCGCAGAAAGGTTCCCAGGAACACGTACGCGGCCATCGCTGTCGTTCCAAGAAGGGCGACAAAGCGCATGTTCACCATCTGGGCCACATTGTAAGAGATGTTCTCGCCAGCGGTGGGCACTCCAACGCCCAAAATTCGTTTGTAGGTGTCCCAGCGAACTTCACGTAGCCGGCGGAAATCCAGCTGGATGGCCTTTTTGCGCCGGATCATCAGGTTCAGCGCCACGCACGCCAAAGCCTGGGAGGTGACCGTCGAGAGCGCCACGCCGGCGACGCCCAAGACCGGAATTCCAAACCAGCCGAAGAGGAACAGCGAGTTTCCGATGATGTTCAGCACGTTGGCGGCCATGTTGATGTACATGGGCGCCTTGGTCTCTCCGTGCACCCTCAGCAGCGTCGACTGGAGCATGGAGAGGGCGACAAACACCGAACCCGAAGCGTAGATCACAAGAAACTGGACGGCGTACAGATGCACCTGGGGTTCCAGGCCGTAGAGTCCCACGATAAAGGGGGCGCCAAGAGCCAATCCCAGGCTGAAGACGAGCGAGAAAGCGACACCAAGGACGAAACTGCCCAAGGCGGTCTTGTGGGCGTGTTCAGCCGCACCGGACCCCACGTACTGCGCCAGGAGAATGCTCGCCCCGGAGGCCACCATGAGGTACATCAACTGAAGGAAGAACACGAATTGATTGATCAGACCAACCGCCGCGACGGCCTTTTCGCTGTAGAAACTCAGCATGAAAACGTCGACAGTGGTCAGCGTGGTCCGGAGCAGGTTCTCGACCCAAAGCGGCCCGGCGACTTGGAGGAGACTGCGGTTTTGAAACGATGTGGGCAATGAAGGTTCCTTAAAGTTCCTGAAGGTCTTCGGTCGGCACGCGGTTTTGATACTCCAGGATGCTGGCCTTGAGGCTGTGATAGACCAGCGGCGCCACGACCTCATGAAAATGGGTTCGCTGGATCAGGCTTGTTCTATGGCGCCTGTACTCGTTCAAGACGCTCTTGGAGGTCGATGCCATGCTTTGTTCGTACGAAAGGAAGTTGGTAGGAGAAGACTCTTCGCGCGGCGACTTGAGGCTGTCCTGGTGGCGTCCCAAAACCTGGAAGATCTTGTTGAGGCTGAATTTTGTCTCTAGTTCGACGCCCTGCTGCGTCCATTGACTAGCCTTTCGGGGTGCAAGGATGGCCACGAGCGCAGCCTTGCGGAGCTTGACCCCCTTCTGACTGAACAGAGCCTCGAGATGATCGACCACATAGGTGTTGCCACGGAAGTACTGGATAAGCTGGATGATGCGGTCGGCTCCCATCGGCCCTTGGTCGAGAAGGCTTTCGATCTGCTTGCCCAAGGTCTCGGGAAATTGAGGGTTGACCTGGACAGAATAGGTGTTGTAGGCGGCGCCCTTCTTTTCGCTCAGGGTCACTTTCTTGAACGCGAAGATTTCGTCCTTGGTGATGTTGGCGTAGCTGCTGCCATGGGCTTGCGCCTCGCGCCGGAACCGTTTGCAATAGTCGTCGGCGACGCCGAGAGAATCGAGGATCTTGAAGTAGTCTTCGCTGATCCGAAAGCCGCCAACGGGGCTTGTCGATTCCATCCGTTTGGCGTCGATGACCGGCATGCCGATGATGTCCCACTGTTTGGCACCCTCCGGGCCAAAATTGCCTATGGTGACCTCGCCCAAACTCGCGCCGATTCGAATTCGCACCTGAAAAAAGGCGCTCATGGTCTTGGAAACGTCGGAGCGCTCCCGCAAGGTCTTGATGATGGTGAACGCGTCTTGAAGGGCTTTGCGCCCCTCTGGTCCGATATCCTTGCGAAGCAGAAAGCCTTCCTTGGCTTCGTTGAAAAAGACGCACACACGCTGCATTTCAACGCAGGTGAAGAACAGCTCTTTGACAATGTGGCGCTGAACCTCGTCGGGGGGCAGACCTCCGAATTGGGGATCCATGATGACCGTGTCGAACTGGAACATCAGCGAGTCGCCCTCGATCTTGTTCAGGTAACCGCCATGGCTCTCCAGCACCGCTTGAAACGCGGTGTACAGGCCGTTGAGGAGGGTTTGATTTTCCATGGGACTGAGAAACTTCGACAGAAAGGTGTAGTCCGCGATGTCAATGAATCCGACGCCGACCCGGCTTTCTTGTGAAAACCGGGGAATTTCGCCTCGTTCGTAGATGGCCGCGACAAGTTTCCGAGGCAGATAGTACTGTTCGATTTCCTTCAGCAGAGCGTTGTTGTCCGACATTTTGGAAACAGTTTAGTGGGGTCAGGAAAACTGCGCAAGGGGACTTGAGTCAGACCCCTTTTTTGGCGAGAATGGAGAATATGCGTCGATTGCTTTTCCACTTTTTGGGGTTCATTGTCCTAGTCGGTCCCTTGTTGGCCGATGCCGTCGCACCGTCGAAGTCTGGCGAAGTGAAACCTCCCGAGGAGGTGTTTTCACCGGTCACGGCGTCGCCGGTCGCCAACCTGTTTGTCCATCCTTTGATCGCGTTTCCGGAGCGAGCCTTTGTCCCCGGCAAAGATGAGTCGCGCATGGACGAATGGTTCATCACGATCGATGAATTTGAAAAGGTTCTCGAGTCGCTGGAGGCCAAAGGTTATATCTTGGTGCGGCCTTCGGACGTGTTCGCCATCGACCAGAACGGCGTCAACTTCAACCACCTCGCCCTTCCCCCAGGTCGCAGGCCGCTCATCTTGTCGATGGATGATTTGAACTACTACCCCTACATGAGGGCCAACGGCACAGTTTCCCGCCTGCTGGTGGACGACAAGGGAATTCTCCTGGCCCGAACTGTTCAAAAGGACGGGACGGTCCGCGACGACACCGACCGCGAAGTCCCCCAGATTTTGGAGCGCTTTGTGCTTTCGCATCCGGACTTTTCGTTTCGGGGAGCGAGGGGACTGATCGCCCTGACCGGGTACAATGGCATTTTGGGGTGGCCTACCCAAGAAGCACCAGGACCTGGGTTGGAAGCGGCCCAGGCCGGCGCCAAACGCGTGGTCTCCACGCTCAAGGCCCTTGGGTGGGAATTTGCCAGCCACAGCTACGCGCACCGGTCCCAGCGCGTCCAAAAATTCGACGCCTGGAAGGTCTCGGAGGCCCGCTGGAAAGCCGAAGTCGAACCGCTGGTGGGACCAACGCCCTTCTATGTCTTTCCGTTCGGCGAACCCTGGTGGAAGGACGCGCAACGCTGGACCGTTATGAAAGAAAGTGGGTTCAAAGTGTTCTTCGGCGTCGAGGCCAACAGCAATCTGCGCTGGAAACAGGCCCTTCCCATCGAAGGGCGAGTCCCCCTCGACGGACGGGGTCTTCGCCATCGCTTTGGCAAGCTCAACGTGTTCCTCGATCCGCGTCTGGTTTGGGATTCGCTGCGTCCTCCCGTGATGTCTTATCACTGATCGTTCGGCTTGCTCTGGTGCGCGGCCTCCGCGTCCCTTAGTATTGAAGGCATGGACAGCCGAGAGTCTGGACTTCAGGGGGGAGGGATCCCGCCGGATCCGAGTCCAGCCGTAAGGGCCTTTGGACCGTATCTCATGATTGAGGATCGGCAAGAGCTATGGAAAGACGGGAGACGGCTCTCTCTCAACACCCAAGAATGGCGACTCCTCCACTATTTGGCAGAACATCCTCAACGCGTTCTTGACAGGTCCGAAATCCTCGAACGCGTTTGGGGCTACGGCTTGGGAACAACGACGCGTACCGTCGACGTTCACGTCGCCAAACTGCGCCACAGGCTTGAAGAATCGCGCGCCCCCAAACACATTCTCACGGTAAGGGGGAGAGGCTACTTCTTCCAGCCGTAACAACTTATTGTAGCCGAGACCTCTGCCAAAACCACAACGCCATGAGCATGATTCCGTGGTCGTACTCCCCTGACCCGACGTTGGAAAGCACCTCGCTGACGGGCCTGAGGCCGACACGGACAAACTCGTGGGGGTCGAGGTTGCGAACACCGAGGCTGAGCGCCTGAGCCCCAAAGGTCGACACGGTGTTGGTCATGAAGGACGGGTTGGGGTTGGTTTGGCCAAGCAGAGTCAGGTTGTCGGCCCGCCACCCTGTTTCTTCTTCGAGTTCGCGGGCCGCAGCGGCGGCGGGAGCTTCTCCCTTCTCGACCATGCCGCCGGGGAATTCCCAGACGGCGCGGCCCAGACCGTGGCGAAACTGCCGGACCATGAGAAAACACTCGGCGCCGGAACCGTCGCGCACCACGGCAACGACGTTGGCCCAATTGGGCGCGTCGACAAGAACAAACCGCCCCTCGGTTCCGTTGGGGCCCCGCATTCGCCTTTCTTTGAGATCGAAGATCGCCGTGTGGTACACGGTTGAGGTCTCAAGAGTTTCAAAATGCAGATCATCATCCGACGAAGGAGTCATTCTCCACCCGCATTGGCTCGAGGAGGGGGCGGCGGCGGAGGTTCGGGAATCTGCTCGACGGGGGGCTTCTCGACATCGATGGCCGAGTCGGGGTTGGGGTGGACGGCGTAGTCGGGGAAGGGACCGTAGAGCACAAGAACGCGGCCCTCGGCCAGAAGGCGTCGGTTGGCCTCTCGCGAGAGAATCCTGTCCCAGTCGGCCTGGGCCAGAACCAGATCGCCGGGTCTGGCGCCCCACACAGCCCGGGCAACGATGCGCAAGGGATCGAACCCGATGCGCTCCCGCCAGCGGTCTTCGTTGAACAGGCCGAGGCTGGCCCCGGCCTGGCCCCACTTGCGCACGAACTCAGGGTCCTGCATCGACGGCTCAAAAAGGACTTCGCCGCGGGGGTTGAGGAGACGGAACGAAAGCGAAGGCGACCAGCGGGCCTTGAGACCAGTTCCCAACCACTCAAGGTCGCCCATGGCAAAGATCACAAGACCTGAGAAATCACGCGAAGGAGCCCACTTGATCAGAACGGGAACAGGATTGGCCTCCTTCACGTCGTCCAGAAGAGGGGCAAGACCATCAAAGAGCCCGACCGACCAAACCATTTCAAGGTTGGCGTAGGCTTCGTCGACACGGCTTGAGACAAACTTCATGTGTTCACCCAACTGAGCCACACCAGACTCAACGGACGGGTCGCTCGACATCACTTCGCTAAGGGTCTTGCCCGAGGCGACGGGCAACGCACCGATGCGGCGCACAAACTCCTGCTGCAGGTGGCGCTGGGCCTCGACTTCGGCCAGATAGCGACGCTTGGGCGGCGTCGCGTCGGGATCGGCCGGCAGCGGCATCTTGAGCGTTAGCGTGAAGACTCCCTTCTCCCAATCCCACGCCCCTTCTGATGACAAGGAGGAGGAAGCCGGAACAGGTCCAGGGGAAGCGGCAAATGTGGAAGAACTTGCCGCGACAAAGAAGACTGCTACGGTGAAAGCAAACCAATACCCCAACCCCGTTGCCCGACGTCGCGAGGAAGCCTTTCGGGAAGCAGGATTAGCCATGCGAGGCGCCTGAGCGGTAGGGCCCCACATCCTTGAGGGCGGCGATAACAAGGTTTTGCCCAATCTTGAGAAAGGAGGGTTTCAGGCCTGGATTGTCGCGTTCTATCATGGCGGAATTGACCCCGTACCACTGGGCGATTTCCGAAAGCGTATCGCCTTTTTGAACCGTGTACAAGTAATACTGAACCAGCTTTAGCGAAGGATCGTCCAGGGCCGCACGCAGCGGGTCGACCCACGCGGCCTTAACCTTGAGGTCGTAGCCGCCCCGAAGGACGGGGGTGAGGTGGTAGATCAGCTCGCGGTTGGCCGCTCGCAACTCGTCCTCAGGAATTCCCGCTGCGGCAGCCAGCAATCGGAGGTCGATCATGCGGTCGATTGTGATCTTTTCCCAGGCGGGAGACGGGTCCCAATCGGCCGTGAAGCCGTACTCGTCCCAGTGCGAGGAAATCCTGGCCAGGGCCAAGAGTTGAGGCACGTACCCGGCCGTTTCGCGGGGGAGCAGGCCCTTGTCAAGGAGCGCCCAGTAGTCCTTCTCTCCCTTGGCCTTCCTCACGATCTTTTCGATCCGGCCAACACCTGCGTTGTAAGCCGCCAGCGCCAGATACCAATTGCCCAGGCGCTGATAGTTGTACTTCAACTTGCTCAAGGCGCCGTCCGTCGATTTCCAGAAGTCGCGCCGCTCGTCGACGTAGGGGTTGATGGCCATGCCGTAGCCGTCGACGCTGTTTTTCATGAATTGCCAAAGGCCGGCAGCACCCGTGCGGCTTGTGGCACCCGCGTTGAAGCCCGATTCCACGGCGGCCAGCCAGAAGAATTCCTGGGGCATTCCTTCTTCAGCCAGCCGACGGCGGATAAAATCGCGGTACGGTTGCGACCGATCAAAACTCCTTTGAACCCATTCGCGGCCTGGCCCAAGGTAGTAGGAAAGCGCTTGGTCGATCAGGCGGTGCGAAACGGGCGGCAGCGTCAGGGTTTCCGGGGGCAAAACCTCCCCCTCGGGAGCCAAGGCCGCGGGCTGGTAGACCACTGCTGGAGGCAGGGGTTCCCAAACAGCTAAAGCCGCCTGGTTCAAAACCGGCAGGGGCGGCGCCTCGGGTACCTCAGCCAAAGCCGAAAAACAAAGAACGACTGTCTGAATGTAACAAAATATCAGCCTGTAAATCTTGCCATACGAGGTAGCGAGGAAGGCTTTTTCGCACGCCAATGCCTCCGCAGTAGGTCTGGGGCCGAATTTCATAGTTTTTCTCCGAAGAAGAGGCCCGCCCATTCCCACGACCCATTGACGTCGGGGTCAGCCGGGTATTCGACGCGGCGGAAGTAGAAGTACCACGTCGGAATGCGGTAGTTCCAGCCGGTACTTCTGACGTAGGCCTCCGATTCATTCGAACCCTCGTCGAGGGTATCGGAAAACCTGACCTCGGTCCCCGACCCGTAGTTGGCCTGCCGCACAAGTTCGCGCAGGAACTGCCGGATGTCGAAGGCCTCGGAAAGCGTATCGGTGACGTCTTGGTTGTCCCAACTGACGGCAAAGAACCCTACCTTGGCCCGAAGGCTTTCCATGGCCGAGGTGTTGGCCGACAAGATCGCCTTTTTGACTTGCGTCAGAAGATCGCCAAGGTCCTGCCGGATCCACGAACGGTCGGTTTGGGCCAGGTCGATCAGGGAGTGCACCCGGTTGGCCGCCTTGGGGTCGCCGGGCACCGTCGGATCAGGAAACTTCAGAAAGGCGTTGTACGCGCTTTGGGCGTCGTCCCACAGGCCCAACGTTTCAGAGGCTCGGCCCCAGGCGTAGAAAAGCTCGGGAGAAGTCATCTTGTAGCGGAACCGCGAATTGAGCTCGGCAAAGGCTTCTCTCTTGGCCGCCGGGTCGTTTTCAAGCGGGATCAGCTTCATCAGACTCAGGTAATGGAGCGACTCCCCCTTTTCGACAAGGTCGGGATACTGCTTGAGGATGCGCCGGTAATAGGCTCGGGCCAGAGGCAAGGCCCCGGCAACCCGATAGTTCTCGGCGACTTCATAGAGATAGTGCGCGCCGAACGGATCTGTAGGGTTCTGCGCGGTGTAGGTGGTCAACAGGAGGTTGATGCGAGGCACCTCCCCCTGAAGGCGCAGCTGCTGGGTGATCTCGTCGAGCAGAGTGAACCGAGTCGCTCCGGGTTGGCTCTCCCGCTGAAGCAGCTGAAAAAGGGCCCGAAGCGAGGATTGTTGAGCCGAGGTGCCCACAATAAAAAAATCCTCCCTCGTCCCGGATTG
>CAYYUZ010000110.1:0-13645 GCA_964475005.1 uncultured Spirochaetales bacterium
CCAAGGTTGTCAGACCGAAGGCCCAACGCCACCCGTTCTCCCAATGCCCCAGCGCTAATGCGGCAAGGGGTCCCAAGACGGCCCCCGCCCCAAAGTAGAAATGCAGCAGATTGAGCGCCTTTCCTTTCCCCTCGCGGTTGGCATCGATACACAGCGTGCTGATCGCAATGTCGAGAAACGACATGCCCGTTCCAATGAGAATGTTCCCCGCCAAGACCCACCAGAAATTGGCCGCAAAGGCCGTGGTGCCCATGCCCACGCCGAAGGTGAGCGCCCCGACAAACATGAGGGTGCGTTTCCCGAGGATATGGATCAGCCACCCGCCGAGAAGCAGCACGGCAATACTGCCCAACGATTGTGCCGAAAACAAAAGTCCGGCCTCGGCGTAGCTGAGATTGAGGTCCGCGCGCAAGAAGGGAACCAAAGGACCGGCCATTCCCATGACCAAGCCCATCACAAGATAGCCGCCGTACATCGACGTCAACAGGGGTTTTGACAGGAGCGTGGAAGACATGGTGCGATCGTATCCGAATCGCGCCCAAGGGGTCCAGGGAAAGTTGCTCCTGCCCGCAATGTTCGCCATAATGGGGAAATGAACTCCCCCCAACCGGCCTCGAACCGGCCTTCCCTCCTCCTCCTGGTGATCACCTACCTAGCCTTCATCAGCCTCGGCCTCCCCGACAGTGTTCTGGGCATCGCCTGGCCCGCCATGCGCGAAAGCCTCAAGCTGCCGTTGGAAACTGTGGGTCTGCTCACCCTTACCCTTACCCTGTTTTCGGCGGCGGCGAGCTTTCTCAGTGGAACCTTGACCAAACGCTTTGCCACGGGTCCTATCATCATCGTCAGTAGCCTAGCCACAGGTTCGGCGCTGGTGGCCATTTCGGCGGCGCCCTCGTTCGTCTTTCTGCTCCTGGCCGCAGTGCCGTTGGGCTTGGGAGCCGGAAGCGTCGACTCCGGGCTCAACGCCTACGTCGCCAAACACTACAGCGCCAGGCACATGAATTGGCTCCATTCATTCTGGGGAGGGGGAGCCACCCTTGGCCCCATCGTGATGACGGCCGCACTTGGCGTCGGAGTCGGCTGGCGTGGCGGCTACCTGTGGATTGCGGGTGCGCAGCTTTCTCTGGCCGTCCTGTTTCTGTTCACCCTCCCCCTGTGGAACCGCAACGAACGCCGGGTCGAAGCGCAAAGCCAAACCGAGGAAAAACACTACGGAAGTCTATCTGCCGGTTCGCTCGCCGGAGCAATTTCGGTGGTTATCTATATGCTCTACGCCGCCGCCGAAGTCGGAGCGGGCTTGTGGGCCAACACCGTGCTGATCGATTCCCGGCACATCGCGGCCCCCGTCGCCGGGCTCTGGGTTGCGGCCTACTTCGGATCAATCATGGGAGGGCGCCTGGTTGTAGGCTTTGTCGTCAACCGTTGGGGCAACCGTCTTCTGGTCACCCTGGGACTGACTCTGGCTCTTGTGGGAGCCGTGCTTTTCGCGATCCCCGGAGTTGAAGACCTCCCCCTTCTGGCCTTGATCCTTCTGGGGCTTGGTTTTGCGCCGGTCTACCCGTGCCTCATGCACGAGACCCCTCGGCGATTCACCGTCGAAAGCGGCCCTGTCGTCATCGGGCGGCAAGTTGGTGGGGCGTATATCGGCGGAGCTTTTCTTCCTGGCCTCATCGGCTGGATCATGGCGCACACAACGCTCGAGTTCCTTGCTCCCGCCCTGATCTTGGCCATTGGGGGAATGCTGGTCCTCATCGCCCGGCTGAACAAGCTTTCCGCGGCGCCTTTTGCTACTATTGAGACTAAATCTCATTGACAGAGGAGAGGATGAACCGTAGAATCGTTGTCGACACCAAGTATCAATAACCCTACGGGAGGCCACGTGTTCTCAATTCGTCCATCTGCCCTGCTTTTGTGGGGACTGTTTGCTTTTCTCACTCCGCTGGCTTGGGCGTCTCCCAGGGTCGTGGCCGCCGAGAACTTCTACGGCAACATTGCCTCGCAACTGGGAGGAGAAAGCGTGATTGTCACCAGCCTCCTCTCCGACCCCAACGTCGATCCCCACGAGTACGAGTCCAGCGTCGCCGGCGCCAAGGCTGTCGCACGAGCCGATCTTGTCATCGAAAACTCGGGGGGGTACGACGACTGGATGGATAAACTTCTGGGGGCTTCGCCCAACCCCCGGCGCATTGTTCTTAAGGCTTTCGACTTGGCCGTCCACCGGTTGCCCGACAACGAGCACGTTTGGTACGACCCGGCCAACGTGGGTGCGCTGGCCGACAAAATCGTCCTGGCCCTGAAAACCTTGGACCCAGCCCAAAGTTCCGCCTACGAACGCAGGCTCCGCTCCTTTCAAGCCGAGTTGCTCAAGGTTTCCGACAAGATGGCCACGCTGAGGGCAAGGTTTGTAGGGGTCCCCGCCGCCTTGACCGAAACGCTTTTTCTCTACCAGGCCGACCTCCTTGGACTCCGAATTCTGACTCCTTTTGAATTTCAGAAGGCGGTGGCCGAAGGCGAAGACCCGCCCGCGAGTTTGGCGGTGGTCGCCGAGAATCAGATCAAGGCCAGGCAGGTTCGCGTTTTGGTCTTCAACCTCCAGACGGTAACTCCCGAAACCGACAAGCTCCGCACTCTGGCCGCAAGCCAGAACATTCCTGTCGTCGGGGTGACCGAGACCATGCCGCGAACAGAAACCTACCAGACGTGGATGCTCCGGCAGCTCGACAGCCTGCAGAGCGCTTTGCAGAACTAACCAGACGAACCGGAGGTCCCTCACGAAACCGATCGACCTGAACAACCTGACCATCACCCTTGGCCAAAGGGAAATTCAATCTCACCTGACATTTTCCCAAGATGCGGGCGAGTTCGTTGCGCTTTTGGGTCCCAACGGTGCTGGCAAGAGTACCCTGCTCAAGGTCATTCTCGGTCTCCTTCCGGCCTCGGGAGGGGCCACCATCCTGGGGAATCCTCCAAGGAAGGGAAACCGCCGCATTGGTTACATGGCGCAGTTTCACAGCCTTGAATCGTCGACAAGCCTGAGGGCCCGTGACATCGTCGGCTTCGGTCTCGACGGTCACCGGTGGGGCTTCGGCTGGCCAAGCCGTGAGCGGGAAGCCGCCATCGACAGAGTCCTCGACGATGTCGACGCCCGGGCTTTGGGAAGATCTTCCCTCGGAGAACTCTCCGGAGGCGAACGGCAACGTCTGCTGTTGGCTCAGGCGCTGGTCTCCAATCCTGAAATTCTCCTCCTCGACGAGCCAACGGCCAGCCTCGACATCGCCCATTCGGGAGAAGTGATCGACCTGATTGACCGTATCCGGCGCGAACGCAACATCGCGGTGCTCCTGGCGGCGCACGACGTCAATCCGTTGTTGCCGCGGATTGACCGCGTTTTATACTTGGCAAACGGAAGGAGCGAGGTGGGGAGTCCTGACAGCGTCATCACCTCGGAAGTCTTGTCACGGCTCTATGGGAGCCGGGTCGAAGTCGTGACCGCGCTTGGCCGCCGGTTCGTCGTGGGGGCGGAAACCTGATGGACGATCTTCTGCAGTACGCCTTCCTGCGAAACGCCCTACTTTCCGCATGCTCGGTCGCCCTGTGCGCATCGCTGATTGGCTATTTTCTCATAGGACGGGGAATGACCTTTGTGGCGCATGCCCTTCCGAACATCGGTTTTGCCGGCGCGATGGGCGCGGTACTGCTAGGTTTTCCTCCCCTCTGGGGATTGCTGGCTTTCAGTTCGGGTTCGGCGCTGGCCTTTTCTTTTTTGGGGAGAGAATCACGCAAGAAAGACCAGGGAATCGGCGTCGTGATGATGCTGGCCCTGGGGCTGGGGTCCCTGTTCCTGGGACTCTACCGGGGTTCCTCGCAGAAAGCCTACGGAATTCTGTTTGGTTCAATTCTTGGCGTGGGGGAGTCGGAGGCCTGGGCCACCCTTGTGATCAGCGTCATTGTGGCGGTTGCCTTGCTGCTGTTCTACCGGCCTCTGCTGTTTTCGACCATCGACGAGCAAGGCGCCGCCGCCAAGGGTGTTCCGGTCAGGGCCCTCGGTGCGGTCTTTCTCTTGCTGGCGGCGGTCACTGTAGCCCTGGCGGTTCCCGTGACCGGGACGCTTCTTGTCTTCACCCTTCTGATCGGCCCGCCCGCCACGGCACGACGGCTGACGCGAAGGGCGGGAACAGCGCTGCTTCTTGGCGTCGCGTTGGCGGAACTCGACGTCACGGTTGGACTCTTTCTAGCGGCCTGGCAGGGAACCATCCCTGTGGGGTTCTTTGTTACGACCCTGTCTTTCGTCACGTACATCGTGGTCCGAGTGATCCAAGGAAGGTTCTCATGGAAACGATAATCGGCTCGGAGGTCTTCCGAAACGCCCTCTTCGAAGGAGCCGTCGCCGCCGTTCTATGCGCGGCTGTCGGCTACTTCATGGTCTTGCGATCAATGACCTTCGCTGGCGAGGCGCTGACCGACATCGGCTTTGCCGGCGCTTCCGGCGGTGTTCTGATCGGTTTGGGACCGCTGTGGGGCATGGTCGGTCTGGGGCTGTTGGCCGTCCTGACGCTGGGGGGACTCAGCGAAAAAATCCGCGGTCGTGATGTCGAAATTGGAATGACGCTCAGCTTTGCCCTGGGCCTCGGCGTTCTCTTCCTCAGTCTTTTCAGCAGCGGAAGCGGGTCACACGCTTCAGGTGGAGTCGGCCTGCTTTTCGGCTCGCTGATGAGTGTCACGACCGGGATCCTCTGGACTTCTTTCGGCGTCGCGCTTTTTGTGCTGGCGGCGCTAACCTTCCTCTTCCGGCCCCTCCTGTTCTCAAGCATCGACCCGGCAACGGCGCGGGCCCGAGGGGTCCCAATCCGAGCGTTGGGCCTGGCGTTCCTGTTCCTTCTGGCCCTGACGACGGCGGTTTGCGTTCAGGCCATGGGGGTTCTCCTTTCTGCGGCGCTTCTGGTGGCACCGGCCGGCGCTGCCCACAATCTTCGGAAAAGCCCTCTGACCACTCTCGTCCTCAGCCTTATCTTTTCGCTGGCGATCACTGGACTGGGACTCGCGTTCGCCTTCTTCGGACCTCTGTCCAAGGCTCCAGTCGGCTTCTACATCAGCTTCTTCGCGGCCCTTCTGTACGGGATTTCAGTGCTCTTCGGAGGGAGCGGGCGCCTTCCTCAGGAACCAGAACACCACCACCACGAAACTATCGAGCCGGACTCGGGCGCGTCCTTATGAACGACTTTTCGCGGTCCGAAGCTATCGCCGACCAGATCGAAGCCGCGTTTTCCGAGTTCGGTGCCCGGCAGAGTGCCCCCCGGCAGCGGCTGGCTGAAATCTTGACTGAATTAGCCGTGACGGGCGAAGGGTTCACGGCCGAAGAACTCTGGAACCGCATGAAACTCAAGGACGAAGGGACGGGACGGGCCACCGTCTTCAGGGCTGTCAAACGTTTGGTCGACATGGCGGTCCTTGACCCTGTGGAATTCCCGGACGGTACACGGCTCTACCGCGTATGCGGTGAGCGAGTGGCACCCGATCACGCCCACCACCACCATTTGGCCTGCAGTCGGTGCCACAAGATCGTCGACCTCCACTACTGTCTGGATTCAAGTGCGCTTGAGAAAATCGCTAGCCAGGAAGGTTTCAGGATTGCCGGACACTCCATCACACTCTACGGCCTGTGCCAGAGCTGCCAAACGCACTAGCCGATCGCCCCGAACCTGCCCCAATGCTTTTGAAAGAGTCTCTTTACTTGAGTGCCGCGTCGACTCTGCTGGTCAAGGTCTCGATCTGCTCGATCACTTCGGTCAAACGAGCCTGCTGAGCTTGAGTCTTGGCCACGGTCGCCTGAAGGACAATGATGTCCTCAGTATTGCGGATGATCCTGGCAGCATCGATGGAGGCCTGGTCGGTCAGCGCCTGAACCTGTTGCCCCCAATCGTGAACTTGTTGCCCAAGGGCGTTGAGCCTCTGCGCCAACCGCTTGGAAAGGGTGTTGCTTTTCTCGGCAGCAGCCGCGGCCTTGGCCTTCATGGAGCGATCAACCACCCCATCGGCGATCGTCGCCAGCTCCGAACTCCGTGCCCGGACCTCGTCCAGAAGCGGACTTAAGTCGTCGCTTCCTTTTCTTGAGTCCGTGATCTGCGCCTTGAGACTATCAATTTGCTTATGCACCTGGTCGGAATCGGCCTGAAGGGTTTCGTTCTCCTTCTTCAGGGTATCGATGATGGTTTGTGCTCTTCCAAGATCCACAAAAGGAAACGCGTTTCGGTCTTGCGAAAAAGCGGGGATGACCAGCAAAACGCAACAGGCGACCAACAAGACGCGCAAAAGGGGTCTCATGGTGCTTCCTAATCCTGCCGGTAGTCGGCCAGGAACTCTTCCAGACCGTCAAGAGCCATGCCCAAATCGTCCACGTTGGGAAGAAAGACGATGCGGAAGTGGTCCGGCTCGGGCCAGTTAAACCCGCGGCCTTGAACCAGCAGGACCCGCTTGGCCACCAGGAAGTCGTAGATGAACCGCTGATCATCGTAGATATGAAACTTCTTCAGGTCGAGCCGCGGAAAGCAGTAAAGTGCGGCCCGCGGTTTTACACAGCTGACTCCGGGAATGCGGGAAACCCGCTCCCAGCAGAAGGTCCTCTGTTCGTAGAGCCTCCCTCCCGGTTTGGTGAGGTCGTTGATGCTTTGGTAACCGCCCAGCGAGGTTTGAATGGCAAACTGCGCCGGAACGTTGGCGCACATGCGCATGTTGGCCAGCATGTCGAGACCTTCCCGGTAGTTGGCGGCAAACTGTTTGGCGCCCGAAAGGTACATCCAGCCCGATCGAAATCCGGCCGCTCGGTAGGCCTTGGACAAGCCGTTAAACGTCACGAACAACACATCATCTGCCAGGGCGGCCAGGGAATGGTGGACGTCGCCATCGTAGAGGATCTTATCGTAGATCTCGTCGCTGAAGACGATCAATCCGTGGCGGCGAGCGATTTCGACGAGCGCCTCCAAAACAGCCTTGGGGTAAATCGCCCCTGTCGGGTTGTTGGGGTTAATCACCACAAGCCCTACCGTCCTGTCGGTGATCTTGCTTTCAATGTCGGCCAGGTCAGGCGCCCAGTCAGAGGCCTCGTCGCACAAGTAATGCACGGCTTTGCCCCCGGCCAGATTCGTGGCCGCCGTCCACAGCGGGTAGTCGGGAGCCGGAATCAGGAGCTCATCGCCGTTGTTCAGCAGGGCCTGGAGCGCGATCGTGATCAGCTCGCTGACTCCGTTGCCGACCCAGATGTCGCCAATATCGACACCCTTGACGCCTTTCTCCTGACTGTATTGCATGATGGCCTTGCGGGCGGCGAAAATTCCCTTCGAATCGGAATACCCTTGAGCGTTGTTTAGGTTGGTGATCATGTCGCGCACCACTTCTTCTGGCGCGTTGAACCCGAAAGGAGCCGGGTTTCCGGTGTTCAGCTTCAGGATGCGGTAGCCCTCCGACTCCATCTTCATCGCCTGAACTAAGGCCGCACCGCGGATGTCGTAGAGGACGTTGTCGAGTTTGGTCGACTTCTGAACGGGTTCCATCGTCAACCTTTGAACAGAACGCAGTCTATTTCCACACGCACACCACGGGGAAGACGGCTAACCTCGACCGTGGTCCGGGCCGGTTTTCCGGGAAAGTACTGCTCGTAGACGGCGTTTACGGCGGCAAAATCGTCCATGGAAACTAGAAACAGCCCGCAGCGGACCGCTTGATTCAATGACGTTCCCGCAGCCTCGGCAACGGCTTTTAGGTTGTCCAGACAGCGGCGGGCCTGCGTCGCCGCGTCGCCTTCCACGACCTGCATGGTCGCCGGATCGAGGGGAATTTGTCCCGAGCACCAAACCAGGCCCCCAGCCTCGATGGCCTGCGAGTAGGGTCCTATGGCCTTGGGGGCCTTTTCGGTATGAACAACGCTCATTGACTCTCTCCTTGAAGGCCAGTTTCCAACCATTGCCGGGCCTCGCCGATCAGTTTCTCCATGAACAGGACCAAGATGACGCGCTCTTTCAGAGCGTCGATGTGCGCCGTCCACTCCTTGGAGGTGAGCCGCGCCGCCAAGGCGGGCCGCTCCTTTTCCACAAGTTCGCGCACATCGGGATTTCCGGACTTGAGATTGTCGAGCAGATACAGCGACAGCAGTTGCAAAAGCGGTTGTTTTGCATCCTTCAGGCCGCCTTCGAGCAGGGACCGCGCGCCTTCGACGTCCTGATTCAAAAGCCGTCCGAAGGCGAGGCACCAGCGTATCCAAGGACCGTCGGGCCCGGTCTTACGGCTTTCGGCCAGAGGGCCAAAGAAACCCTCGATCGCTTCGGCCTTTCCTTCCAGAACCAAGGGGAGCCCCAGGCTTAAGGCCACCTTGGGCACAAAACGGACCTTCTTGGCCAAATACTGGTCTCGGAGTTCGGAAATTCGCCCGGGGTTTTGACCGATCAGGCAGGCGTTCAGGAAGATACGCGTCTTTTGCGGTCCCAGCGAACCTTTCTTCTTCAATTCCGTCTCAAGAAGCGCCCTCAGACCAGACCAATCCTCGCGCTCAAGAAGCGAAAACAGGCGCCATTGGGAAAAAAAGTAGACGTCTATGCCCGCCAAAAGCGCGACGAACAACACGGCGATGCCCCAATTCTGACCCCAAAAACTGAGGGCATACTCCCAACCAAGCACGGGAAGGGGCATGAGGAAAATGAAGGCGAAGGAAACGAGGATGATGACGTTGAAGAGGAGAAACAGGGTTTTGAACTTCATGACTTGCTTTTTACCCTATTTAGTGTAGATAATTAGAATCATTGGGTCAACGGAGTTCATGTTGAAAAGTATTCCCATTCAGACGCTCAAACCAAACAGTCTCCTGACGGGGACGGGCTATTTGGATGAGTCGTTCATCTTGGTCACGCCCGAGACGCCCGTCAGCGAAGACTTGTTGAGACTGCTCAACGCGTGGGGCTACAAAGAAATCATGGGGCAAGATTCCTTGACCTCGAAGGCTTCGGTCGACACCGAGGCGGGTGAAGTTCCCCCAGCGGTTTTTCAAGACGGCATCGAAGACACTCAGGCCAGAGAAGAAGTGCAGCGGTTTTATTCGTTCCTGCTTGAGTTCACCCACAAGCTCTTCGACACCTTTCTCAAGCGTTCGACCATCGCGATAGAACCGCTCACAGAACAGGTCAAGCTGATCATGGCTGTGCTCAGGAAGAACCGAAGGTTCATCCTTCGTCTTGGCGAGTTGGACCGCAACGGTTTCAGCTATATCATCAGCCATTCGGTCAACGTCGCCATTCTCTCGGTGGCCATCGGTGACACCATGAAGCTCCCTTCGCACAAATTGATCGAACTAGGCATGGCAGGACTTCTCCACGAGCTGGGCATGTTTAAACTTCCCGACACATTCCAAAACGCCAACCGCGCGCTCACCGAGGCCGAACGTCGGGCACTGTCGGCTCACCCGCTTTTGGGCTACCGGACCTTGCGGGAGCTTGGTTTCCCACCAAACGTCAACTTGGCCGTCCTTGAACATCACGAAAAGGAGGACGGAAAGGGCTACCCCCAAGGGTTGACCGGCGACAAGATCGCTATGAGCGCCAAAATTCTGGCCGTGGCCAGCGCCTACGACGCCCAAATCGCCACCCGCCCCTTCCGACCGGCCAGGACCGGTCACGCGAGTCTGCTGGAACTCCTCAAGGAAAACAAGAAGGCCTACGACGAGCAGATCGTGCGCCGCCTTGTCTTCACACTGTCGCTCTACCCTATCGGTTCTTTCGTGGAATTGAAGAACGGTTCCGTGGCCGTGGTCAACGATGCCAACCCCAATGACGCCCGTCATCCAGACGTCAAGATCTTGACCGACGAGTCAAAGAACCCTCTCTCCGACTATCCTATCGTCAAATTGACAGAACGGCAGGAACTCGACATTTCCCGCGTGTTGAATTCTGAGGAGATCCGACAACTGCGTGCCGATAAGATCATACCGGCTTAAGTTTACAAGGGGCCGGTCCTGAGGAATGTCGTGAAGCCCAATGCTCCCTCGCAGGCCGAACTGGCCACTGAATTCCATCGAGAGGCCCTCGATC
This sequence comes from uncultured Spirochaetales bacterium, assembly GCA_964475005.1. Taxonomy (GTDB): domain Bacteria; phylum Spirochaetota; class Spirochaetia; order JABEVK01; family JABEVK01; genus JAIFLN01. The sequence continues at coordinate 10,071 of CAYYUZ010000110.1, forward strand.
AAGCCCTCCGTGTTGCCATGGGGACCTCGCAGCCTGCCTTGCGCCAGCAGGCGCTCAAAGAGGCAACCCATCACCTCATCCATCCCCGGTTGGTCCTGGAGTCGCCGCTCCTGACCGATTCTCACGTTTGGAAGCGAGAGGCCTTGGCGGTTTCCGACGCATTCGAAGCCGTCACCAACGGCATGGAAGAACTCGAGATCCTGGAGTCGCTGGAGGCTCTCGAGCCCGACTCACCCTTTCAGCCCTGGCGACATTGGATTCTCGCCCTTCACTTTTTCTACGAGGGCCTGGATGAAGCCGTGAGCACCCACCTGACTCGAATTCCGCCTTCTAGCCCGGTTTCCGTTCTCGCTCGTACCCTCGGCGGACTTTTAGCGGGGGCCGCAGGCATGACCTTAAGTCAGCGGCGGCTTGTCGAGCTTGTCGCCCATCCCGACCCTGTCCTCGTGCAGACCGTGCAAGATGTGGCCGAGGGTCTGGAAACCGATAACGAGAACCTATTTTTAGGAGCCTTGACGGATTGGTTGGAGACCGTGGCGCCGAAGGTTCCCGAGAAAGCGAAGTCCGCTTTGCTCTGGGCGTGGACTCAACTGGAATGGCGAGATTTTGACGAAGGGGCGCTCCTCAACCTTGGCACCAGTTTATGGGGGTCGGCCGAATCATATAGGCTCGCCGCTCTGGGGACTCTGGGCTGGGATGCTGAGGGAGCCGCACTGCTGTGGCTGCGTTTTTTGGTTTCGGCAGTCCGCGACGACACCTATGAGAAAGCGTCCATCCGGGAGGGAAGGGAAATCCTCGACCGATTCCGCCATGGGATAGACGCCCCGTCCGATGAGTGGATACAGACGTGGCAAGGTTTGGCGCGGACGTGGAACAGTGAACTCTCGATACGCGCCTGGACCGACCTTAAGGTCAGCCTTGAGGCTGAGACCGTGGCAGCAGCCAGGCCGTCTGACCGCCAACTCGATCTTTTTTCATGAGGCGCCCTATGGATAAGCACACCGAACTGATGAACTGGATCGGCCAATCAACTTCCCCGCTCCTGCAACCCAAGGCGCTCCACCATTCGCAGGAATTGGGTGAAAATCTCCCTTCTGTCCGGCGATACGTAGGGCCTCGGGCTTGGTACCAGTGCCTTGAGGAGGGGATGGCGCAGCCAGGAAGCGACCCCCGATCCCGGGAACGTCCTACCCGATAGCCCCCAGCGGCGACGGGAATTCCGAGCACGTTGTAGCCGAATGCCCAGAACAGATTCTGCTGAATGTTCCGGATGGTCCTGCGGCTCAGTTGCAAGGCGGTCGCCACGTCGGTTAAGTCACCGCGCATCAACACGATGTCGGCGGATTCCATGGCGACGTCGGTGCCGGTGCCGATGGCAATCCCGAGGTAGGCCTGCGCCAGCGCCGGAGCATCGTTGATGCCATCACCGGCCATAGCGACTCTTTGCCCTTCCGCCTGAAGTTTTTTCACTTTGTAAACTTTATCTTGGGGAAGAACCTCAGCCAGAACCCGATCGATTCCCACCTGCCGCGCGATCGCCTCGGCCGTCTTCGCCGAGTCTCCAGTCAGCATAGCAACCTCAAGTCCCAACTTATGGAGTGCGGCAACCGCGCCGGCGCTTGAGGGTTTCACCACGTCGGCGACGGCGATCAGCCCCAAGAACCTTCCGCCAGCGGCGACAAACATGGGAGTCTTGCCCTCCGAAGCCAGCTTCTCGGCCTCGGCCTGAAGAAGCCTGGCGCCGACAACCCCTGAGGTTTCGAGAAACCTCAGGTTTCCGATACGGACCGAACTCCCTCCGACGGTTGCAGCGATACCCAGCCCAGGTACGGCTTCAAAGTGGTCGACCGGAGCGAGAACCTTGCCGTCGGCTTGCGCCCACCGGACAATTGCCTCCCCAACGGATGCTCCGATCCACGTTCAGCCGAAGCGGCCAAACTCAAAAGGCGCTCCACATCTTGGTCTGGGACCGCCAGCAGGTCGGTGACTTCGGGCCGCCCCTGGGTGAGGGTGCCGGTTTTGTCAGAGATGATGGTCGTGATCTTGTGAGCCGTTTCGAGCGCCTGACCGCTCTTGACCAGAATACCGTATTCGGCACCTTTGCCCGTTCCCACCATGATAGCGGTCGGCGTGGCCAGACCCAGGGCACAGGGACAAGCGATGACCATCACGGCGATGAAGATTGTTAGCGAAAACGAAAGGCTTTGCCCCGAAACGAACCACGCCAGGCCGGCCAGCACCGCAAGCCCAAACACGATGGGAACGAAGTACCCTGACACAGTATCGGCCAAAGCTGCAATCGGAGCCTTGGAACCCTGGGCGTCCTCCACCAATCCGATGATCTGGGCCAGAGCCGTGTCTTTTCCCACTTTGGTCGTTCGAAACACCAAGCGGCCATTCTTGTTCAGCGTAGCCCCGAAAACCCTGTCGCCAAAGGCTTTTTCGACAGGCAGGCTTTCTCCCGCCAGCCTGGATTCGTCGACCGCGCTAGCAAGGTCGGTGATCTCACCGTCGACGGAGATCTTTTTCCCCGGGCGAACGACCACAAGGTCTCCCACTTCGACGTCGGCCACGTCGATTTCTCGTTCGACGCCACCGGACAATAACGTGGTCGTCTTGGGGGTCAGAGCCATCAGCTTCTTGATCGATTCGGAAGTCCGGCCCTTGGTGACGGCCTCAAGCGCCTTCCCCAACAGAATGAGGGTGATGATCACTCCAGCCGTTTCGAAGTATAGCTCGGAGACAAATTGGTGATGGCGCAAGGCGATTTGAACCGTGGCAAACAGGCTCCATGCCACAGCAGCCGAAGTCCCCAGCGCGATCAAAGAATCCATGTTGGGGCTCAGCCGAAAGATCGCCTTGTAGCCAACCACGTAGAAACGGTAACCGGCGATTCCATTGGCTTGAGAAAATCCAGAAGGGGAAAGCCGACCATGCCGCCCACGGCCAGGTAGAAAAGAGGGATGGAAACACCGGCGGAAACCAGGAATTTTGTCCACCAAAGCCGAATTTCCTTCTCCTTTTGTTTCTTGTGTTCGTCGGCTCTGCGAGCCCCTTCATCGTTAAGAGCTTTGTACCCCCGCCACCTTCCCGACCACCCTTTCGACAGCCCCCACGCAGGCCGCGCTGGTCATTCCCTGAATGTTCAGCGTCTCAATCTTCGGCCTCGCGAGTTCCCTGCCTTCAAAGTACCAATTGCTCGTCAGGAAGGCATGAAAAAAAAGTTCAAAAAAAAGGCCACCTTTCGGTGACCTTTGTCGAGTCTGGAGAAGCGTTCTAGGCTTCGACCCCGTCTTCCGCAATGGCCTTGGGAGCCTTCTCGGCTGGGGCCTTGCCGCCTGCGAAGGCCACCATCAAAGGAGCGGCGACGAAGATCGACGAATAGGTGCCGACCACGACGCCAATGATCAGCGCCTCGGCGAAATCCTTGATCGCCCCTTGGGTGAACACAAACACCGCAGCCATGGCCAAGAGAACCGTCAACGACGAAACCAAGGTCCGGCTAAGGGTCTGCGTGATAGCCAAGTCGATGAGGTCGTACATGTTCATCCCTTGGTGGAGACGAAGATTTTCCC
>CAYYUZ010000111.1:0-3360 GCA_964475005.1 uncultured Spirochaetales bacterium
GGACTCGGACTCGAGGATGTGGCGGCTCTTTTGCGCGTGAAAGACCCCGCTGGTCTCGAAAAGATCCGGCAGACGGCCAACACCGTGAAAGAAACCATCTACGGGAAGCGCCTCGTGCTCTTCGCCCCCGTCTACACCGGCAACGAATGCTCCAACAGCTGCACTTACTGCGCCTTCCGCCAGGAAAACACAAGCCTGAAAAGGACGACGCTGACCAACAGCCAGATCCAAAGCGAAGTCAGGGTCCTCCTGAAAGAAGGCCACAAACGCATTCTGTTGATCTGCGGCGAGAAAGAGGGCGTTCCTGTGGAACAGTTTATCGAGGGAATCCGCGCAGCCTATGCCGTGAAGGAGGGCCGAGCGTCGGTGCGCCGGATCAACGTCGAGATTGCCCCTCTTTCGACCGAAGACTTCCGCAAACTCGCTCAGGAGAAGATCGGTACCTACATCTGTTTCCAGGAAACCTACGACCCTGTGCAGTACCGCAAGTACCACTTGGCGGGCCCCAAGGCCGACTACCTCAACCGCCTCTATGTGATGGACCGCGCCATGGAAGCCGGCATCAAAGACGTCGGCATCGGCGCTCTGTTCGGTTTGTCTGACTGGCGCTTCGAGCTTCTAGCGATGATGGAGCACGCCCGCCACCTCGAGGACGCCTTCGGTTGCGGTCCGCACACGGTGTCTGTGCCGCGCATCGAACCCGCCGATGGAGCCCCTGTAGCCAACCATGTTCCTCACCCCGTGAGCGATGAGAATTTCAAGAAGATCGTTGCTCTCATTCGGATCGCCATGCCCTATACGGGAATCATTATGTCGACCAGAGAATCCGAGGCCATGCGCAACGAACTGTTCCGCTTTGGGGTCAGTCAAATTTCCGCGGGCTCGAGAACCAACCCCGGTGCCTATTCCAGCGAGAGCGAGCACCCCGATGAACAGGCCATGGGTGCCCAGTTCGCCCTGGGCGACCACCGTTCGCTGGCCGAAGTCATAGACAACCTTATCGACCACGAGTACGTTCCCAGCTTCTGCACGGGCTGCTACCGCCAGGGCCGCGTCGGGGCCGACTTCATGGATCTGGCCAAACCTGGCCTCATCAAGCAATTTTGTCTACCCAACGGACTTTTCACCTTCCGCGAATACCTCCACGACTACGCACCAGAGACCCTGAAAGGCAAGGGCTTGGACCTGTGTGCCAAGATCGAAGCCGAGGCCAACGACGGAACCAAGCAGGGTGAGATCCTCCAAAACCGGATTCGCCTAGGAATCGGGAAAGTAGACGCGGGGGAAAGAGACGTCTACCTATGAGACTTGAACCGTCCCTGGTCGCTGAAGTTCTCGAGTTCTACCGCCAGGCGCCCACCCCTGAGTTGATGCGGCGGGCCAATGAGGTATGCAAACAGACCTACGGGAACGGCGTCTTTCTGCGGGGACTGATCGAGTTCACCAACCACTGCGCGTTGGACTGCGCTTACTGTGGAATCCGAAGATCCAACGCGAAGGCGACGCGCTACCGCCTGAAAGTCAGCCAGATCGTCGACCTGGCCCTGGCCGGCTGGACCTACGGGTTGAAAACCTTCGTTCTCCAAGGGGGAGAGGACCCCTGGTTCACCACCGACCGCATTGTGGAAATCCTCGATGGAATTCAAGAAGTTACAGGCGGGCAGGGGGCGGTTACGCTAAGTGTTGGAATCAGAGCGCGGGAGGTCTACCGTCGATGGAAGGCCGCCGGGGCCGACCGCTACCTGATGCGCTTTGAAACCTCCGACCCTGATCTCTACGCCTCGCTCAAGAACGGCGCCAAGCTTAAGGATCGAATCCAGGCGCTTTCAGACCTCCGCGAGGAAGGATTCGAGGTCGGATCGGGCTACATGGTCGGCTTGCCGGGCGAAACCGAGGAAACTCGAATTGCTAGCGCCCTCCTTTGCCACGAACTCGACCTCGATATGGTGGGAATCGGCCCCTTCATCCCCCACCCCGAAACCCCTTTGGCCCAGGCGCCTCAGCAGCCTATTGACCTAGCCGTCAGGGCGGCGGCCTTGGTGAGGCTGCTTCTTCCCGAGGCCAACCTTCCGGCGACCACTGCGGCCGGGAGCCTCGACAAGCAAGGGCGCGAGAAGATGCTGGCCGCGGGGGCCAACGTTTTGATGCCCAACATTACTCCTGAGTCTGTGAAAAAGGACTACCTCCTGTACCCCGGAAAGATCTGCCTCGACGAGTCGGGGTTCGAATGCATCAACTGTCTCGACATCCGTACCCATTTGGTCGACAAGACACTGAACTGGACCCGCGGCAACAGCCGCAACGCCGAAAACCGGGGGGTCGCCCTGTGAATCCGTTCGTCGGGGAACAGACCGCCCTCGCCGCGGCCAATTGGGGAAACAAACGCACCCCCAGGGCCGTTGTGCGCGCCTACGCTCAGGTGAAACTCGCTTCGCTGACGGCGACCAGGGAAACCGACACTTCTGCGGGCGGTTCCTTCTGGGATGAACCCACCTGGACGCGCATTGTTCAGGCGCTGGTTGAGATTCGAGCGGGGGTGCACGACGACCTCTTCGTCGTCCCCTTGGCGCAGGGCGGTGCGGGCACCAGTCTAAACATGAACCTCAACGAGGCCGTGGTGTTCCTTGCCGGTCAGAACGGTGGTCCCAAACTTCATCCCCTTAGCGACATCAACCGGCACCAGTCGACCAACGACACCTTCCCCACTGCCGCCACCATCTTGGCTTACGAAGGCCTAGTGGCCACCGAGGCTCTTGTCATCCGTTTGCAGGAAGAGCTCGTCCGCCGGGAAAAACTTTTTGCGGCTCAGATCGCCGTCGGGCGGACCGAACTTCAAGACGCCCTGCCGGTTACACTAGGGCAAATGTTCGCCAGCTGGGCGGGCCCCTTCGAGCGTGATCGCTGGAGGCTCAACAAGCTGAGGGAACGAATTCGCACAATTCCCCTGGGAGGCACCGCCGTGGGATCGGGCTTCGGGGCACCAGCGGCTTACGTCTTTTCAGCCGAAAAACACTTGCGGTCCATTACGGGTCTTCCGCTCGCGCGGAGTCAGAACTTGATGGACGAAACCAGCCACCTCGACAAGTTCAGCGAGCTGGCCGGCGGGCTAAGGCAGGTGGCCGAAAACCTTGTGCACTGGACCCAAGACGCTTTGTACCTCACCTCAAGCGCCGTCGGCGAACTCGGACACCCACGCCTTCAAGCCGCCAGCAGCCAGATGCCGGCCAAGACCAACCCCGTTGCGCTCGAATACGCCTGCGGTTTGGCGATGTCGGTTCAGGGAGAAGCCTTCAAGATCAGTCAGTACGTTCAGGCAGGCCGGCTTCAGCTCAACCCCTACCTTCCTTTTGTTCTTGAGAG
>CAYYUZ010000111.1:3460-13212 GCA_964475005.1 uncultured Spirochaetales bacterium
GAAGCCGAAAGACTTGTCGATCCGCTGGTCCTGGCGCAAGGACGGGGGGGATTGTGAACACCCCCCTGTCTGAACGCCCCAAGATCGTCCTGTTTGGTCTCCGCAACGCCGGAAAATCCAGCCTCATGAACGCTCTGATGAACCTCGACACATCGATCGTCTCGGCAACCCCCGGCACGACAACCGACCCGGTGACCAGAACCTTTGAACTGGGGGCGCTGGGCCCGGTCGCCATTACCGACACCGCGGGTCTCGACGATGTGGGAGACTTGGGAGCCTTGCGCGTGGAAAAAAGTCTCGAGCGCTTGAAACTCTCCGATATTCCCGTCTTCGTCACGCGCGCCGATACGCCGCTCACCGACGCCGAACGCATCATCGTCGACCCCCTAAAGACCAGCAAACCTGCACTCGTGGTGGTCCTCACGCACTCGGACCAGGGCTTTGAAGCGGCAAAATACGATTGGGCGCGGGCCATTGGCGTCGTGGCGGTTGAGAGTCCCCAGCGACGCGGTGTTGAAGAACTCCGTCGGCTCCTGGAAAAAAAAGGAGCCAAGGCCGAAAACGAAGCCTCCCCCCTTGAAGGACTGGTCTCTGAGGGAGATTTTCTGATTCTGGTGACCCCCATCGATCTAGCCGCCCCCAAGGGCCGCCTCATCCTTCCGCAGGTGGAGACTATCCGCGACACCCTCGACAAGGATTGCGCCTGCCTGGTGGTCAAGGAGAGGGAGCTTTACAGTTTCTACAAGGTTCTCAACAAGAGACCAAAACTTGTGATTTGTGACAGTCAAGCGTTTGCCAAGGTTGCGGCCGACATTCCCCCCGACCAGCCGCTGACGAGTTTTTCCATCCTTTTCGGGCGAAAGAAGGGAGACCTTGGGGTCTATCTCAAAGGGGTGAAGGCTCTAGGGCGAATGCCTGCCGACGCCAAGGTCCTGGTGCTGGAGAGCTGCGCTCACCATCAGCAGGCCGACGATATTGGAACCGTAAAGATTCCGCGGCTGTTCCGACAGCTCGTTCAGCCCCGCGCAGAGTTTCACCACGCCCGGCAGCTGCCTCCCGAAGCGGAGCTGGCGACGTTCGATCTTGTGGTCAACTGCGCTGGTTGCATGGTCAGCCGGAACCAGATCCTCGACCGCCTCGAGACCCTTGGCAAGCTGAACATTCCGGTCTTGAACTACGGTTTGTTTCTCGCGTGGGTCAACGGACTGCTGCCGCGGGCGCTGGAACCTTTTCCTGACGAGTTTCGAGCCTATTCCGATTCACCCGCGTGAACTCCTTGCGGGGTGCCCCGGGGTTTGGTATGATGAACTCATTGAGTTTTGTCAGGAGTCTTTCATGAATCCCTTGTCGCTTCTTGCGTCCGTTCCTTTACGTTCCCAGCCCTTGCGCTTGTCAGAAATTCGGCTCTATCTTTTCAGCGCCGTGTTTGCGGCGGGCAACCTTTTGGTCCCCTTGGCCATTCATACAATTCCCGACGCGGGGGCCGTGTTTCTGCCTCTGTTCTTTTTCACTTTGATCGCAGCCTGGCAATTCGGGCTCGCTGCCGGACTCGTCGTGGCTCTTGTCTCACCGATTCTGAACAACCTGCTGATCGGCATGCCCGTGGTCGCTCTGATGCCTGTGGTTCTCAGCAAGTCCCTTGCCCTGGCCGTCGTGGCCGTGCTGCTGGCCCGTTCTACTAAAACCGTCAGCCTCTGGGGGCTGGTGGTTGCCGTGGCGGCCATGCAGGCTGTCGGTTTTCTTGTTGAACGGATCACGGGGACTCCTGTGCCGATCTCGGTGAGGCTGTTCGAGATGGCGGTTCCGGGCATGCTGATCATGGTGTTTGGCGGCTATCTGGCCCTTCGTCTTCTCAACCGGAAGGCCTGAGGTCATGCTGTACCGCACCCTGGCCACAGAGAAAGTTTCGCAACTGGGTTTTGGAGCCATGCGTTTGCCAACATTGGGCGGCAAGATCGATCGACCCCAGACGACCAAGATGATCCGATCGGCAGTCGAAGCCGGGTTGAACTACATCGATACCGCCTACGTGTACCACAACGGCGAAAGTGAATCCGCGGTGGCCGAGGCCCTACGCGACGGCTGGCGGAACAAGGTCTTCATCGCCACCAAATCGCCAGTTTGGCTGGTGCAGCAAGCCGGTGATTTCACTAAGTTCCTCGAAGAACAGCTTGAGCGTCTGGAAACCGACCACATCGATTTCTATCTGCTCCATTCGCTCAACTGGGGAACTTGGCCCAAGTGCGTTCAGTTCAAGGCCCTGGATTTTCTCGAAAAAGCCAAGGAGGCGGGCAAGATCCGCCATTTTGGATTCTCCTTCCACGACGAGGCCAAATGCTTTGAAACCATCCTCCCGGCCTACCCCTGGGAATTCTGTCAGCTTCAGTACAACTTCATGGACCGCCAGTACCAAGCCGGGGCGGCCGGTCTCGAGGCCGCGGTGGCCCACGGAACCGACGTCATTGTCATGGAACCGCTGAGGGGAGGCAACCTTGCCAACGCCGTGCCCCCGTCGGTTCAGACGCTCTACGACAACGCCAAGACCCGACGTTCCCCGGCCGAATGGGCGCTCCGATGGGTGTGGAACAATCCCGGCGTCTCGCTTGCCCTTTCGGGCATGGGCGCACAGTCGCAGGTAGACGAAAACCTTCGGATTGCCGCTTCGGCTCAAGCCGAATCGATGACCCGCGAAGAGCTCGACATGATCGACAAGGTGGAGATCACCTACCGCAACCTCGTGAAGGTTGGCTGTACGGCTTGTCAGTACTGTATGCCCTGCCCTCAGGGAGTCGATATTCCCCGGAACTTCTCTGCCTACAACGAATATCATATGTTCCTGGAAAGTGCGGCCATCAAGGCGGGGTACCAATGGTTCCCGGCCGAGGCCCGTGCCGACAAGTGCGTCGAATGCGGAGTCTGCGTGGAGTTGTGCCCCCAGCAGATCGCCATACCCGAAATCTTGGCCAAGGTGGCCGCGACCTTTGCTTGAGCCAGGCCCCCTGCCCGACGGCGTGTCGCTCCAGGTGTGGCGCCTCGATGACCCGGAGGGAGAGCCACCTTTGTTCGAAAGCCGGGGAAAGTGGCTGCATCCGCTGTTCGAATTGACCGAGTTTCTGGCTCTCCACCCCCAGATCTCCCCCAGCGATCTGATCCTGAGGGACAGGATCATCGGCCGGGCCGCGGCCTTCCTGATCTTGAGGATGGGCTTGCTCCACGTGGGCTCACAAATTGTCAGCCAGCGCGCACTGAGCCTTTTTGCCCAGCGCGGCTGGCAACCCGCGGCCGAAACTTTGGTAGAGAGGATCTCATGCCAGACGGAAGACCTTCTGGCCGACGTCAACGACATCGATGAGGCGTGGGATTTGTTGCAAGAGAGGAGACAGAACGCTCTTCGGCGCCTTCAAAGCACCGGGTCGTAGCAAAGGTGCTTGGCCATGGCCGCGGCGACAAATACAGACGGCTGACCCGGAACCCGCAACGTGACGCCTTCGGGGCTCGTCGCTTCCACCTTGACCCTCACCCCAGGACGGAGACCCGACATCTGGCAGAAAGGAAGCATGGTCGGAAGACCCTCTCCCTCCTCCGTGATGCGTACGATCGCCACAGAGGCTCCCACTTCCGCTTCCGTGATCCTGGGAGCCGCCAGCAGTTTGGCCTCAATTTCCGTACCGGGCAATGGGTTACCGTGCGGACAGGTCTGCGGGTAGCCCAGGAAGCGGTCAAGGTGATCTGACAGCGCGTCGCTGATCTGATTCTGCAGAACCTTGGCTTCCAGGTCGGATTTGTCCCAGGGGAAGTCTAGAGTCTTCACGAGCAGATGCTCAAGCAGATAGTGTCGCTTGAGAACCTTGAGCGCCAGATCTCGGCCCGCGTCGGTAAGGAACACGTGCTCGTAGCGCTCTTGGTTCACCAAGCCGATCTTCTTGAGGCGACCCAAGGCCTGGGTCACTGCCGAGGTCGACACGCCTAGCCATTCAGCGAGGCGGTGATTGGCCGCATAGCCGTAATCGCGGCAAATCAGGTGGATATTGGTCAAATATTCAGCGGCGGCCGGAAACGTCTTCAGGATTTCTGCATCGGAACTCATGCGGATAAAGTAAATCACAGGCGAAGTGGTGTCAAGAAGTACACGAGCATTTTAGTCAGAAACAGAAATTCGGCGTCTCTGACAGGAAGAACAGTTGACAGTCAGAGGTTCTCGGGAACAACGCAGGGTACCGTCGGCATCCCAGGACAGCTCGAGTTCGCGGCATTCTGCCCTGTAGCGGATGAATTCGGCCATCCGCGAGAGGACGTTCTCGCTGGCAACGTGTTCCACACGGCAAGCCACTTCGTCGGCCTCGCTATCCTCGATGCCAAGCTGGTCGCGGAAGAACTCGTGAAGAAATTGGTGGCGGTCGACGCAAGCTTGTGCCACTTGGCGCCCCGCTTCGGTGAGCATCACGGGTTGGTACGGATGATAGGTGATCAGGTCTCGGTCCGCTAAAGAACGCAGGGCTCCCGTGACCGACGCCCTTGTTACTCCCATCCACTCGGCGACCGCCGAAGCGTGGGCCGAGCCGTTTGACGCGGAAATCAAGAGGATGGCCTTGAGATAATCTTCAAGATTCGACGTGATGGGCGTTTTCACAAAATATCCCTTGTTCATCTTAACAGGAATCAACAAAAGCGCAAGACCGTAATAACCCTTGCCCTGAGAACTCCTTTGTTGGTATTTTACTTCTTTCAAGGAGAATGCTGATGCCGACCTATGACTACGTCTGCCAGGACTGCGGGCACGACTTTGAAGCCTTCCAGTCGATGAAGGACGATCCGCTCACCGAATGTCCGGAATGCAACGGAAAGCTCAAGCGCCTCGTCGGCGGCGGAACCGGGATCATTTTCAAGGGGAGCGGCTTCTATGTAAACGACTCCAAGAAAACCACCGAACCCAAGAAGACCGAAACCAAGCCGACACCGACCCCCGCTGCCAGCTAGAAGGAAAACCCTATGCATGGACTAGAGGGCGACGAAAAAGTCGCGCAGATGATGCGTCTTCGCGCGCACATGAAGAAGATTAAACACAAAGTTGTCGTCCTTTCGGGCAAGGGCGGAGTCGGGAAAAGCACGGTGAGCGTCAATCTGGCCGTTGGTCTTGTGCAGAGAGGTTTCAGAGTCGGCCTGCTGGACACTGACATCCACGGGCCCAACGTCGCCCACATGCTCGGCCTTGACCACGTGATCATGACGGTGCGTGAAAACGAGATCGAACCCCACGAGGCCAGACCCAATCTGTTTGTTGTGAGTTTGGCCCTGGCCGGACGCCCCGTCGACACCGCCTACATCTGGAGGGGCCCGATCAAGATTGCCCTCATCAACCAGCTGATGGCCGACACGCTTTGGCCGGACCTCGACTTCCTGATTGTCGATTCTCCACCTGGCACCGGAGATGAACCTTTGACGGTGTGCCAGCTTCTCAATTCCTCGCCGTCGCGTGGAACCGTGATCGTCACCACCCCGCAGTCGGTGTCGGTTCTCGACGCCCGCCGCACCATCGACTTCAGCAAACAACTCAAAATGCCCATTTTGGGACTTGTCGAAAACATGGCGGGCTACCTCAACCCCGCCGACGGTACCATTCTCCCGCTTTTCGGAGCCGGGGGAGGCCAAGCGGCGGCCACCGAACTCCAAATTCCCTTCTTGGGTTCTATTGCCATGGACCCACGCGCCGTGACACTTTCGGAAAAAGGGCTGGCCCTCCTCGAAGCCGAAACGGGGTTGAAGGACAGTTTCGGGCACGTGCTCGACGGCTTGGTCGCCGCCTTGGGCGAGGCCGGACCTTGAGTTGAACAAATCCTCCTAGGCCTGTATCCTGGACGGAATGTTAGTCCGCTACTCGAAATCCGCCGACGGCAAACCCGTCAAACAGGCCGAAGTCTATACGAAAGAAGAACACGGCCTGAAGCTTGATCAGATCGACCCCGACGCGTTGTTCATCACCCGGAAGTTGCGGGCTGCGGGGTACGAGGCCTACATCGTCGGCGGTGCCGTCAGGGATCTTCTGATGGGCCGCAAGCCCAAAGATTTCGACATCGCGACCGATGCGCACCCCAGGACAATTAAGAAGGTCTTGCCCTTTAGCCGTATCATCGGAAAACGATTTCGATTGGTCCATGTCTACTTTGCGGGGGGCAAAATCATAGAGGTTGCCACGTTTCGCAGCAACGTCGAGGGTGACAACAATGTCTTCGGAACGTTGGAAGAGGACGCCAAGCGCCGGGATTTCAGTTTCAACGCCTTGTTCTACGACCCCAAGGACCAGTACATCGTCGACCAAGTCGGCGGCATGAAGGATGTGAAGGCCAAGCGGCTCAAGAATGTGATTCCCTTGGAACACATCTTCGACGAGGATCCCGTCAGAATGGTGCGCGCGGCCAAGTATGCCACGACCGGCGACTTCACTATTCCGTGGCACCTTTCGACAAAGATCCGCCAGAAAGCTCCCCTTCTGGCCGCCATTTCGCCCTCAAGACTTACCGAGGAATTCTACAAGATCCTTCATTCAGGAAAGTCGAAACCGATCTTCACGACCATGGCCAAGCTCAAGGTTCTCGACCACTTTGTTCCTTCGCTTGGAAAGGAACTGGGAAAACCACTGTTCAACCCTCTTGCCAAAGTCTTGTCCGCCGGGCTGCAGCTGCTCGACGACGAGATCAGCCACGGCAAGGAACCCGACAGGACCACTTCGCTGACCTTCCTGGTTGCCCCGCTGCTGGAACATCAGGGGTGGGCCACCAAGGCAACGCAAGAAGATTTTGAACCGCTGATGGCCCAGCTCAAGGAGTGGTTCAAGCCCATCATCCCGTCCAACCAGGAACTCGAAAACACGCTTCGCTCCTTGTTTCGTGTTTGGGCCGTTCGCACTCCGCGCAAGAGACCTTCGCGTCCCCGCCGCCGACGTTCAGGAATGGGCGACCAACGCCCGCCCCGGCCCGAGCCCAAACCTCTATAAGATCCTATTGTTGATTTAAAAGCTCATGAGTCTCTTGACAGAGAAATGGAGTTAGTGCATCCTAAGTTAATAGAGATTATGAAGGAAGAAACATGACGATCAGGGATCTGAAGGCAGGCGACCACTTTGTTGTGAAAGGAGTCGAGTTGAGCCGGGAAACGGGCAAGCGTCTGGCCGATATGGGCTTTACTCGAGGCGTTGAGGGGAAGGTCGTCCGCAAGGCCCTTTTCGGTGATCCTTTTCAAGTCTCCATCCTAGGCTACCAAGTGACCATTCGAAAGGCCGAGGCGGCAGGAGTCAGCGTCGAGCCCGTCGAAGCTCTTTCATGAACCCCCTCCGCATTGCGTTGGCGGGAAACCCCAACTCCGGTAAAACTACGCTTTTCAACAAACTCACTGGTTCGCATCAGAAGGTGGGCAACTACGCCGGGGTGACCGTCGACACCAAGGAAGGCTTTCTCGTTCACCGCGGCAGGGAGCTGATTCTGTACGATTTGCCGGGAACCTACAGCCTGACCGCATATTCCCTCGACGAGATCATCGCCCGAGATTTTGTCCTCGACGAAAAGCCGGATCTCATCATCAACGTCCTCGACGCCACCAATTTGGAGCGCAACCTCTTCCTGAGTCTTCAGTTCCAGGAGCTGGGAATTCCCCTTGTGGCCGCCCTCAACATCATCGATCAAGCCGAGACCATGGGGTTGCGTATCGATCACAAGCAGCTCTCGCGTCTGTTTCGAATTCCCATTGTACGAACCATCGGGTCACGGGGGCTCGGGTTGGAGGAACTCCTCGACGCGGCCCTCGAAGTCGCGGCTGACGTTCATCACCGGTCTCCACCGCTCTACGGCGCCGACCTCGAAGCCGTTCTGGCCAAGGTGATCGAGGCCCTCGACACCGACCATGACTTCTCCCTGGCGTTTCCGGGGCGCTGGATGGCTTTGAAGCTGCTCGAGAAAGATACCGACGCCCAGAAAAAGCTCGAAGGACACCGTCACCTTGCCGTTGTCTTGGACGCGCTCGGGAAAGCCATCGCGGTACTTGAGAAACAGGGCGGAAGAGACAGCGAGATTCTTGTCAGCGAGGCGCGCTACGGTCTCATTCACGGCGCGGTCAAAGAGACCGTCCTTCGGGACAGGGCGACGGTTCCTCTGACCGAGAGGATAGACGCGGTTCTCATCAACCGGTTTCTAGGACTGCCGGTCTTTCTGGCCGTGCTGTGGGCTATCTTTCAGGCAACCTTCACCTTGGGGGCCTACCCTCAGGCCTGGCTCGACAGCCTCTTTTCGTGGCTGGCCGCAAGCGCTAAGGCTCTCATCGCGCCTGGTCTGCTGCAGTCGCTGCTGGTCGACGGCATTCTCGGCGGTGTTGGTAGCGTGTTGAGTTTCATACCGCTGGTCATCCTGCTGTTCCTCTTCATCAGCTTCCTTGAAGACACCGGCTACATGTCGCGGGCGGCTTTCGTGATGGACAAGTTCCTGCACATCTTCGGGCTTCATGGTCAGAGTTTTCTGCCCATGATGCTGGGATTCGGCTGTTCCGTTCCCGCCATTATGGCCTCACGCACGCTTAAGAGCACCAAGGACCGCATCGTGACCGTGCTGGTCACCCCATTCATGAGCTGCGGGGCCAAACTTCCGGTCTACATCCTGCTTGCTGGAACCTTCTTTTCGGCCCACGCAGGGGCCGTCGTGTTGTCGGTCTACCTGATTGGCGTCCTGTTGGCGCTGGGATCCTCGTGGGTCTTTCGCAAGACCGTCCTTCGGGGAGAAACGACTCCCTTTGTCATGGAACTGCCCCCGTACCGCATGCCCACCCTGAAGGGGGTCGCCTGGCACGTCTGGGACAAGTCGTTCCAGTACTTCAAGAAAGCCGGAACGGTCATCCTAGCTGCCTCGGTGCTGCTGTGGGCAATCACAACCTTCCCTCAGGCCCCGGCAGGGACGCCTGCTTCCGAAGTCATTAAACAAAGCGCAGCAGGATGGATAGGCCAACTCATCGAACCCCTCGTCAAACCCTTAGGTTTTGACTGGAAGATCGGTATCGCCACGATCACGGGCTTCGCGGCCAAAGAAACTGTAGTTTCCACCCTCGGCGTGC
The DNA here is from genome assembly GCA_964475005.1 of uncultured Spirochaetales bacterium. GTDB lineage: Bacteria > Spirochaetota > Spirochaetia > JABEVK01 > JABEVK01 > JAIFLN01. The sequence goes on from CAYYUZ010000111.1 coordinate 12,551, forward strand.
TCTACAAAGTCGGCGACGTCAAGGACGATGACAGACCCCTTCAAGGAGCTCTCCGCGCCGACCCGGCCTTCACCCCGCTGGTCGCCTACACCTTCATGCTTTTCACCTTGATCTTGGCCCCGTGCTTTGCCGCTCAGTCGACCATCCGTGCCGAACTAGGCGGACGCTGGCTAGTCTTCTACCTGATCTTTTCGGTCCTCCTGGCGTGGACCCTATGTTTCTCTGTGTTCCAAATGGGAACAGTCTTTCATCTGGGGATGTGATATGGAGTTGCTCATTGTCGGACTCGTTGTCGGTGCCGCCGCGGCCTACGTCGGCGCAAAAGTCTTCAACCTCTTCCGCCGAGCGGGCAAAGCCGGAGGCTGCTCCTCCTGTGGCACCGGTGGCCGCGCCAAAACCGGCTGCGAAAACTGTCCGTTGATGAAGCGCTGAAGAGCGGAGCGTATCTTTGATACGTGAGCATCCGAAGGACGAGACGGCGAAGCAGAAAGTCGCCGCAGCAGGGGCAAAGGAAAAGACCTAGTTTACGCCATCGTCGCAGGCGCCGTCTTCGTCGGCGTATCTGTCATGCTCGGCGTCGTGAGCTTTGTCGCAAGGATCGAGGACAAGGGGAATGTGCTCTTTGACCTCGGTCTTGGCATTGCTGGATTTTGGATCTTTGG